>JBDLQY010000230.1:0-12141 GCA_039800325.1 Pseudomonadota bacterium | reverse complement strand
GGATTCAGGGTGCGAATAAGCCCATTTAATAGTCTGTAGCGCTCACCAGGAAAAACATTGAACAGGTGTGTGTCGGGTAAGGCTGGGTTGGCGTTTTCAATAAGTTCTGAGGCGGCAACTTGACATGCGTTAATTAAGAGCTTGATCAGCGTATCGTTAGCCGATTGATCAGAGCTTGGTGCGTGAATGATTGATGGACGAAAATGGGATAGGCGCCCTGGATGCTGCAATACCCGCTTGGACAGTAATTTAAACAGGGCACGAGACAATCGTCTGGGTTCAGACATGGTTCAGGCTCACGAGTAAGCTATTGGCTGACGCTTTCGGTCAGCTTGAAAAAACATGTCAGGCCAACCCGCTGCAGGAGAATGTAGCCAGCAGACTCCAGACGCTTACAGGTCTCGCCCTCAAAAACCCGACGTAAGTTTTTCTCATAGATTTCTACAAGAATTAGCTGGGGCTTATAGCGCCAGTTATGAATACTGGCAACGGCTGCCTCGTCGAAGCCTTCGATATCGATATTTAACAGGTGGATGACACCAGAATTTAATTCCCCATACGTGTTGATGATGTTAGTGAGCGATGTGCAGGGAACCCGTACCGAAAATTTAGTACCCCTTTGCTCTGCTAAATCAGGCTTACAGGTTGCGCCAAGATCAATTTCTTTATTAGAAAACAGTTCGATCTCCGATTGCCTGGCGGCGGTTTCGTCATCGACGACCGCAGACCAGAGATTGACATCATCGCGCCGTACTCTGCGAAAGATATCAATAGCGGCCTTGCTGGCGTCTACGTTGACGCCCCTCCATCCCAAAAGCCAGAGGTATGCCGTGTTTGATTGTCGAAACGGGTGGTGAGCACCGACGTCAATATAAAATCCGTCAGCAAACTTAGAGCCGAACAGCTTGTGCAGCATGACGTCTTCGCCATATTGGCTGAAGTGGATGCGTAGACTGCCATCACGAATCATGCGAAGCACGCGAAGTAGTTTCATGGGATATCTATTTAACGTTTGGCCAGTGCGCTGAGGTGGTCGCGATCATACTTTAGAGCGGCATACCTAAAAAAACATTCCAGGGCGATCATGAAGCAAAAAAGGAATCCTTCAGCGCCGCAGAGGAAGCCGCGCCGGAAGAAATAGAGCCTGATAAAAATCGCTAGCCCTGAGCCGAATCCGCGCAGCAGACCTCCGGTTTTTCCAGCTGCGTATCGCTTAGCGGCGCCATGTTGTACGTACTGCGCCAGCTTCTGAAGGCTGTCATAGACGGTTTCCCGGGAGTAGTGGGGCATGCGGTTGCGCAGTCTTACGACAGGAGTGTTCGCGTCATGTAGTACCGCACCTTCATGGACGACACCCTCATAGCGAATGATGCTGCTGCGCAAAAACAGACGCTGGATTCCACCGGTAGAGACCATTGCTGTGAGGGCTCGCCCATAGGCGACCTGGTTCCATTGAATTTCGCCGCGTATAGCCCGTCCAGTTGCAACATGCGCCAGGATTTCGTCGCGAAGCTCGGGCGTGATGACTTCATCAGCATCGAGAAAAAATATGAAGTCGGCTCGGACGTGCGATAGCAGTCGATTGCGCTGCTCGGCAAAGCCCTGCCATTGGTCGTACATGTGTACTTCCGCCCCCGCTGCCTGGGCGATGTCACGGGTCCCGTCTGTGCTTCCTGAGTCAATGACCAGCACCTGATCCGCGAACAGTGCGCTGCTGACACAGGCTTTGATGCGCGGTGCCTCGTTTAGAGCCAGAATTCCAACGCTCAGGGTGTAGCGCTTGGGCGGAGTGGGATCAAGCATCGGGCCTCCAACGCAAAAGACCGACGATACGCCCGGTCAGGCGAGCCAGCCTTTTCGGTGAAAAGCTGAGTAATCGAAAGGGCCAGCTGATCAACGCCAGGCATAACGTGCGACGGTACAGGCGTTCTGCATGGCGCTGATGGACGTGCTTGGCCGCGAAGCGAAGCTTTGATTGGGCGTGATGATACCCCCGCAGATACTCAGACCGCATCGGTGAGCGCCCCTTGACGGAACCGCGCGATCGATGCACTGCGGTGACTCGCGGAATCAAAACGATTGACCGTTGTAACGCGAACAACCTGAGGCAGAGATCGTCATCTTCGTAGTAAAGAAAAAACTTCTCATCGAAGCGGGCTGCACCAGTCATGTTTGCGATTACGAACAGCATGGCCGCTCCGCAGACAAAACCTACGCACGCCGGAGCGATGGCCACTGGTCCGCGTGATGCCCACTTGGTGCTGGGCCATCGGTAGCTTAGATCAGGCTCGCCTGATCGATTGACCAACTGAGGCGCCAACACAGCCGCGTCGGGGAAGCGCTGTGCCTCCTCGAGCATCAATGCGAGGCTCTCCACGCTGATTTCGCAGTCAGGATTCAGCAGGAACGCGTACGGGGTCAGAACGCTGTCGAGCGCGCGGTTATTGGCCGCGCCAAACCCGATGTTGTTTTCTAGGGCAATGACGTGTGCATGGCGGAAGCGCTCTTTGGCCTTCGCAGCGCTACCGTCTGCGCTTGCGTTATCGACAAAGATGACATGCGGACACGCAAGTACGAGTGGTGCCAGTGCGTCCAGGCAGTGCGCACTCTCGTAGGTGACAATCACCACAGTCACGATCGCGAGCGAATCGATCGTGTTTGATGAGACCAGTGGTGGACGATGTGGCTCAGGCATCAAAAAGCTGTCGATAAACACGCCCAATACCCTCGGCCTCACGGTCCAGCGAAAATTGCGTGCTGACGCGGTGCCGAGCAGCCTCACCCATGCGGGCTGCCTGTCTGGGGTCGCCCATGATGCGCAACAAGGCCCGCGCCAAGCCTCTGGCATCGCCAGTGTCGGTCAGCCAGCCGTGTTCGCCGGGGACCACTAGGTCTTCGAAGGCACCGGTGCGTGAGCAGATGAGCGCGCAGCCGCAGGCAGCCGCTTCGAATGGCGTTAACCCGAAGGGTTCATAGCGCGGGCATGCAACGGTGACCAGGCAACGTCGATACCAGTCGGCTACTTTTGCGGCAGGTACCTCACCCAAAAATACGATGCGCTCGGATAGCCCGGCTGCGTTCACGCGTGCACGCAGATTGGCTTCATAAGCTTGATATTTCGGCTGAGCCAGGCCCGCGATAATGGCGGTCAGATCAGGCAGCTTGGGTAAGGCCTCAATCAGCGCATCGACGAACACATCGGTACCCTTATCGGGTCTTACGCGCCCAAAGACGCCGACGCCGTAGCGACCCGGCAGTCCGCTATCGGCCCAGGCCGTGAGTTTGTCGGCGGGCGGACTGAAGCGGCTGAGATCGATGCCGTGGTGTACAACGGCAGTCGTGTTGGGGACAAAGCTGGCGGCTTTGGGCGTGGTGGAGATCACCGCGTCCATACGTGAAATCAGCCAGCGTGGAAACCAGCCGTGCAGGTGCTGGGCCGCAGAGGTAAAGACCAGCTTGATCGGCAGCCGGAGTACGTCACGTGCCCAGAGGCTCGCCATCATCTCGGGATCGCGCCGTACATGCCAAATTCTGAAAGTACGCCCGGGCGCGGGTTTCCGTGAGAGGGCGATTGCCTCTCGAAGCGTCATGCCAACGATTCCATTAGACATGGTCGTTCCGCAGTAACCGAGACGCCACTGCTGCATCTGCAGCGGCACCAGGGCGTTAACCGTCGCCGAAACGCCGGTGTAACGCTTCTTCAGGTTGAAGACGATGATGTCGGGATCGGGATGCAGCGGCATGTTGTTCGGGCTGAGAACACCGTAATCGCGGTGGCAGCGCCGAGAGAATAGCACTCGGTCCTTGCAGGCGGCGTTGGTGCTCGTGCGATACTCGCCCGGTGGCCCGTCTGCTCTATTCCTTTGCCTGGTACTGCGCGCTGCCGTTTGTGCTGTGTTCGCTCGTCTGGAGGGCGCGTAGACAGCCGGGTTATCTGCATCATCTGGGCGAGCGTTTCGGTGTCGGCATAGCCACAACACCTGGGGCTATCTGGATTCATGCAGTGTCAGTCGGAGAGACGAGAGCCTCGCAATCGCTCATCCGTGCTCTGGCCGATCGCTATCCGCAGCGCCCAATCCTCCTGACACACATGACCCCGACAGGCCGTGAGACGGGTGCGGCCGTGTTTGCGGATCTGATTGCTCAGGGCCGGCTTCGTCAGTGCTGGTTGCCGTACGACACGCCGTCAGCCATACGGCGCTTTCTACGTCTTCATCAGCCTTCCCTGGGTCTTCTGATGGAAACTGAGCTCTGGCCCAACCTCGTAGCGGTGGCGCGTCGCTGCGATGTACCGCTGGTGCTGGTGAATGCACGTTTATCGGAAAAATCGCTGCGTAAGGGCCTGCGCTGGCGATCCTTGATCGTACCCGCCATGTCTGGTCTTTCGCAGGTGCTTGCGCAGACAGGCCCCGACGCAGAGCGGCTCGAGCAGCTGGGTCTGTCGGGGGTACCGGTGCTGGGCAACCTGAAGTTTGATATTGACCCACCCCCTGAGCTGGTGGCGCGCGGGCGGGGCTGGCGCGAGCAGGTGAATGCCGGGCAGTCTGTCCGTCGAGAGGATGCAGGGGTCTCAGTCCGGGGTGCGGTGGTACCCGTCCGGGGTGAGGTGATGCCAGCCCGACGCGGTATCGTCCTGGCTGCGAGTACCCGTGAGGGTGAAGAGGTGCTCATTCTTGATGCCTGGCGCCAGGCTGCGCCACGTGATTGCGCCCCCCTGTTGGTGCTGGTGCCCCGTCATCCCCAGCGCTTCGACGAGGTAGCGGCATTGGTCACCGAACGCGGTCTGCAGATGGTGCGCCGCTCAGCGGGCGTATCAGCTGATTTGCCAGAGATGGGTGATGTGGACGTCCTCTTGGGCGACTCGATGGGTGAGATGTTTGCCTACTATGCGATGGCCGACGTCGCCATCATCGGCGGGTCATTGCAGCCGCTGGGTGGACAGAACCTGATCGAAGCCTGTGCGGTGGGAACGCCGGTGGTGGTGGGGCCGCATATGTTTAATTTTGCTCAGGTCACCGTCGATGCACTGGATGCGGGTGCTGTTCTTCAGGTATCTGACGCCGAGGGTGTCGTCGCGCAGGCTCTACAGGTGCTGCGTGATGATTCAAAGCGTAGCCGCATGGTTGAGTGCGGAAGGACCTTCGCATCGCGACATCGCGGCGCGACCGAACGCACACTGCAGGCGCTACGCCCGCTGCTTGAATGAGGCCGTACGGACAGCCGTTTGGCGCATTTGAGGCCGATGACATCAAGACCCGGCACAGCCCGTGAGACCTTGTGTGCGTATCAGATAAGTCAGCGCTCGTGGTACGGGCCACCGACAGATTTACCGACGACAAACTACTAAGGCGCAACCAGCAGGGCATTGACCGTGCCCAGATCTTCTTCCTTGAGCGAGCCCGTAGTGGTCTTGAGGCGCAGGCCGTTGATTAAGGCGTCATAGCGAGCGCGCGACAGGTCTCGTCGCGTGGTGAACAGCTGCTGCTGCGCGTTGAGCACATCGATGTTGATGCGCACGCCCACCTGATAGCCCAACAGGTTGGAGTCGAGCGCCAGTTGGCTGGATTTTTCTGCGGCCTCAAGTGCTCTAATTTGCGCCAAACCGCTATTGACACCGAAGAATGCCTGCCGCGCGGCGAGCTCGGCCGTGCGACGGGCGCTTTCAAGATCCGATATCGATTTTTGATGGCTGGCCAATGCCTCGCGCACCCTGGACTCAGCTCCGCCGCCGGTGTAAAGCGGCTTCGTGACCTGAATGCCGACTGCCGCCGTCGTTGAAAACACATTGATTGAGTTGAACGCAGCATTGCGTGAGTGTGCGCCTGAACTCAACAGGTCAACGTTGAAGTTTGTACTGAGGCGTTGTTTTTCAATTTCGCGGCGCGCGATTTCAGCGTTAAGGCGGGCAAGTTGCACCGCATAGTTGCTGTCGCGGGCTGCCCCCGTCCAGTCAAGTTCGCGTGAGGGTTCCGGACTTTGAAGCTGCACCCCAGGCCTGAGCACGTTGAGTACGCCTATGGGTCGTCCAATGAGCTGGGACAATGCCGCGCGTTTGACCTCAACATCATTGTTGGCGGCCAGTTCTTGTGCAACGGCGAGATCAAACCGGGCCTGTGCTTCCTGCTGATCGGTAACGGTGGCCGTACCGACTTCGAAATTGCGCTTGGCGGCGGCCAGCTGCTCGGTGATAGCGCGCTTCTGAGCCTGGATAGTGGTGAGATTGTCTTGTGACACCAGCACATCAAAATAGGCCTGGGCAAGACGCAGCATGAGGTCTTGCCCAGCCTGGGCGAATTGGGTTTCGCCTACTTGAGCCTGCACCCGGCTTTGCTCGAGGGTTTCGACGTTTTGCAGGCGATAAAGGGGGTACGTGAGCTGTACGTTGTAGTTCTGTAGCGTGTATTGCGTATTGAGGTCACCCGTTGGACGGTCTACGTCCTCAAACCTGCGCGACAGGGTACCCGTGGTGTTGACACTGGGCAGCAGCGCCGCCTGCGCCTGCGGTACTTTCTCGCGAGCGGCCTCAAGTTGGGCTTTGGCTGCAGCCAGCTGCGAGTCATTGGCCTGCGCCAGTCGGTAGGCCTGCAGCAGGTCAAATGCGTGTGATGGGGCTGAGAATGCAAGAGTTGTGACCGCTATCAGCGATAACAGCTGACCGCGGGATGACAGAAACCGCACCGGTCCACGCGACGACAGGTACTGCGATGAACTCTGCCGCTTAGACGCGAATTCAGCCCGCATCAGCCTGGTATTGGGTGCTCTGCCAGGTAAAGACCATGGGCCTGTCACGCGGGGGTGTTTCATGGGAGATTCTCCGGGGGCACCGTCTGTGTGCCGTTCAGAAGACGAAACGATCTTTTTGTGGGAAACCGACGAGTGGTTTGGCGACTGTGTCAAAAAGGATTTCGGCCGAGAACTGCGTACCGTCAGTGTGAGTGATGAGTTGTGCTGTCATCATGGGCGGTTCGCCCACGATGGCAATCAGCCGACCGCCAGGGCTCAGTGCCGATAGCAGCTGATCAGGCACGAATGCGACTGAACCCGACAGCACGATGAGATCAAAGGGGCCCGCATCGGCTGCCGTCAGCCCCTGGCCTTCGCGGACGACTGCGTTGGCAATGCCTGCACGCTGCAGGTTTTGTGTGGCAAAACGGGCCAGCACAGGCTGTATTTCATACGTGAGCACCCGGGCGGCTTGTTGCGCGAGCAGCGCAGCCATGTAGCCTGAGCCTGCCCCAATTTCGAGGACTGAGTCGCTGTGTTTGACGGCGGCAGCCTGCAGCAGGCGGGCCTCGACTTTAGGGGCCAGCATGACTTCGCCCGTCAAGCTGCCAGCGACATCAAGGGGTAACTCGAGGTCGCTGAAAGCGAGCGCACGGAGCGCGGGCGGCACGAAGTCTTCCCGCTTAACGGTCAACAGTAGATCGAGCACGGACTGATCGAGCACATCCCAGGGACGGATTTGCTGTTCGACCATGTTGAAACGGGCAAGTTCGAAGTCCATTTCCGCAGTCTGTTCAGTTAAAAAACCAAGTGTATCAATGGCTACCGGGTGCCGGCGAGTCTGGACGCTTTCGAGGGCGGCCCAGGTCATCAAGGAGCGTGTACAGAACAGGAACGATCAGAAGCGTCAGCAGGGTAGAGGCCAGCACGCCGCCAATGACCGCGTGTGCCAGCGGCGCCCGTTGCTCAGAGCCCTCGCCCAAGCCCACAGCCAACGGTAGCATGCCGAAAACCATGGCAAGCGTGGTCATGAGGATGGGGCGAAGCCGGATTTCGGCTGCCTGCAGCAGCGCCTGGGCGCGTTCGACGCCCCGGCGGCGCGCCTGATTGGCGAAGTCGACCAGAAGAATCGCGTTTTTGGTGACCAGACCCATCAGCATGATGAATCCAATCATGGAAAAGATATTGAGCGTCGAGCGCCAGGCCAGCAGTGCTGCGATGACGCCGATCAGAGCCATGGGTAGGGATGCCATGATGGCCAGCGGCTGCAGAAAACTGCCGAACTGTGAGGCCAGAATCATGTAAATGAACACCACCGCCAGTACCAGCGCCTGCATCGCGAAGCCGAAGCTCTCGGTCATATCCTTGTTACCCCCGCCAATACCGAGTTGATAGCCGGGTGGCAGTTCGATCTGATCGAGGTATTTCTGTAGCAGGCTGCCTGCAGTGCCAGCTGCAATACCGTCGGTATTGGCCGATACCAGTACCTCGCGTGCCAGCGCTTTACGATTAATCTGGGTCGGGCCGAGTCCTGCGTTGAAGCTGGCCACCTGACGGACTGCGATCATGCGCGGGCCGCCGTCAGCTTCAAGCTGAGTGGAGGCGACCGTCAGACGTTCGAGATCAGCAATAGAGCTTCGATTGCCTGCCGCCAGCCGCACACGCACATCGTAGTTTTCGTCATCAGGGGCGCGCCAGGTGGTCGCGGACTCGCCTGCCAACAGGGGTCTGAGCGCGGCCGACAAGCGTGCCACGCCTACCCCTAGATCTGAGGCTAACGCCCGGTCGACATCAATCGACACAGTGGGTTTAGCGGGTTTAGAGCTGCTGTCAATCTCGACGATGGCCTCGCGTCCGAGATCAGCATTGACTCTGCGCATGGCGGCCTGAACCGCCATTCCGAGTCGTTCGAGCTCAACGGTGTCCTGTCCCAGTACGCTGACCTGTATGGGTTTGCCTGAGCCCACCACATTGAGATTGCCCAGATCGGTGATGGTGAGACCCGGCAGCCGCGACAGGCGCTCGCGCACGGGGGCGCGCATTTGCTGTACGGACAGCGTGCGTTGATCACGCGGCACCAGTCGTGCAAAGACGCTACCGTAATTACGACCCTGCACCACGCCGGTGTTGATGGTGGCGTAGGTCAGTGTGACCCCATCGAACTCAGCCAGGGTTTCCTGAATCTGTCGGGCACGCTGCTCGGTAAATGCCAGCGGCGAACCGGCCGGGGTGTAGAACGACACGAAAAATTCATTGTTATCCGCCTGTGGCACAAACTCTTTGCCAACCAGTCCGGCCAGCGGAAAGGCGCCGAAAAACGCGGCCAGGGCCAGCACCATGGTGGCCAGTCGGTGGCGTAATCCCCAGCGAAGAAGGCTTACATAGCTGCGCTCGAGTGCAGCCATGAGCGACTGGAAACGTCTGAGCACCCAGGCGATGGGCCCGCGCCCTCTTGGACCGTGGGCGTCGGGGTCATGCCAAACCGATGACAGCATGGGGTCCAGGGTGAACGAGACGAACATCGACAGCAGTACTGCGAACGCGACGGTGATGCCAAACTCTTTAAAGAATCGGCCAATGATTCCGCCCATGAATCCGATGGGCAGAAACACCGCCACGATGGTGAGCGTGGTAGCTGCTACAGCGAGTCCGATTTCAGCCGTTCCGTCGAGCGCCGCTTGCTGGTGGTCTTCACCCATGGCCTGGTGGCGGACAATGTTTTCGCGCACCACGATGGCATCGTCGATCAGCAGCCCCACACAGATGGATAGCCCCAGCAGCGTGACCAGATTGATGGTGAATCCCATGGCGTACATCACCAGGAACGTGCCGATGAGTGAAATTGGCAGCGTGAGCCCGGTGATGACCGTGGATCGCCATGAAGACAGGAACAGAAAGACGATGAGTACGGTGAGGATGGCGCCCTCAATGATGTTGCGCTTGACGCTGGCCACTGAGTTTCGGATGGAGGTCGACGCGTCGCGCACTACAACCAGTTTTATGTCGGGGGGCAGTTGCGCCTGGAGTTCTTGGGCGATGCGTTTGACGCCGTCCACCACGGCAATCGTGTTCTCGCCCTGCGCCTTCACGATGTCCAGCGAAACCGCAGGCTTACCGTTGATGAGGGCGATGCTGTCGCGCTCTTGCTGACCATCGACCACATCAGCCACCTGCGCAAGACGCACCGGCTGGCCTCCACGGCGCGCGACGATGATGCGCTCGAACTCGGCGACCGACGGTATCCGCGCCTTGATCTGCACCACCTGCTCGCGATCACGGCCTAGCAAGGTGCCGGCGGGGAGTTCCTGATTTTCGCTTTTAAGTGCCGACACCACCTGGTCAACCCCGATACGCAGAGACTCCATCGCATCAGGCTTCAGATAGACCAGTACTTCGCGCTTGACGCCTCCCACGACAGTGACGCGCCCTACGCCTCGTACATTTTCGAGGCGGCGCTTGATGAGCTGATCGGCTAATGTTGTGAGCTCACGTGGGCTGCGGCTGTCCGACTGTAGCGCCACCGAGATGATGGGGTTGTCTTCGGGGTTGACTCTGGTCACCAGCGACTCTTTAACCTCTGGGCGAAACGATGGCCTAACCAAGGCTACTTTTTCGCGGACGTCCTGGGCGGCTTGCGCGGGGTCAATCGAGAGATCGAAGCGAATGATGACGACTGAGCTTCCCTCATATGATCGAGAGGCCAGTTCGTTCACGCCGCTGATGGTGTTGACCTGCTCTTCGATCTTGCGCGTGACATCAGCTTCAACCACTTCAGGTGATGCGCCGGGGTATTCAGTGGTGACCACGACGACCGGAAAGGCAATGTCGGGAAACTGATCAACCGACAGTCGCTGATAAGAAAACAGACCCAGCACCACAAACGCGACCATCATCATGGTCGCGAAAACGGGATGGGCGATCGAAACCCGGGTGAACCACATAGTGTTACGGTGCCTTGGGCGCCGCCTTTTCAAGAGCAGGCGAGCCCGCCCGGAGCACACCAAGGTTGACTGCGACGATACGTTCGCCAGCCTTCAGACCGGAGACGATTTCAGCGGCACCAATAGAGCCATTGGGTGCGGTGGCAGTTTCATCGATAACACCCGTTTTGACTTCGCGCTCGACCACCATGCTTTGCTCGATAGCATATACAACTCGGCGCCCGGCGAGCTCGCGGATCGCCGCCACCGGAATCACGATGACACCTGATTTTTCGTCGACGCTGAGTGTGCCCTGGGCAAAAAGCCCCGCTCGAATCCGGTTGTCGCGTTGCTGAATGCCGACGTAGATAAGCACCGACCGTGTGCCCTGTTGTGTGGAGGGATTGATACGCAGTACCTGACCAGGCTGCTCGGTATCGACACCTTCGATTCGTAGTCTGACCGGTTGGCCGATACGCACCAGACCAACCTCGCTTGCGGGGACGGCAGCCTCGATCTCCATGCTGGAGAGATCAATGATGGAGAAGAGTCGACTGTCAGGCGATACTTTTTCGCCTGGCTGCGCGAAGCGTTGCGCGATCTGGCCTGACATAGGCGCCACGATCTGGGTGTCCGCGAGCGCCTTGCGGGCCTGTTCAAGTTGGGCTCGGGCGCTTTCGAGCGCGGCCTTGGCTACATCGCTGGCGGATAGGGAGTTATCAAACGCGTTCTGCGAGATGAAGTTTTTTGCCAGCAGTGCACGATTATTTTCCAGCGTGCGCTGGGCCTGCTCGAACTGGGCCTCGGCGGATCGCACATTAGCCAATCGTTCGCGGACGCGCAGTTCGAAATCGGTAGGGTCAATTCGGGCGATGAGTTGTCCCGCCCTGACGCTGCTGCCTTCGCGCGCGTTAATGTCGAGAATGTCGCCGGCCACCCTTGCTTTGACAATAGTTTGTTGCGTGGCGCTCAGGGTACCGGTAATGGGAATGCTCCGCGCGATCCGGCTCGGGCTGACCGTATGCAGCTCGGCCAGTGCGAACTCAAGCGCCCGGGGCGCGGCTTTTGGCCGTGAGTCCGCGGTGGGTGCGGCTGAGCTCTGGCGATCAGCGGTGGCTCGCGTGCTGTACCAGCGCCAGGCTGCCGCGCTGGCCGCCAGCAGCGCCAGTGCGAGGATGGCAAACCTTAGGGTGCGAGACATTGGGTATTCGTCATGAGAGGGGCGTATGTATGTGGCAATGAACCCGGCACATTACGCGGTTGGCACGCCGGGTTTGAGGCAGCGCATGATGAGGTCAAGGTGGGCGCTCAGAAAGCGTTCGGCGGGTATGTCAGGAGCGCCGGGACAGCAGGGTTGAATGGAGTGTGTCCATATAGCTTTGAAAATCAGCGGAGACATCCACGCATGAACAGCCACTTCAACATCGACGCTTTGGAATTCGCCAGACGCGATACCCCGGTTGATGATGTCGGTGAGTAGCTGCAAATTGGGTTGTGA
>JBDLQY010000229.1:0-4937 GCA_039800325.1 Pseudomonadota bacterium | reverse complement strand
GGTCATTCGAGCAGGTCACCAGTACAGGCCCCATCACCAACAGCACCACCAGCCCAGCCACGGTATTCCCGGCAGGCACGCGCTGGGTTGTCTACAAAACCTACGCCAGCGAAACCGCTGAAAATCCGACGACTATGTCGGTTGTCGCCAAGGTTGGCGATCTCAGCGACAAGCAGCGAGGTTTCTCGTACGAGAAGAATAGCTTCGGCGAGACCAACAGTTTGGTTCTGGCGCCCGTGCCTCTAACAGCTGGCGCGGTATCGGGTAGCGGACTGCCTGCATTCCAGGCACCCGACACTGTCATCCTAAACCGCCTGATCAACTCCATCATCTTCGGCATTGATGGCAATACAACGACTGGAGCCTTCGACCGAACCGAAGCCTGGAGTTCGTTTGCCGGTGACCGCGTCTTCAAGCTGGTCGCCGTTGATAACCAGGGTGCTCAGTCGCAGGGCTTCGAACGAACGGTACGCGTCACCGCCGACAATGACATGGCCACCATGGAGGTCTATCGGGTCGCGCAAAACCTCAGTGGTACCCCAACAGAGACGCTTCTCAGTGGCGCCCCGGCCATCGGGGACACCTTGCGGGCCTACGCACGTGACGTTGACGGTCTGCCAACCTCTGGCGTTCAACTGCAGTGGCAGGCCGACGGCGTTGACCTTCCCGGGGCTACCGGCCCGTTCCTCAACGTCAGTGACGCTCTATTGGGGCGGCAGCTTACCGTCCGGGCCATCTTTGTCGACAAGGCAGGCACTCCTGAGGCCCCGGTATCGGCACCGACCCCGCCGGTTGCGCTGGGCAGCAGTGCTAAAGAGGGTATCTACCTGACGCTGCCAGTGATTCAACTGGCTGATTTCAACGAACCCAAGTCAACGGCGACTGGTGCCTATAACGGGCCGTTCTATGGTCTGGCACCGGGCCGGGTCGAAGGCAACCGGCTTAAGGCAGTACTCAGCAGTGTCGCTGAAGATGGCACTCGCACAGGTTCAGAGGTTGACCGTCAAAACGTTCTCAACCTACTCGACGGTAATCCGGGCAACGACACGCCCGCCAGTATCTCGATCCCTGTAACAGTCAAACTGCCCGCAGCACCCAAGCACGGCACGATCACGCTGGGTATCGGACTCGATAGCGGTTTCACGGTCGACGCCACCCTCAATGTCAAGATGGTCAGCGACAACGGGGCTGTCAAGATTCTGGTCGACGGAACCCAGGTCAAGTCCGCCTTTGGTGTCACTATCGACTTCCAGAATGGGAGCGTTGTCGGCCAAACCGTCAGCATGGGCGGCTCGACGCTGCTGAACCTCAATCTGCTCAAGCTCCTGGCCAACACTACGACGGGCGCAAGCCTGCCGGCGGCGCTGCTGTCTGCTGAAGAGCAGGTTACCTTCTCGGTTAGCTTTGGTGGCAGCCTGCCGGTTTATCAGTCCAATGGCGCTGAGCTGCAGGGTATTGACGCTGGTGTTGCCTTCGCCGACCAGGCAAACCGTGCGCCGCTTATCCGGTTCGGCAATCTGGCTCCAGGTATGCCCTTGCCCGTTGAGGTCGTTGCCGGCTCCACCGTGCCGCTGGGTCTGGTACTTCGCGACGGCAATGGCGTTGGCGAGCGCGTTATCTATTCGGGTGACCCCAACAATGTCCCTGGGCAAAATGCCACCGATAGTGTTTGGCTGTTGATCTCCCGTCCCAACGGCGGTGAGCTGCTTTGGGACGGTGCTGTTGTCAACTTCCCGTCTAACGTGGGTAATAGTGCCAATTTCGTAGACTTTAATGGCACAGCCTACATGCGCGTGGGCTACCTGCAACTGGATCGCTTGACTTACCGTGCCTGGAACAACCGAGGCGACGGCGTTGATTCCTCGATCAGCATCCTCACCATCGACAATCGTGGGGCAGTCTCCGGTCCGTTTGATGTCGACTTCAGCCATATCGATCCCGCCATGCCGGTGGTAGCAAATGCCACGTCGAAACTCATCGATGCAGACGGCAATCTCAATGTGTTGGGCGTATCTGGTACTGCCAAGGTTATCGGCGTACCCGCCAATGCCGTGATCAAGAGGGCGGATGGTTCGGCTGTGGAGGTGGGTCAAGTTATCTCTGCCAGCGACACTTTATCTGTCCAGGCGAAAACCCAGACCGCCGGTATGCCCGTACTCGATGATTTACTGCTGCAGATCTACAAGTCTGATGGCAGCCTGTCGTACGCCCGGGTTGATTTCGCTCTTGAAGGTGCTTCGCCCATCAGTCAGCCGGGTGGTCTCACGGTCACACCAACCACACCATCCGTCAACGAAAACACAACGATCCCCAGTGGGGGAATTCAGGTTGCCACCATCAGTAAGACCGATCCGAACGCAGTGCTAAGCGTCACGGGTGCCGATGCAGGCCGGTTTGAAATTCGCGATGGAAAGCTCTTCCTCGTGAATGTCAGTGGCGGTACGAATTCGCAGGGCGGGGCCTTCAATGGCACGGTGCCCGATTTCGAGCAGCGTTCGCGCTATACCGTGCAGATCAATGCTGACAATCCGGCCATCGGCCTGGGAGGCACGCCCGAGTCGTTCCAACCGTTTGTGCTGAACATCGCCAACCAGCCTGACACCCTGCAACTGTCTTCGACCAATGCCAAGCTGTTTGAGACGCAGCCCGGCGGACTCGGCAGCGTCGACCTGCAACCCCACGTGCATCGTTCATCGCAGCAGGCCCTAGAGCTTGTCTACGATCTTCACTCAGCAGACAAGGGCCTCAGTCGTACCAACACGCTGGCCCTCTTTGACGACAACGCGGCCACCGGCGTCGCGCCCAAGCTCAGCATTCCTCTCGGCCCGCTGAGTCAGATCACACCGGGGTCACACGCCGTGCACGTACGGGTGGCACTGGGCGGTTGGAACCTGGGTGATCGCGATGAGATCGCTCTTGATTTCAATGTCAATCTAAATCTGTCTCGCAATGCCCAGACTCAAGCGCTGACGGCCACGCTGTCGCCGGCCGAAGACTCAAGCGCGCAGGCGACAGACACGCAGGCGAAATTACCGGTCAAGCTGATGGTCGGAGACACCGTCGTGACTGATGATCTGCCGGGCTTAACACCCGCTAGTTACATCGGCATTGATACGTCTGGGCCCAACCCATCATTGACGCTGACCCTGACGTCGCCGATGTCGTCCTATGCCGGCAATCTGTCTGGCCTTTCGCTGGCCACCTACGGCTCCAAGGGCTGTGTCGAGCTGGCGGGCACCCTGGTTACGCAGATCATGGGTAACCAGCCGTTTGGCAAGCTTGCAGCGTTTGCCGAAGATCTCAGCAGCACCGTGCCGCACTTCCAGAACATGACCGTCGGCACGTTCTTGTCCAAATTGCAGTATCGCGCTGAGGTACCGACGGATGCGCGCGGTCTCAAGCTGACTGATGCTCTGGTATTGGCACGTGATCTCTCACAATTGGGCTCCAATGCTGACACCGTCGGTGAATTGCTGGGCTTGCTGCGTGCTTCGGTAGATCTGCCGGCACAGTACGTCACCACCACCCTCAGCCAGCTAAAGCAACAGTCAACGTCGGGAATGCTTGACCCCACGGTGCTGGACAGCCTTGAGCAGCTGGTACGCACAGCGCTGAATCTCGATGCAAGCGCACCGCTGGGCAACAAGACGGTGCCGCAGCTCTTCGACATGATCGCTGGCTCGCCGCTGGCCACTACGCCGCTCACGGGGCTTCTGGGCACCGTGGGCTCCAGTTTCCAGGGTCAAAGCCTCACCGAGGTCGTCAATGCGGCCACCAGCGTCATCAAGACGGTATATGGCAGCGTCAAGCTGGCTGATCTGTTCGGCGCTGGTTTCGAGCCTGGCGTGATGACTATGCAGCAGACGTCCACTACAGAGGCGCCGACTCAGACAACACAAACTTCGTACACACCGACTCAGGGTATGCCCACTCAGGGTACGCATACTCAGGGTACGACCACTCAAGGTGCAACGACATCCCTCACGGTTGCCGACTTTATCGACCTGTCGCAACTGTCCATGGCGCTGGGCCACTACCCGGTACTATCGGGCCCGAACAATGCTGCGGGACTATTAACAGCCGACGCGGTGCAAGAACTCGTCATGGATGCCATTCGACTGCCAAGCGGTGGTCCCAATGGGCCTGTGCTCGCGGGCGTCCTTGAAGCCATCAACCGCACACTTCTGCCTGAGTCAGACCCCACTATGCTCGCCTTGGCAGCAGCATTGAAGCAAGGAAATCTCGATCTCGGCGCACTCACAATTCTTGCCTCTAACGTTCTGACCAGCCACGGCGGCACATTCGATCTCACAGTCGACCTACCCGCCTCACTGGGTCTGCAGACGGCGCAAGGCGAGTCGGTCGGTTCGATCTCAGTGATTGCACCGATCCCGCAGCATGACCCGCTGGCAGCGGTCCGCCTCACACGCTACTCCGCAGCCCCCGCCGCTCGTGCCGCGGTAGAAGCCGAGGTGCATACACCCGAAACCACCACGGGTTATATCCGGAGTTGGGTGGCCTCGCCCGACGGAAAGGGCGGTACCGACAACACGGTACTGTACGTCGATGACGATGGCTTCTGGAGCATCGGCGTGGCGCAGTCGCCCGTCTTTATGCCTCAGGCTAAAGACATGAAGCCTGTCGTCATCGACGATGGTGATGAGTGGGTGCGCATCAACGACGACACCTTGGAAGTCAGCGCGATCAGTGCATCGGTCATTCGCACAAGCGGCGTTCTCAGCGGCTTTGAGATCATCGTTAGCGACAACTACGAAGACAGCATGCTCTTCAGAATCTTCACCGATCTAAACGGCCATGTGCTGGGCGCTGATGTACTGGATGATGCCGAAATCGTAGCCATCGAGGAAGCCCATGGCGACGATATCGATGACAGCGGCGCCATCGGCGATGACCATGCACTGCTTGTCGAATCGGCC
>JBDLQY010000228.1:0-25500 GCA_039800325.1 Pseudomonadota bacterium | reverse complement strand
CTCGGCCTCTACGATGACCCGCTGGACCGACTCGCCGATCAGCGGCACCTGGTCAGCGGCGTCTTTGTCAGAAGGCGACGGTGAGGGTTTACCGCCGGGGGGCGCGACGTGGGCAGCGGGGCCATCGGAAACGGCACCGCCTGGCGCGCCGCCGCCGGAAGCGCCGTTTGTGGTGAAACTGGGGTTCATGTCAGTCGAGTATGCCAACGCGGCCTGGGGCCGTCAAAGCTCGAGCCGTGTCGGGTTGTTGATGTGTTCATTGGGGTGGGCAGGGTGGGATCGGCGATAATCACGGATTCGCATCGTAAGGAGCGCTCATGCCCATCGTATCCATGCGCCAGCTGCTCGACCACGCAGCCGAGAACGGCTATGGCATTCCGGCTTTCAACGTCAACAACCTCGAGCAGGTTCAGGCCATCATGTCGGCTGCCGCCGAGCTTGATGCGCCCGTCATCATGCAGGCCTCGGCCGGCGCCCGTAAATACGCCGGTGAGGATTTTCTCAAGCACCTGATTCAGGCGGCGATTGAGTCCTACCCCACGGTTCCGATTGTGATGCACCAGGATCACGGCCAGTCGCCCGCCATCTGCCAGGGCGCGATTGACCTGGGCTTCTCGTCCGTGATGATGGACGGCTCGCTTCAGGAAGACGGTAAAACGGTGGCCAGCTACGACTACAACGTGGCGGTGACCCGCAAGGTGGTCGACATAGCCCACGCGGTGGGAGTCACCGTTGAGGGCGAGCTGGGCTGTCTGGGGTCGCTTGAGACCATGAAGGGCGACAAAGAGGACGGTCATGGTGCCGAGGGCACGATGACGCGCGAGCAGTTGCTGACTGACCCGGAGCAGGCGGCTGATTTCGTCAAGAAAACACAGGTTGACGCGCTGGCCATCGCGATCGGAACCTCACACGGCGCATATAAATTTTCGCGTAAACCCACCGGTGAAATCCTGGCCATTGGCCGTGTGAAAGAGATCCATTCGCGTATTCCCAATACGCACCTGGTGATGCATGGTTCTTCATCGGTACCGCAGGACCTGCTGGCCGAGATTCGCCAGTATGGTGGCCGCATGAAGGAAACCTATGGCGTGCCGGTTGAAGAAATTCAGGAAGCCATCCGCCACGGTGTGCGCAAAATCAACATCGACACCGACATTCGGCTAGCTATGACGGCTTCTATTCGGCGCTTCATGCACGAGTACCCTGATAAATTCGACCCGCGTGAGTACCTCAAGCCCGCGCGTGAGGCTGCCCGCCAGATCTGCATGCAGCGCTATCGTGAATTTGGCTGCGAGGGGCAGGGCGGGCGGATTCAGGCTGTGCCCTTGTCCGTGATGATCCAGCGTTATGCCAGCGGGCAACTAACCCAGCTGGCCCACTAAAGCTTCGAGGGAATCCCGCCATGCCGCGCTTTGCAGCGAATTTGTCGATGATGTACACCGAAGTGCCTTTCATGCAGCGCTTCGAAGCAGCTGCCCGTGACGGGTTCAAAGCGGTTGAGTTTCTATTTCCCTATGAGTTTTCGCCGGCGCAGGTGCGTGCAGCGCTGAAGACTAACGGGCTGGAGCAGGCATTATTCAATGCGCCACCCGGTGATTTCGCGGGTGGCGAGCGGGGGCTGGCAAGCCTGCCTGGGCGTGAGGCTGAATTTGCCGCGGGCCTCGACCGGGCCATCGAGTATGCGGTGGCACTCGAGTGTCCGCGCGTTCACATCATGGCCGGGCTGGTCAAAGATCCGACGCAGCGTGCGGCTCAGCGTGCTGTTTATGTCAGCAATCTGAAGTTGGCCGCGCGACGCCTTGCCCAGCACGGTCTCACAACCCTGATCGAGCCCATTAATACGCGCGATATTCCGGGCTTTTTTCTCAATACGCAGGCCGAGGCGCATGCCATTCGGGCCGAGGTCGGCGAGCCCACCCTGAAGGTGCAGATGGATCTGTACCACTGCCAGATTGTCGAGGGCGATGTCAGTATGCGGCTGCGCCAGTGGTTTGACGGAGTCGGGCACATCCAGATCGCAGGTGTGCCGCAGCGGCATGAGCCCGATATCGGTGAGGTCAACTACCCGTACCTGTTTGGCGTGCTCGATGAGCTCGGTTACGACGGCTGGGTGGGTTGCGAATATCGTCCCCGCGGCAAAACCTCCGAGGGACTGGGCTGGTTGCGCGACTGGCTGGCCCGTTCGCGGTAAGCCCTGGGCGATCGGGCACAATAGCGGTTTTGCCAGGGCCAAGCCATGCCGGGGCCGCTTTATCAGTCGAATCTGCAGTCGCTCAAGCTGTTGGGTCGCGGCAAGGTGCGTGACAACTATGCGGTGGGCGAAGACCAACTTCTCATCGTCACCACGGACAGACTCTCGGCCTTTGATGTGATCATGGCAGAGCCCATCCCTGATAAGGGACGCGTGCTCAATCGCATGACCCTGTTCTGGCTGCGCGAGTTGTCTGATGTGGTGCCCAATCATCTCACCGGTATTGACCCCGAGTCCGTGGTGGCCGCCGATGAGTACGCGCAGGTCCGCGACCGCGCGATGGTGGTCAAACGTCTGCGGCCCATTCTGGTTGAAGCCGTTGTGCGGGGTTACCTGATCGGTTCAGGCTGGAAAGACTATCAGGCGCAGGGATCGGTATGCGGCATTCAACTTCCGCCCGGGCTACGTCTGGCTGAGCAACTGCCGCAGCCCATCTTTACGCCGGCGGCTAAGGCCGAGCAGGGCGAGCATGATGAGAACATCAGTTTTGACGATATGGTGGCCCGCATTGGCGCCCCACTGGCCGAGCGTATTCGCGCGGTGAGTCTGGCTCTATATGGACGAGCCCGCGAATTCGCTGCTCGGCGCGGCATCATCATTGCAGACACTAAGTTTGAGTTTGGCCTCGACGCGAACGGCCAGCTGCACCTGATGGACGAGGTATTGACTGCCGATTCGTCGCGTTTCTGGCCGGCCGATGAATACCAGGTGGGAAGCTCGCCGCCCTCTTACGACAAGCAGTTTGTTCGTGACTATCTCGAAACCGTCAAGAGCTGGGACAAGCGCGCGCCGGCCCCGCGGCTACCGGCTGAGGTTGTTGAGCGCACGGCTGCCAAATATCGCGAGGCGCTTGCGCGGCTGACGGGCGAACAGATCGAAGGTCACGCGGCATGAACGGCACGATGACTGCAGTGCCCCTGGTTGGGGTAGTGATGGGCTCGTCGAGCGACTGGGAGGTCATGCGCCACGCGGTCGCGATTCTGCAGGAGTTTGGCGTGGCCCATGAGGCGCGGGTGGTGTCAGCGCATCGCATGCCTGATGACATGTTTCAGTACGCAGAAAGCGCTCGAGACCGCGGACTGCGAGCCATTATTGCCGGGGCGGGTGGGGCTGCGCACCTGCCGGGCATGCTGGCGTCTAAAACCGTGGTGCCGGTGTTTGGCGTACCGGTGCCGTCCAAGTATCTGCGTGGCGAAGATTCTCTTTTGTCGATTGTCCAGATGCCGCGCGGCATTCCGGTGGCCACCTTTGCCATTGGCGAGGCGGGGGCGGCCAATGCAGCACTGCATGTCATTGCCATGCTGGCTACCACCGATGCCGCCCTGGCCGCGCTGCTCGAAGCTTTTCGGGCCGCGCAATCGCAGGCGGCACGCGCCATGCAGTTGCCGCCTAAGACCTAGGCGATGAACGCATCGCTTGCGCGACAGGGACGCGTTCACCGGCCTTCGCCAGCTCTGCCGCCGCGCAGCTGGCTGGGTATCTTGGGTGGCGGCCAACTGGGCCGCATGTTCACGCAGGCCGCGCAGGCGCTGGGCTACCGGGTGTGTGTGCTTGACCCTGATGAAGCCAGCCCCGCGGGCGCGGTCGCTGAGCGTCACTTGCGCGCAGGCTATCAAGACGAGGCGGCGCTCGATGAGTTGGCGCGACTGTGTCCGGCGGTCAGCACCGAGTTTGAAAATGTGCCGGCAGCCTCGCTTGAGCGTCTTGCTGCACTGGGCGTGGTCAGCCCATCGGCGGCCGCGGTGGCGGTGGCCCAAGACCGCATCGACGAAAAAGCCTTCATCCGGCAGTGCGGTATTGCGACTGCGCCTTATGCCGTGGTTCGTGCTGCTGCTGATCTGCAGCAGCTGCCGGACGATCTCTTCCCCGGCATTCTGAAGGCGGCACGCCTGGGCTATGACGGCAAGGGCCAGGCCCGCGTAGCAAGCAGGCAGGAGGCCTTACAGGCCTTTGAGGGTTTTGGCGGGGTTGCGTGTGTTCTTGAGCGACAGCTTTCGCTTAGCGCTGAGCTTTCGGTCTTGCTGGCGCGTGGTTTTGATGGCGCGATACGTATCTGGCCGATTGCTCAGAATGTGCATCGCGCAGGCATTCTGCATACCTCGCAGGTCCCGGCCGTATTACCGGCTGCCGCCTGTGCGCGGGCCCAAGAGGCGGCCGGTGTGCTCGCTGAGCGACTCGACTATGTGGGCGTCTTGTGCGTTGAGTTCTTTCTGCTGGACGACGGGCAGGTGCTCGTTAATGAGATGGCGCCACGGCCGCATAACTCGGGGCACTGGACGCTCGATGCCAGTGTTACCAGCCAGTTCGAGCAGCAGGCTCGAGTGCTGGCGGGACTACCTTTGGGCGATACGCATCAGCTCGCCCCCGCGCTGATGCTTAATCTACTGGGCGATGTCTGGTTTGATTCGGCCTCGTCTAACCAGCCGCGCGAGCCCGACTGGGGCGCGCTGCTGGCAGATCCGCGCGCCAAGCTGCACCTGTATGGCAAGGCGCAGCCACGTCGTGCTCGCAAGATGGGTCATGTCACGTTTGTTGCCGACACGGCGGCCGCGGCACAGGCGGCGTGCGCGCGGGCAGCGACCTTGCTGGGTATCGCGTGACGGTCCCGCTGGACAACCCCATTCGAGCGGCAACGCCCGAGGCTATTGCGCAGGCTGCGCAGGTCTTGATCGAGGGTGGACTGGTGGCCTTTCCCACCGAAACGGTCTATGGGCTCGGCGCGGATGCCGCCAACGCGCAGGCCGTGGCCGGTGTCTATCGTCTTAAGGGCCGACCCGCCGATCATCCCCTTATCGTGCATGTCAGCAGCCTTCTACAGGCCGAACGCTGGGCCTTATGCGATACGCGGGCGTACGCGTTAGCGGAACAGTTTTGGCCCGGAGCCCTCACGCTCATTCTCCCCCTTCGCGAGGGGGCGCCAGATGCAGCCTGTGGTGGACAGAAAACCATAGGCATGCGGGTACCGTCGCACCCCGTGTCGCGGGCCCTGTTGACGGCGTTCGAGGCCTTAGGTGGAGTGGGTATCGCCGCGCCTTCAGCGAATCGGTTTGGCCGCGTCAGCCCCACTACCGCAGCCCATGTGCGCGACGATCTGGGTGCACAGGCGCCCCTCATTCTGGATGGCGGTGCGTGTGCCGTGGGACTTGAGTCGACCATTGTCGATCTCTCGCGTGAACGCGCCGCGTTGTTACGGCCCGGTGGCGTACCCGTGGCGCAGATTGAGTCGGTTCTGGGCTATGCGCTGGCCGAGCCCGATGCGGCCGCGCCCAGGGTTTCAGGCAGTCTGGCCGCCCACTACGCGCCGCTTACACCGCTTGAGCTGGTCGATGCCCGCGTGCTGGCTGTACGACTGGCGAGCCTGCGGGCGCGTGGACTCAGGCTGGCTGTCCTGGCCGCTGGTGACCCGTTGGAGGCCGAGCACTGGGAAGCGGCCAGCGCTGATCCTGAACGCTATGGGCATCGCTTATACGACACCTTACGTCGTCTCGACCGTCTGGGCGTTGATCGCATTCTGGTCGAGCAAGTACCTGAGCAGCCTCAGTGGCGAGCGGTGGCCGACCGGTTGCGACGCGCAGCCGCGGGGTCGGGCGCCGTCTAAGGCGGGCGTTGCCTGGGCGCGGGTCGGGTTGGCTGTAGGCTGAGCACCTTATGTGAGCGCTTGCTCATCGTGAAAGCTCACCGATGAAGGCTTTGCATAAGCCTAGCGTGTGCGAATCCTGCTCGAGATGGGGATTGTGTCGGCAGTCGGGCAGCAGGTGCACCGACGTGCCCGGACAAAGCTCCGCGATGCGTTCAACCTGCCGGGCGCTACCGTAGGGGTCATCGACACCTTGGATGGCCAGGACCGGGCAGCGTATTTGAGCGACTTCGGCTTCGATGTTGAAGGCGAGAAAGTCCGGGTTGAGCCAGATACCCGCCCAGCCGCCGAAGGCGCTATCCAGGCTCTGGTGGTGGCGGGACAGTGCAGCCCGCAGGCGATTGTCGCCCCGATCATGGAAGCGGCGATTGACCTCGGCGATCGCCTCTACGGTGATGGTCTCGACGAATAAATGAGGCGCCAGCACAACCAGGGCTTTCGCGACACCAGGGAAGAAGCCCGCATGCAACAAGGCGATCGAGGCGCCGTCGCTATGGCCGACCAGGATGGGATTGACTATGCCGGCGGCAGCCAAGACCTGTGGCAGTACCTGACCGGCCTCCCGATGCAGGTAGTCAACCGCTCGTGGGCTGGCCAGCGGGGTAGAGGCGCCGTAACCCTCTCGCGCGTACACAAAGCCTGGCAGCCCCGTTGCTCGGCAGAGCTGGGCGGGGAAGTCTCGCCACATCGTGATCGAGCCCAAACCCTCATGCAGAAAGACCAGGGTAGCCAACGCAGGGCTTGGTGCTGACGGGCCTGCCGGCGAATCGCTTGGTGGCCAAGGGCCGGGTATCGACGGGACGGATGTCGGCGGGGCCGGTGTCGATGGGGCGGTTGTCGATGGGGCGGTTGTCGTAGGAACCGGTGTCGATGTGCCGGGCGTCGATAAAGCGGGTCGCCCCGCACGGCTGGCCCGTCTGTTGCCCTGGGCATCCAGCCATCGGCACTCCAGCTGGACGGATCCCAGGTGAATGAAATCATGGATAAGCGCGCGCGACTGCATCAATCTCGGTCACAGTTCAGAGCCGATGATCGTCGACATTGCCATTCGCTGAAATGGGCGATATAGTGCATAAATCGTAAAGAAATTACGCAAAGTAGCTTAATAATGCATTCTTTCGCTGGCCAAGCAAGCAGCCACCCTGTCGGACAGGTCGGATGCGCCGGGCTCAACCCGGGTTGCTCAGCGCGAGCTGCTCGGGCCTTGCTCGGCGCGGGTCGCTCGTCCCTGGCTCAGCGCGGGTCGCTCGGGCCCGGCTCAGTTAAGCCCAGTTGGCTCGGAATGCGTCCCTCACAGCTTAACTCCTGACGGACAAAGATCCTGTGGTTGATTCCAACAAGCGCATAGACGACAGCGGATTCCTGGCTAGGCTGGGGCACCGGGTAAGAGAGCGTCGGCAGCAATTAGGGCTGACCCGTCGTGAGCTCTCGGTGGCCTCTGGCCTGTCGGAGCGCTACCTGGCGCAGCTAGAGTCCGGCGCGGGCAATATTTCGATTCTGCTGATTCGCAAAGTCGCCAACGCGCTGAACTGTGAGCTTGAAAACTTGCTGAGTGCACACGAGCGTGACGAGGGGATTGATCAGGCGATTCGAGTGCTGCGAGGTCTTAGCGCGTCACATCGCCAGGCGGCCATCGAAGCCCTGGTACGACGCTATAGCGATGGCGGCATGCTGCGGGCTGGCCGAATCGCCCTGATTGGCTTGCGCGGTGCGGGCAAGTCGACCCTGGGGGGACTGCTGGCGGCACGGTTAGGTATCCGCTTCGTAGAGCTGGACGAAGCGATCGAAACCGAACTGGGCGCGAGCCTCGAGAATATTTTTACTCTGTACGGTCAGCAAACCTATCGCGACGCCGAGCGGCGCGTGTTGCAAACCTTGACCGCCAGTGGCGAGTCTATGGTGATTGCAACCGGAGGCTCGATTGTTCTGGAGGAAGCGACCTATTCCCTGCTTCGTGATCGCTGCTTCACCGTGTGGCTCAAGGCTTCGGCCGCTGAGCACATGGATAGGGTAATTGCGCAGGGCGATTTACGGCCGATGCGGGGGCGAGCGCAGGCTATGGCTGAGTTACGTGCCATTCTGGCCCAGCGAGACCCACTGTATGCCATGGCTGACGTGCTGGTCGATACCAGTGGTTCGAGTGTCGAGGCGTCTTTGGCGGCCCTGGTAGCGGCACTTCCTCGTGAGGGATCGACTGAACCAGCCGTTGAGGCGTTGCCCTCCGTATCGCCTGATCAGCGGGCTCGCACGGGCACGCCCTGATCGACCTGTCGTCGATCCATTAAAAAACACAGAGGAGACTTTCGCCGTGACACGACTGACTGCATTCGATCACAGCACGAGTCCGCCCGGTATTCAGGTTCCCCGGCTCTATAACGCAGCGCATGACCTGCTGGAACGTAATCTTCAGGCGGGGCGAACCGACAAGCTTGCCTATGTCGACGATCGCTCAGCCTGCACCTACGGCGAGCTTGCCCGACGGGTTAATCGATTTGCCTCAGCCTTGTTGGCCATGGGGCTGCGTCGCGAAGAGCGCGTGCTGATCTGCATGCACGACACCATCGACTGGCCGGTGGCGTTTCTGGGTGCGATCAAGGCAGGCGTGGTGCCGGTGGCGGTCAACACCTTGCTCAAGCGGCAGGACTATGAGTACATGCTAAGGGACTCGAGAGCCCGTGTGCTCTTTGTCTCGCAGGCGTTGCTGCCATCTTTCGAGGGCCTTCTGGACGGCGCCATCGAAAGCCTGCAGCAGGTGGTTGTGTCAGCAGCGCCGGGCGGTGATGCATCGCCGTTTGATGCGATGCTTTCCCGCGGAACGGACGTCTTTGAGCCGGCACCGACGGTGGCGGATGAGGCCTGTTTCTGGCTGTATTCGTCGGGATCTACCGGCGCGCCCAAGGGATGCGTGCACGTGCATGCCAGCCTTATGCACACAGCGGGCCTTTACGGTATTCCGGTGCTGGGTGTCAGCGAGCACGATGTGGTGTTTTCGGCCGCTAAGCTGTTTTTTGCCTATGGACTTGGCAATGCGCTGAGCTTCCCACTGGCGGTGGGTGCGACCACTGTTTTGATGGCAGAGCGACCCACGCCTGAAGCGGTGTTTCGCAGACTGAAGGGCGAAGCACCTGCCAGCGGCCTAAAGCCCACCGTGTACTGTGGCGTGCCTACGCTTTATGCGGCGATGCTGGCTAATGAGGGCTTTCCAAGCCGACAGCAGCTGAGTCTGCGGGTGTGTGCTTCAGCGGGCGAGGCTCTGCCTGAACAGATCGGGGCGCGCTTCAGCGAACGCACCGGCGTCGAAATTCTCGATGGCATCGGCTCGACCGAGATGCTGCATATTTTTCTGTCGAACCGCACCGGATCGGTTCGCTACGGCACTACCGGCCAACCTGTGCCGGGATACGAGATTCGCCTGCTCGATGAGCAGGGCGGTGCCGTTGCCGATGGTGAGGTTGGAGACCTGTACATTCGCGGCGCTTCATCGGCCGCGGCCTACTGGAATCAGCGCGAGCGTAGTCGTACGACCTTTCAGGGCGAGTGGACCCGAAGTGGCGACAAGTACGTGCGCGATGCTCAGGGCTACTACACCTATGCGGGCCGCTCTGACGACATGCTGAAAGTCAGCGGCCAGTACGTCTCGCCCTTTGAGGTGGAGTCAGCGCTGAGCAGTCACGACGCGGTGCTTGAGGCGGCGGTGGTGGGAGCGAGCGACGCTGACACCTTGGTTAAGCCCAAGGCCTTCGTGGTGCTTAAGCCCGGTCATACGGGCGATGAGGCGATGCGTGAGGCGCTGAAAGCACACGTCAAGAGCCGCCTTGCGCCATTTAAGTATCCACGCTGGATCGAGTTTGTAGCCGAGTTACCAAAGACTGCAACCGGCAAGATCCAGCGCTTTCGACTACGGGCCAACTGACAAACCGACCGCTATTATTTTGACCAGCCGGCGCCTGATGACTGCACCGGCTTTAGTTAGACAAGGCGGCGACGGTTTACTCGACCGCCTTCACCATGTCTTCGACAACCTTCTTGGCGTCGCCAAAGACCATCATGGTGCGCTCCATGTAGAAGAGCTCATTGTCGAGACCCGCATAGCCTGAAGCCATCGAGCGCTTGTTGACAATGACCTGACGGGCCTTGTGTGCCTCAAGAATGGGCATGCCGGCGATGGGAGACTTGGGATCTTTGGCAGCCGGATTTACCACGTCGTTGGCGCCCAGCACCAGCACGACATCGGTATCGCCAAATTCAGAGTTGATGTCTTCCATCTCGAAGACCTGATCGTAGGGCACTTCGGCCTCGGCCAGCAGCACGTTCATGTGACCCGGCATACGGCCCGCCACCGGGTGAATCGCGTACTTAACCGAGATGCCGCGCGCGATCAGCTTGTCAGTGAGCTCTTTAAGAGGATGCTGGGCACGGGCAACGGCCAGACCATAGCCGGGCACGATGATGACGCTTTCGGCATTGGAGAGCAGAAACGCCGCATCGTCAGGAGAGCCCGACTTAACAGGACGCTGCGCCTGAGGTCCGCTGCTGGCCGCAGCGGCTTCACCGCCAAATCCGCCCAGAATGACGTTGAAGAACGAGCGGTTCATGGCCTTACACATGATGTAAGACAGGATGGCGCCCGAGGAGCCCACCAACGAACCGGCGATGATCAGCATGGAGTTGTTGAGCGAAAACCCGATGCCCGCGGCAGCCCAGCCGGAATAGCTGTTGAGCATGGACACCACCACCGGCATGTCGGCACCACCGATGGGGATGATGATGAGCACGCCCAGCACGAAGGCGATGGCCGTCATGATGGCGAAGGGCAGCCACTGCTCAGTGATCGAGAACCAGATGCCCATGCCGATCATGATGAGTGCCAGCACCAGATTGAGCATGTGCTGACCACCGAAGGTGACCGGTGCGCCCTGGAACAGACGGAACTTGTACTTGCCCGAGAGCTTGCCGAAGGCGATGACCGATCCTGAGAAGGTGATCGCGCCCACAAAGGTGCCGATAAAGAGCTCAATGCGGTTGCCCATGGGAATGGGCTGCCCTTTTTCGACGATGTTGAAGGCCCAGGGCTCGGCAACAGCCGCGATGGCGATGAAGACCGCAGCCAGACCAATCATGGAGTGCATGAAGGCAACCAGCTCGGGCATTTTGGTCATTTCGACCCGCTTGGCCATCAGCGTACCGACAGTACCGCCTACCAACAGGCCAGCCAGGACCCATCCCATGCCTGCTGCGGCAATTTCGGGGCGCAGTTTGAAGGCCAGGGCAACGGTGGTGAGCACGGCGATGGTCATGCCGACCATGCCGAAGGTATTGCCGATGCGTGACGTGGAGGGGTGAGATAGCCCCTTGAGTGCCTGGATAAAAAACACCGAGGCGATGAGGTACAAAAGGACGACGAGATTCATGCTCATGGTGGTCGCCCCTGTCAGTGCTTGCTGGCCGAGCCAGACTTGGGCTCTTTCTTTTTAAACATCTCGAGCATGCGGCGGGTGACCAGAAAGCCCCCGAACACATTGACCGCCGCCAGCGCCACTGCCAGTACGCCCATGGACTTGCCGAGCGTTGTTTCGGTGAGTGCGGCCGCCAGCATGGCGCCTACGATGATGATGGCCGAGACTGCGTTGGTGACCGCCATCAGCGGTGTGTGCAGGGCCGGTGTGACATTCCAGACCACGTGATAGCCCACATAAATGGCCAGCACGAAGATGATCAGGTTGATGATGGTGGGGTTGATCGCTTCCATGCTCAGCTCCGCAACACCTGGCCCTCGCGGGTGACCAGGCAGGCCTTGACGATGTCATCTTCGAGGTTGACCGTAAGCCGGCCTTCCTTGTCGATTACCAGCTTGAGGAAATCGAGTACGTTTCGAGCGTAGAGGGCCGAGGCGTCGGCGGGCACCGTGGCCGGCAGGTTGGGCTGGCCGATGATGGTGACCCCGTGTTTGATCACGGTGGCGCCGCAATCGCTGAGCGCACAGTTGCCGCCCTGCTCGACCGCCATATCGAGAATGACCGAGCCCGGTTTCATGGACTGAACCATCTCTGCGGTGACCAGTACCGGCGCGCGCCGACCGGGAATGAGCGCCGTCGTAATCACGATGTCGGCCTGCTTCATGCGATCAGCGACCGCCTGTGCCTGACGCTTCATCCAGCTTTCAGGCATGGGTCTGGCGTATCCGCCAACGCCCTGGGCGATCTCGCGTTCTTCCTCGGTCTCGTAGGGCACATCGACAAATTTGGCGCCCAGCGATTCGATCTGCTCTTTAACCGCTGGTCGTACATCGGAGGCTTCGATGACCGCGCCCATGCGTTTGGCGGTGGCAATCGCCTGCAGGCCCGCAACACCGGCACCCAGAATGAGTACACGAGCGGCCTTGACCGTGCCAGCCGCTGTCATGAGCATGGGCATCATGCGCCCATAAGCCGCTGCGGCCATGAGCACCGCCTTGTAGCCAGCAATATTGGCCTGAGACGACAGCACGTCCAGGCTTTGAGCGCGCGTGGTGCGCGGCGCGGCTTCGAGGGCAAAGGCAGTGACGCCGGCACCCGCCAACGCGCTCAGCCCGTCACGGTCAAAGGGGTTAAGCATGCCCACCAGCGCCGCGCCCGATTGCATACGGGACAGCTCGTGTGCCTGAGGCGTGCGAACCTTAAGCACCAGTTCGGCCCCCAGAGCCTCTTCGGCGCTGGTCAGGATGGCTCCGGCGGCTGCAAAGGCTTCATCGGTCTGGCTGGCCGCAACGCCAGCGCCCCGTTCAACCAGCAGCTGATGCCCGGCACCGACCAGTTTCTTGACGGTCTCCGCAGTCGCGGCGACCCGTGTTTCACCGTCACGGGTCTCGGCGGGTACGCCGATACGCATGTGAGCTCTCCAGATTCAGATGCCAAACCCGGTATCCTACTATGGTCGAGGAACCCGCATGGATACTTGGAAACCCAGCGTCACGGTGGCGGCTGTTATCGAGAACGAAAGCCGGTTTTTGCTTGTTGAAGAGCAGACGGTGGCCGGTGTTCGGCTGAATCAGCCCGCCGGGCATCTCGAGCCGGGCGAGAGCCTTCTAGAGGCTGTACGCCGCGAGGCGCTCGAGGAAACCGGCCACCACGTGCGTGTTCTGCATGGCATCGGCGTTTATCTGGCGCGCTTTGTTCACGAGACAAGCGCCACTGATGTCACCTACCTGCGTTTTGCCTTTGCCTGCCGCGTGGTGGCCCATGAGCCCCTGCGCGCTCTCGATGAGGGCATTGTGCGCACCCATTGGCTCAGCGCGGACGAACTTCGTCAGTGCGCCGAGCAGCATCGCAGTGCTCTGGTGATGCAGGTGGTTGAGGACTGTCTGGCCGGGCAGCGGTTCGAAGCTGGGGTGCTCAAGCATGTGCCCGATTTTCATGCGCGTGCGTTGGGTGGCGCCAGCACACAGACGTCGGCGACGGGTTTGCCGGCCTTGGCCTTGCGGTCATCGAATCGGGGCTCTGAGGCATGAGTGACGAAATCATCGGGCCGCGGCGCGGCGAGCGGGTGGTCATTGGGCTGTCGGGTGGGGTTGACTCAGCCGTCAGCGCCTGGCTGCTCAAGCAGCAGGGTTGTGAGGTCATCGGTCTGTTCATGAAGAACTGGGAAGATGATGACGACGGAGAGTATTGCTCCAGCCGGCAGGACTGGATTGACGCAGCCAGCGTGGCGGATGTGATCGGCATCGATATCGAAGCTGTGAACTTTGCGGCCGAGTATCGTGAGCGTGTGTTTGCCAGCTTTCTCGCCGAGTACCAGGCTGGACGTACGCCCAACCCGGATGTCTTGTGTAATGCCGAAATCAAGTTCAAGGCGTTTTTGGACCACGCCATGCGGCTGGGCGCCGAACGCATCGCCACGGGCCATTACGCACGGCTGGCTCGTGTGAGCGACAGTCAGGGTGAACGGGTCGCGCTGCTGCGGGGTTTGGATCCGGGTAAAGATCAAAGTTATTTTTTGCACCGACTGACTCAGGCCCAGTTATCGCGGGCCTTGTTTCCCGTAGGGGCTCTGCACAAGGCTCAGGTGCGCGAAATCGCGGCGCAACTGCGTCTACCGAACGCGACCAAGAAAGACTCAACCGGCATCTGCTTTATCGGCGAGCGGCCTTTTCGTGAATTTCTCAATCGCTATCTGCCCACGCGACCAGGCCCCATGGTCGATGATCGCGGGCAGGTGGTCGGCGAGCACATAGGGCTGGCCTTCTACACCCTGGGCCAGCGCAAAGGCATCGGCGTCGGCGGCCTGCGAGACGGTTCGGGTGAGCCCTGGTTTGTTGCGGGCAAAGATATGGCGCGAAACACGCTGTTGATCGTGCAGGGTCATAACCACCCGCTGCTGCTGTCGGCCCGGCTGACCGCAGGGCAGACGCACTGGATTGCAGGCCAGGCTCCCGACGAGGCACAGACCGGGGGGGCCCTGGGCGCGAAGACGCGCTATCGGCAGTCGGACTCGCCCTGTCGCCTCGCACTGCTGCAAGCCGATCGGGTCCGCCTGGACTTCGGCCAGCCACAGTGGGCGGTCACGCCCGGGCAGAGTGCGGTGCTTTATCGCGGTGATGAGTGCCTGGGCGGCGGCGTGATCGAGTTAGAGCCCAAGTCTGCGCAGGCGGCGTCCGAGTCTGCGCAAGCGGCGTAGGTCGCGCCTGGCGTATCGGTTTCGGTCCGGGCCTTGCCAAGCGCCCAACCTGCGAGTGTCACGCCTGGTTGACGATTCGAGTGTACCCGTCATAATCCGGGCATGAACGCGTGGCTGCCCGGTACTCTGCTGCTCGACATTGTCATCGCCTGCTCGGTGCTGGAGGCTCTTTACCTGTATTGGCGATGGCGCCGAGGCGAGAGCCGGCTTGGTCCCGAGCAGTTTCTGGCAGGCATTGCCGCCGGCCTCGCGCTCATGCTGGCGTTCAGGCTGAATGCGCAGCCCCCGCTGCTGGGAATGACGGCGCCCCTGCTGGCCCTGGCGGGACTGATGCATCTGCTGGATCTGCGCATGCGCAGCCGAAGTCCTGATCTTGCGGGCGATTTGCATCGTCAGGTTTCAGGGGCCGCACGAGCGAATGCCGTACCTCGCTCGGTAGCAGGGGAAGCACGATCCGGCGAACAGGTTCATGCCCAGGAGAATGGTCGATGAGGGTGCGTCTTTGAGTCGCGCGCAGACAGTTAAGCCCAGTCCTGTCCAGCGGGTGGGCAGCCGTACGGCTAAGGCCGAGCCCAAAAAGCCGACGGCAAAAGCCACATCCGGAAAGTCTTCGCAGATGCTGCGTGCCAGTCCGCGCCCGGTCTATCCGTTTACAGCGCTGGTGGGTCAGACCGAGATGCAGCTGGGGCTGATGATCGCCGCTGTTGATCCTCTGGTTGGCGGGGTTCTTATTCTGGGTGATCGAGGTACGGGTAAATCGACGGCGGTACGTGCGCTTGCGGCGGTTTTACCCCCGATTAAAGCGGTTGAGGGCTGTGCTTATCGCTGCGCGCCTCAAGCCACAGCCGGCTTGTGCTCACGCTGTACAGGTCGCACAAAACCCGCAGCCGCAGACATTGCGGTGCCAGTGGTCGATCTGCCGTTGGGCGCGACCGAAGACCGTATTTTGGGTGCGCTCGATCTTGAGCGATTAATGGTGGCGGGCGAACGCGTCTTTGAACCGGGACTGCTGGCTCATGCCAATCGCGGGTTCCTGTATATCGATGAGGTCAACCTGCTGGAAGACCATCTGGTTGATCTGCTGATCGATGTGGCCGCATCCGGTGAGAATCGTATTGAGCGCGAAAGCCTCAGCATCGTGCACCCCGCCCGTTTCGTGCTCGTGGGCAGTGGCAACCCCGAAGAAGGTGAACTGCGGCCGCAGTTGCTCGATCGTTTTGGCCTTGCCGTTGATGTGCGGACACCGCAAGACATTGAAGAGCGCATCCAGGTGGTGCGTCGGCGCGAAGCCTTTGAGCGAGACCCCGAGACTTTCCTCAAGCGCGAGGCAAAAGCACTGGCCGCGTTGCGAGGTCGTCTTGCGAATGCCCGTGAGTGCCTGGCGAAGGTCCAGATGTCTGATACGGTACTCGAGCATGTGGCCGCGCTCTGCCAGAACTTGGGTACCGATGGATTGCGTGGCGAGTTGAGTCTGCTTCGGGCCGCTAAGGCGCTTGCAGCGCTTGAGTCACGGGTCGAGGTCGGTGTCGAAGACGTGCGTCGAGTCGCGCCCATGGTGCTGCGTCACCGACTTCGGCGCGATCCGCTGGATGAAACCGATGCCTCGGCGCGCGTGGCGCGCGCCCTGCAGGAAACCCTGCCTGTCGCCCCATGATCCAGCGGGCAGCGCCCGATTCGGCGGCCGACGAGATCGCCCGGTTATTGGTGATTCTGGCGGCGGCGCCGCTTGCCTTGGGTGGTGTGCGGCTGCGCGGCTGGTATGGCCCGAGACGCGAAGCGCTACTGGCTCTGCTCAAGTCACTGCTGGTGCAAAGCGGCATGCCCTCTCGGGTTTTGCCGCATCACACCGATGCCGAGGCATTGGGCGATGGCCTCGATCTGGCTGCAAGCTTGCACCAGGGCCGGCCCGTACGGCGGTCTGGACTCGTGTCAGAGCTTACCGGAGGAGTCGCCGTGGTCAGCATGGCCGAGCGAGCCTCGCCAGCCCTGGTGGCTGCACTGTCAGCAGCCCTCGATGAGCAGACGCTTGCGGTGGTGCTGCTCGATGAGTCTCTTGCGGACGAAGCCCCGCCCGCGCCTCTTCTGCTCGAGCGGGTACCGTTGCTGCTTGATGCGCGAGACGAAGCACGCTGGCGCGTCGACGAGGTCCAGACTCAGTTGACCCAGTATGTGTTTTCAGACGGTTGTGCCCCGGATTATCTGCAAGGTTTGTCCCAGGCCGCAGGCCAGGTACGGGTTGAATCCGCCGACTACCAGGCGCTCGCACAGGCGGCTGTGGCCTTGGGCGTGCAATCCCTGCGTGCCGATGTTCAGGCCTTGCGTGTAGCCTGCCTGCACGCGGCGCTGCGAAGTCAGCGCCAAATTGATCGTGACGACCTGGCGTTCGCTGTACGCCAGGTGCTGCTGCCGAGGGCGCGATACCTTCCTTCACCGGTTTCCGCTGAGACCGACGAGGTCGACTCGGGGGATCAGATCAATGATCAAGAAGAGCAGGTACCTGATCCGTCCGATGAGACTGTGACTGCGCCCGAGCAGCCCGAGTTTTCGCAAGCTGAGCCCATGCCCAACCCTGCGGAGTCGCCCGATCCTTGTCTGTCGGCTGACCAGACTACCGAGCCGCAGGAGACCCCGGCACCGGTGCCTGATGGGGCAGCTGATCGACTGGTCGACGCAGCTATGGCGAGCCTGCCCGATGGTCTGTTTGACGCTCTGGTGGCGTCGTTAGGGGCGCGTTCTCGCGCGTCGTCCTCGGCGGGCGCTGGGCGACAGATTGAACGCGGGCGTGGACGTGCGCGCTCAATCGGTGCACGACGCGGCGCGCCCCGCTCGGGCGAGCGTCTTCATGTATTTGCCAGTCTGCGCGCGGCGGCGCCCATGCAGCGCGTTCGGCGTGCCAGCGCCCTGCGCGGGTCAGTCTCGGTGTCGACTGACGCGGCGTACGCAGCCGAGCCTGTTCGACTGCAACTGCGAACGGAAGATCTGCACGTGCACCGAGAGCGCCGCCGGCGCGCAATGACCACCGTCTTCGTGGTCGACGCCTCCGGTTCAACAGCGCTGCAGCGTCTGGCAGAGGCCAAGGGTGCTATCGAACTGCTTCTGGCCGATTGCTATGTGCGACGCGACCGGGTCGCACTGGTGGCTTTTCGCGGGCGCGGTGCTGAGCTGCTGCTGCCGCCAACCCGTTCGCTGGTGGCGGCGCGACGCGCACTGACCGCTCTACCGGGTGGTGGTGGCAGTCCGGTCGCGGCTGGCTTCGAGATGGCCGCGCGGCTGCTCGATCAGCTGGCTCGCGCCGGTGACGATGCCCAGCTGGTGGTGTTAACCGATGGTCGTGCCAACCTTACGCGCGACGGAAAACCCGGTCGTGCTCAGGCTGCAGAGCAGGCGCAGGCCATGGCCCGTCGTCTGGTGCCCCTCGCGGTTCGCCGCGTGCTGATTGACACCTCTGTACGGCCCGAGCCGGCAGCCCAGGCACTAGCGCAGGCCATGCGTGCGCGCTACCTGCCCATGCCGTTTGCGCAGGCGCGGGCAATCAAGGCCTCGATCAGCTGAGCCACGCGCTGCGGCTGCGACTCGGGCAGCAGGTGGCCACCCTCGCAGTGATGAATGATGGCGCTGGGCAAATGCCTGGTGATGATGGGTTCAAGGGCACGTTGCGGAATCCAGTGGTCATCCGGGGCCAGTAGAAACTCGCAGGCCATAGCGGGCAGGGCCCGGCCATGATCAAGTGCTGCCAGCAGCGCGGGCAGATCTGTGGCAGCCATGAAGTCCAGAGCGCCTTTGACGTGCTTGGGGTCAGCCAGCAGGGCTCGGTAGGCTTGTGCCTGAGCGGGCGAAATCTGTGATCCGGTAGAGGCCAGCAGCACGTTGACCAGGCTTGTATTGCGGGCGATGAGCGCTGCCGCTGCAGCGCTGGGCATGGAGGTGAGTAGCGGCGCAAGCAGCGGCCCCAGAGATAGGCGATAGAGCGCCGGCGGCGGCACGAGCGAGGGTGCGATGCCCAGCAGCGCGCCAATCGTGGGGCTGCCTGCCTGGCCTGAGCGAAGTGCGAGCCAGAGCGCCACCGCTGCTCCAGCCGAATGCCCAACCACCAGATCGATCCGCGACAGCCCAAGGCCGGCTAGCAGGCGCTGTACGTCGTCCGCCATGGTGTTGAGACCGTGCTGGCCGTGCTGCCGGCAGCGGGTCTGACCGTGGCCCGGCAGGTCGGGCGCGATCACGATGGGGTCGTCGCTTAAAGCCTGGATGACCGGACCCCAACTGCCGCGAGCGCCGCCCGTGCCGTGCAGCAGAAGCACAACTGCGCGCTGCCCTGGCCCGTTCGGAGGAAGCGACGATGACAGCGACCAATCGCACCCGTTGAGCGTCGCCTGTCGATCCCGGAGGGCGGCAGGTCGGTTGACGGCGCCCTCAGGTGTGTCTATTGTGCTTGTCATGTGTAACTGACAAGTTTAAATGACACTTGTCAATATTGGGTTCTTTTAGGTCTTTCCAGGCCTGATCCGGGCCTAGCCTTCGAACCCGCCGGAGTACCGCATGAGCCTGCTGCAACGCATTGAAAACGCCCTTGAACTCAGCTTGCGCGCGGCTGCGGCGCCCGGTACAGCCCCGCGTCTGCAACTGGCCCTTCGACATTCGGTTTTTCCGGGGGGCGCACGAATCCGGCCGCAACTCTGTCTGGCTGTTGCGCTGGCCTGTGGCGATGATGACCCGGGTCTGGCCGATGGTATGGCAGCGGCGATTGAGCTGATTCACTGCGCTTCGCTGGTGCATGACGACCTGCCTTGCTTTGACGATGCCGACCTCAGACGGGGCCAGCCCAGCGTGCACAAGGCTTTTGGTGAACGGTTGGCCGTCCTGGCGGGCGATGGACTTATTGTCATGGCCTTTCGGGCTCTGGCCAGCGCAGCCAGCGCTCATCCCCTGCGGCTGGCCAAGCTGATCGACCTGCTCGATCAGGGCGTGGGCCCACCCTTCGGCATCGTGGCTGGTCAGGCCTGGGAGTGTGAACCCCACGCGCGGCTCGATGAGTATCAGCGTGCCAAAACGGGCGCCCTGTTTTCGGCCGCGACCGCAGGCGGTGCTGCGGCCGCTGGTGCCGACCCTGATCGCTGGTGGGGGTTAGGTGCCTCTTTGGGCGAGGCCTACCAGGTTGCCGACGATATTCGTGACGTCATCTGCGATCCCGCACTACTGGGCAAGCCCGCAGGACAAGATCTTCTTCTGGGCAGGCCCAGCGCGGCCCACGAGCTCGGACTTGTAGGCGCTGTCGAGCACTTCGATGCTCTCATGGATCAAGCCCTCGCAAGCATTCCGCCATGCCCCGGCGAGGCCTTGCTTCGCAGCCTGGTTGCGTCCGAGTCTCGTCGCCTGGTGCCTAGTGAGGGTTCCGTGAGCATGGCGCGTGCCCAGGTGCTGGCCTCACGAACCGCTGGCGAGCACCGCTCGCCACCAGTGCGGGCCGCAGCCATCAGCGGCGCTTCGCGCTAGGTCCTCACATGGCAAGCCTGACAGCCTGGGCGGGTCTGCGCGATCGTCTGCTTGCTGACCCGCGCTTTCATCGATGGGTTTCAGCCTTACCGGGGCTTCGAAGCATTGCACGTCGCCAATCCCGTCGCTTATTCGATCTGGTCGCGGGCTTCACGTACAGTCAGGTGCTGTTGGCGTGCGTACAGCTCAAACTCTTTGAGCGACTGTCAGCCGGGCCACTCAGTCTTGCGCAGCTCGAACGCGAGACCGGGTTGTCCCCCGAAAGTCTCGATATTCTGCTTCGCGCCGCAGTATCGCTCGACCTACTTGAGTGGCGTGGCGATGCGCGGGTTGGGCTGGGCATGCTGGGTGCTGTGGTCGCGGGTAATGACGCCATCACGGCGTTAGTTCGCCACCATCAGGCGGTCTATGAAGACCTCGCTGACCCGCTCGAGCGGCTTCAGCACCCTGAGAGGCCCACTCGTCTGCGTCGCTACTGGGCCTATGCCGAGGCGGCTGCTCGCGGCGATGAAAAGGCGCTTGATGAGACGGCGATCGCCGAATATTCAGATTTGATGTCGGCCTCGCAACCGCTGGTGGCCGAGCAAGTGCTGCAGGCCTATGACTTTGCCCGTCACCGCTGTCTGCTCGATGTGGGTGGGGGGCAGGGAACCTTTCTGAGCCATGTAGCCCGTGCGCATCCCTCACTGCAACTGCAGCTGTTTGATCTGCCGGCGGTCGCCGCGCGAGCGGTTCAGCGCCTGGCCGGACAGGGACTGGGCGGACGTGTGCACTGCACAGGCGGCAGCTTTTTCGAGGATCAGCTGCCTCGTGGCGCCGACATCATCAGTCTGGTTCGCGTGGCTTATGACCACCCGGACGAGCGCGTGATGCACATTCTGCGCTCGATTCGACGCGCACTGGCGCCTGCGGGAGGGCATTTGCTGGTCGCAGAGCCGCTGGCGGGGACACCGGGTGCTGTCGCCATGGGCGACGCCTACTTCGGCCTCTACCTGCTGGCTATGGGTAAAGGACGTGCGCGCAGCGCCGAGCGTTTAGGCGAAATGCTGCGGGCAGCGGGTTTTGGCGCAGTGCGCATGCTACCCACGCCGCTTCCCCTGCAAACCGGGGTACTTCTGGCTCAGGCGAATGCCGGGGATTTCCACTCTTAACCGGTGGTGTCAGTGCCACGCAGGCAGGCGCGTGCACAAGCAGTAGTTGACAAGGATCAAAAAAGGCATAGCATGTGTCTAGCTGTAAAGACAAAACAACTGTCTAGTTATCGTTACACCGTTTTTAACGCCGTTTAACTGTTTTTCCACCGATTTCGCCAGCGCCCTTGAAAACCTATCCCATCAGTCAGGCAGTTGTCATCCAGGCGCCACGTGAGCTCGCCTGGCGCAGCGTTGCGCTGACTGAGCCCGGTGCTGACGATGTGGTGATCCGTACCCGATTCAGCGGTATCAGCACCGGCACAGAACGACTCTTTTACACCGGTGAAATGCCAGATTTTCCCGGTATGGGATATCCGCTGGTGCCGGGCTACGAAACGGTCGGTGAGGTTGTCGCCGCTGGGATTTCGGCGTCGAGGTCAGTCGGCGATTGGGTGTTCGTCCCGGGCGCCAACTGTTTTCGCGATGCTCATGGTTTGTTTGGCGGTGCGGCCTCGCTTCTGGTTACGAATGCGCGACGAGTTCTACCGATCGATGCCGCGCTGGGCCCGAACGGCGTGATGTTCGCTTTGGCTGCCACGGCTCATCATGCGGTACGCAGTGTGACGGGCGGTCTTCCCGAACTCATCGTGGGGCATGGGGCACTCGGTCGTCTCATTGCCCGTATCGTGGTGGCTCTTGGTGGCGCACCTCGGGTTTGGGAAGTCGATGAGGCGCGCCGCGCAGGCGCAGCAGGCTACGAGGTCGTTGACCCAGTGCGTGACAGCTCGCGTCGGTTCCGCAGCCTGGTCGATGCCAGCGGTCACGGCGCTGCACTTGATCGTTGGATTGCCGCTTTAGTGCCCCAGGGCGAAGTGGTTCTTGCCGGCTTCTACACGCAGCCGCTGCAATTCAATTTTGTGCCGGCCTTTTTGCGCGAGTCGCGAATTCGCGTGGCCGCGCAGTGGTCTCCCGATGATTTATCAGCGGTACGCAGCCTGGTTGAGCGCGGACAGTTGTCGCTGACGGGCATCGTGACCGACCTGCAGCCCGCAGAGGACGCGGCAACTGCCTACCCGCGCGCGTTTGGCGATCCCGCCTGTCTAAAAATGGTCCTCGACTGGAGACATGTTCAATGAGTACCGGTGGTTCACAAGCTCAGTCTGCCACGGTGCAGATCATGATGAAGGCGCGTTTGAGTGCTGAGGCCGCGATCGATCCCGATCCAGTCGCCAGCGGGCCCGTCACCAAAACGACACAGATCATTGCCATTTACGGCAAGGGCGGCATTGGCAAAAGCTTCACGCTGGCCAATCTGTCCTACATGATGGCCCAGCAGGGTCGCAAGGTACTGCTCATCGGTTGCGACCCGAAAAGCGATACGACGTCTTTGCTGTTCGGCGGACGTGCCTGTCCCACCATCATTGAAACCTCGTCCCGTAAAAAGCTCGCCGGAGAGCCTGTATCGATTGGCGATGTATGTTTCAAGCGCGATGGCGTTTTCGCCATGGAGCTAGGCGGGCCCGAAGTAGGACGTGGCTGTGGCGGTCGCGGCATCATCCATGGTTTTGAAACCCTCGAAAAACTGGGCTTCCACGACTGGGGCTTTGACTACGTACTGCTCGATTTCCTGGGTGATGTGGTGTGTGGTGGCTTCGGTCTGCCCATCGCACGCGACATGTGCCAGAAGGTCATCGTGGTGGGTAGCAATGACCTGCAGTCGCTCTATGTAGCCAATAACGTGTGCTCGGCGGTGGAGTACTTCCGCAAGCTCGGCGGAAATGTGGGCGTTGCCGGCATGGTCATCAATAAGGACGACGGCACGGGCGAGGCTGCAGCCTTTGCTCAGCATGCGGGCATTCCAGTGCTCGCGGCTATTCCGGCCCATGAAGACATTCGCCGCAAAAGCGCTAGTTACGAAATTATCGGTCGACCCGGAACCCCCTGGGCGCCGCTGTTTGAGGAGCTCGCCACCAATGTGGCCGAGGCACCGCCTGTCCGCCCCAAACCCCTGTCGCAGGATGGTCTGTTAGGCCTTTTCTCTGCCGGAGCGGTTGGGCGTGATGTGGTTTTGCAACCGGCAACGGTCGCCGACATGATGGGCAGCGACGCTGTGGTCAAGCCCTCACTCGAAGTCGTGTACGAGCAGGCCTGAGCGAGCCATGAACGCGCGTCAGCCCATCCCAATTCTGCCAGCCGACTCCGTCGCGGCTGCTGTAGCGGCAGGTGTCGACGCGGTGCCGGCGGCCCAGAGTAGGCTCGCGGTGCCTGCGGCGGTCACGCAGGACGGTCTGGGTTGTCACGCGGGACGTGATCAGATGCTTGCGGCCGCCAAGGCTGCAGGCAAAGCGCCCACCCTTGAGCAATACGCCGCTGATTACCCGAAAGGGCCCCATGATCAGCCACAAAGTATGTGCCCTGCTTTCGGGTCGCTGCGGGTGGGGCTTCGTATGCGCCGCACCGGCACCATTTTGTCAGGTTCCGCCTGCTGCGTTTACGGGCTCACCTTTACATCTCACTTTTACGGTGCGCGGCGCTCAGTCGGCTATGTGCCCTTCAACTCCGAAACGCTGGTGACCGGAAAGCTTTTCGAAGACATTCGCGAAGCGGTGTACCAGCAGGCTGATCCTGAGCGCTACGACGCGCTGGTCATCATCAATCTATGCGTGCCCACGGCCAGTGGCGTGCCGCTACAACTGCTACCCCGCGAAATCAACGGGGTACGAATCATCGGTATCGACGTTCCCGGTTTTGGCGTGCCCACGCATGCTGAGGCCAAAGACGTGCTGGCGGGGGCCATGCTGCAGTACGCACTGGCCGAAGCGCAGGCGGGTCCGGTGGCTGCCCCTCGTCAGGCGCGATCAGGTCTTCCAACGGTCAGCCTGCTGGGCGAACTGTTTCCCGCTGACCCCATGGGCATCGCGCAGATGCTGGCGCCTCTGGGGCTATCACTGGGCGCCACTGTGCCCACTCGCGAGTGGCGCGAGCTGTATGCTGCCCTCGATTGCGCAGTCGTCGCGGCTATTCATCCCTTTTACACTGCAAGTGTTCGAGCCTTCCAGGCAGCAGGTCGCCCAGTCGTTGGTTCGGCGCCGGTTGGCTATGAGGGCACTGCAGCCTGGCTCGAAACGGTCGGGCAGGCTGCGGGCGTAAGCGCCAAGGCCATTGGGGCTGCGCGCGATGCAGTGCTGCCCGGGGTGCGTGCAGCGCTTGCCCGCTCGCCGATTCGCGGGCGCATCACGGTCAGCGGCTACGAGGGCTCCGAACTTCTGGTGGCTCGCTTACTGATCGAAAGTGGCGCCGAGGTGCCGTATGTGGGCTCAGCCTGTCCGCAAACGGTTTATAGCCAAAGCGATCGCGAATGGCTGCAGGCCAAAGGCACAGTCGTGCAGTACCGCGCCTCGCTCGAGCAAGACCTGGCGGCTGTCACGCATTTCAAGCCTGACCTGGCGATTGGCACGACGCCAGTCGTCCAGGCCGCTAAACAGGCTTGCATCCCGGCGCTTTATTTCACCAATCTTATCTCCGCTCGTCCTCTCATGGGCGCTGCAGGCGCCGGGTCACTGGCCCAGGTCATCAACGCAGCCATCGGAAACAAATCGCGCTTTGATGCGATGAAAGACTTCTTCGGCGATGTCGGCTCGGGCGATAAGGCAGGGGTCTGGCAGGGTTCCGCACCTGTCGAGCGTCCGGACTTTCGTGCACATACCCGGCGTCAGGTGCAGAAGGCCATCGCGCGTCGCAAGGCCGAGGAGATGGGCTGATGCTAGTACTCGACCACGACAGAGCAGGCGGTTACTGGGGTGCGGTGTATGTGTTCACCGCCATCAAGGGACTGCAGGTGGTCATCGACGGACCAGTTGGTTGCGAAAATCTTCCCGTGACCTCGGTGCTGCATTACACCGACGCGTTGCCGCCGCACGAGTTACCCATTGTGGTCACCGGGCTGGCTGAAGAGCAACTGGGCCGCGAGGGCACCGAAGGCGCTATGCGACGTGCGCATGCGGCGCTTGACCCTGACTTGCCTGCCGTCGTAGTCACCGGCTCGATTGCCGAGATGATCGGCGGCGGTGTCACGCCTGAGGGCACCACCATTCAGCGCTTCTTGCCGCGCACTATCGATGAAGATCAATGGCAGGCAGCCAATCGAGCCATGGCCTGGCTGTGGTCTGAGTACGGCCCCCGTAAATCGCCACCTCTGAAGCCACGCAAAGAGGGTGAGAAGCCCCGTGTGAACATCATCGGGCCTGCTTACGGCGCATTCAATACGCCCAGCGATCTTGCTGAAATTCGCAGGCTTGTCGAGGGCATCGGCGCTGAAATCAACATGGTTTTCCCGC
>JBDLQY010000227.1:0-37091 GCA_039800325.1 Pseudomonadota bacterium | reverse complement strand
CGTCATTCGAGTCATCCAGACAGTGCATCCATCATGCGGCAGTTCATTCGAGCGATTTTTTCCCTGAACGATTCCGGCTGGGGCCGTGGCGGCGGCTCAAGTGGTGGAGGAGGGGGCAGTAGCCCACCTCCCGAGCCCCCACGTCCGCCGCGTGGCGGTGATAAGCAGGGTCCTCCCGACCTTGACGAGCTCTGGCGGGATTTCAACCGTCGTCTTAATGGGCTGCTGGGTCGCCGGGGTGGCGGCGGAAGCGGTGGCAGCTCCGGAGGCGGGTTCGGTGCACCCTCGGCCAAAGGCGCGGGAGCTGGGTTGGGCGTTTTGCTGGTGGTCGGAACACTGCTCTGGTTGGGCAGTGGTTTTTACATTGTGCCTGAGGGTAACCAATCGGCGGTTATGCGTTTTGGCGAGTTCAAGCAGCTCGTTGACCGCGCTGGATTTACCTGGCGCATGCCTTATCCGATTGAGTCGCACGAGCTCGTGAATGCGCAGCAGCTGCGACAGGTCGAGGTGGGCTATCGCAACACGGTTCGCAATAAAACGCTGCGCGAGTCGCTGATGCTGACAACTGACCAAAGCATCGTTGATCTGCAGTTCGCGCTGCAGTACCGAATCGGGGATGCCAAAAACTACCTGTTTAACAACAACTTCGGGCCCGTTCCCGAGGAAACTGTGCGCCAGGTGGCCGAGACAGCCATGCGCGAGGTGGTGGGTCGCCGTTCAATCGACCAGGTGCTCTATGAAGAGAAAGAGCAGGTTGCCAAGGATGCGCGGGCGCTTGCACAGTCCATTCTTGATCGCTACCGCTCTGGAATCACCCTGGTGGATATCACTATTCAGCAGGCACAGCCGCCCGATCAGGTGCAGGACGCCTTTGAGGATGCGAATAAGGCTGCGCAAGACCGCGAGCGTCTGATCAATGAAGGGCAGGCATACGCGAATGACGTCATTCCTAAGGCGCGTGGAGCGGCAGCGCGCTTGCTCGAGGAGGCTGAGGGCTATCGGCAGAGGGTTATTGCCACCGCCCAGGGCGATGCGTCGCGCTTCCGTCAGGTTCTCACAGAGTACAGCAAGGCTCCCCAGGTGACACGCGACCGCATGTATCTCGAAACCATGCAGCAGATCTTTGCCAACACCAGCAAGGTCTATATCGATACAAAAGCGGGCAGCAACCTGTTGTCCCTGCCTCTCGATCGATTAATGCAGTCGGGTTCTTCAGAGGCCGGCGCAAGAGCGATCGGCGCTATGCAGTCAGCGCAGCCTGATGCTGCAGCGCCCGCCTCACCCGCGCCTCCGGCGGTTAATCGCCAGGACGGAATCCGCGGCCGTGATCGCGATACCCGCTGAGCAACCCACACCGGGCTACCTGATATGAACAAGATCATTCCTTTGTTGCTCGCTACCGTCGTGGGGCTGGGCATTTTTCTGTCGTCTCTATTCTTGGTCGACCAGCGTCAGTATGCGGTGGTATACACGCTGGGCGAAATTCGCGAAGTCATCGACGAGCCGGGCTTGCATTTGAAGTGGCCGCCCCCCTTTCAAAACGTCGTGTATTACGACAAGCGTATTCTTACGCTCGATACGGCCGAAATCGATCGTTTCATCACCTCTGAGAAGCTCAACCTGCAGGTTGATTCGTTTATCAAGTGGCAGATCATTGAGCCCAAGGCCTTCATTCGGTCAGTGCAGGGCAGTCAGCAGGTCGCGGCCGACCGCATTTCACGGAGTCTTCGCGATGCGCTTAATAACGAAATCGCCAAGCGCACCGTGGCCGAGATTATTTCGGGTCAGCGTGACAAGCTGGTTGAAAATATTCGCGCCAAGGTCGACGAGGACTCGCGTCAGATCGGCGTGCAAATCGTTGACGTGGGACTGAAGAGGGTTGATTTCGCACCCGAGGTTCAGGTTCGCGTGTTTGATCGCATGCAGTCCGAGCGCAAGCGCGTTGCGAATGAGCGTCGTGCCACCGGCTCGGCTGAGTCTGAAAAGATTCGTGCCGATGCCGAGCGTCAGCGGGAGATCATTCTGGCTGAGGCCTACCGTGATGCTCAGCAGATCAAGGGTGCGGGGGACGCGCGTGCCAGTGCGCTATACGCTGAGGCTTTTGGTCAAAACCCTGAGTTTGCTGACTTTTATCGCAGTCTCGAGGCTTATCGGGCATCGTTCCGCTCCAGAAGCGACGTACTGGTGCTTGATCCGTCGGCAGATTTCTTTCGATACTTCCGTGGCGCCGGAACCCCCCCGGGTTCAGCCCCCCGCCGCTGATCGGCGGTTGGCGGGTTGACCGACGTTTCGAGTGGATTATCTTCCCCTGGCCCTTGGCCTGGTTCTGATCATCGAGGGGCTACTGCCCTTCCTCGCGCCCGCTGCGTGGCGCGAGTTCTTTCTGCGTGTTTCGCGTATGCGCGATGGTCAGATTCGCTTCATGGGGGCGGTGGCTACCGTGCTGGGCTGCCTGCTGATTCTGTTTTTCTGACTTAAAATAAGTGGTTTTGCGCGCTTAATCCGCCGGACGTTACCGGTACTGAGTCTTAGCGCGCCTTAATCTTTTTCGGAAAGGCTTCCGTGCCCCGCTGGCTGCTGCCTGAAAACATTGCCGACGTGTTGCCGGCCGAGGCAAGACGTATTGAGGAATTGCGTCGCGCACTGCTCGATCTGTTTCGCGCGCACGGCTATGAGCTCGTGATGCCGCCGCTCATCGAGCACCTCGATGCGCTTTTATCGGGCACCGGACGCGAATTGGGGCTTCGAACGTTTCAGCTCATCGATCAGTTATCTGGGCGTACGCTGGGGCTTCGAGCCGACATGACGCCGCAGGTCGCGCGTATCGATGCGCACCTGCTTAACCGCCAGGGGCTGGCGCGCCTGTGCTATGCCGGCTCCGTGCTGCATGCGCGACCGGCTGATATGTTCGCGTCGCGCGAGCCCATACAGGTTGGGGCCGAGATTTATGGACATGCGGGGCTTGAAGCCGACCTTGAGGTCATTGGCCTTATGGTGCATGCCTTGTCCAAAGCTCATTCGGGCAGGATCCGCATCGATTTATGCCATGTGGGCATCGTGCCTGCGCTGCTGCAGGATCAGGCCCAAGAGTCTACGATTGCCGCGCTTGATCAAGAAGAGCTCTACGCGCTGCTGCAGGCCAAAGACCTGCCTGCGCTGCACGAGCTTCTTGCTCCGGTGTCGGCGCCTCTTGCTCGCGCGCTTCAGTCATTGGCGCGTTTGTACGGTCCGGTAAAGCCTGGACAAGCTTCGGGTGAGGGTGACGTGTTATTCCGTGCCAGACAGGGTCTACCCGCACACCCGGCGGTACTGGCTGCACTCGACTCTCTTGAACGCCTGTGTGCCTCGCCCCTTTGGGCGCGCTTTCCGCAGGTTGAGTTGGCCATTGATCTGGCCGATCTGCGTGGCTATCGGTATCACAACGGAATTACCTTTGCCGCCTATCTGCCAGGTCAGCCCAACGCCATGGGCCGCGGGGGGCGTTACGATGGGGCTGGCCGTGTATTTGGGCGGGCCCGTCCCGCCACCGGTTTTTCGCTCGACCTTCGCGACTTGGCGGCCCGGCTTCCCGCCGCGCAGGCGAGTCTGGCGGTTTGTGCGCCCTGGTCAGATGACCCTGAGCTTGCGCGTGCGATCGACGCGCTTCGTGCCTCGGGTGAGATCGTCATTCAGGTATTACCGGGGCACGAGCACGAACAGCAGGAATTCCGTTGCGACCGCGAACTGATTCATCGCAACGGACATTGGGTGGTCGTATCGCGCCCTGCAGATTACACGGCCTAACCGCGGCGCGCTCCCGTCCGCTTCCATTCACGGATACTTCCATGGCACGAAACGTCGTCATTATCGGCACTCAGTGGGGTGACGAAGGCAAAGGTAAGATCGTCGACTGGCTCACTGAGCATGCGCAGGGTGTGGTGCGCTTCCAGGGCGGGCACAACGCGGGTCATACCCTGGTGATTGGTGGACGCAAGCAGGTGCTGCGACTGATCCCCTCCGGTATGCTTCGCCCCGGCGTGATCTGTTACATCGGCAACGGCGTGGTGCTGTCGCCTGAGGCTCTTCTGCAGGAGATCGACGAGCTGTCGGCGGCAGGTGTCGATGTCGTGGGTCGGCTGCGGGTCAGCAGCGCCTGTACCCTGATTCTCCCGTATCACGTGGCGCTCGACAGGGCCCGGGAAGCGCGGCGTGGCGATGCCAAAATCGGCACTACAGGTCGCGGAATTGGACCTGCCTACGAAGATAAAGTCGCCCGGCGGGCGCTCCGAGTGCATGACCTGTACGAGCCTGGGCGTTTTCGCGAGCGTGTTCGCGAAGTACTCGACCTGCACAACTTTATGCTTCGCGAGTACCTCAAAGCCGAACCCGTTGCGCTGGAGGCAGTCGTTGAGCCCTCGCTAAAGCTCGCTGAGCGTCTCAAACCCATGGTGGCTGATGTTCCCGCAGAGCTCGCCGCCGCGATGGCGCGCGGTGAAAGTCTCGTTTTTGAGGGCGCACAGGGCGCCCTGCTTGATGTCGATCACGGCACCTACCCGTATGTCACCAGTAGCAATTGCGTGGCCGGTGCTGCAGCGGCCGGAGCAGGGGTCGGTCCGGGTTCATTGCATTACGTGCTGGGCGTGGTCAAGGCCTACACAACTCGCGTGGGGTCTGGTCCTTTTCCCACCGAGTTGCTCGATGACACCGGTAAGCATCTGGCTACCGTGGGGCGAGAGTTCGGCTCGGTAACAGGTCGGCCACGTCGATGCGGCTGGTTTGATGCGCCGGCTCTGCGTCGCTCGCTGGCCTTAAGTGGCGTGGGTGGTCTTGCTGTGATGAAGCTGGATGTGCTCGATGGTTTGCCTGTGGTCAAACTTTGCGTGGCTTACCAGCGAGGTGGCGAGCGCCTTGAGATGTTGCCTTTTGGCGCGGACGCCGTGGCTGGATGTGAGCCTGTCTATGAAGAGATGCCGGGATGGAGCGAAACGACGGTGGGTGTACGCAGCTGGGATGGTCTGCCTCTTAACGCTCGGCGATTTCTCGAGCGCCTCTCGCAGTTGGCCGGCGTACCGATAGACATGGTGTCTACGGGGCCCGACCGTGACGACACGATTTTGCTGCGTAATCCCTTTCATTGAACGTACGCGTATACGCGGGGCTTAAGCACATCACCTCAGGAGACTGACATGAAAGACCTTTATGTTTCATGGGACGAGTACAACCGGCTGATCGAGAAATTAGCGCTGAAGGTATGGGAGTCTGACTGGAGCTTTGATGCCATCATCTGCCTCGCGCGAGGTGGCTTGCGGGTGGGGGACGTTATGTCGCGTCTGTTTGACAAGCCACTGGGCGTGCTGTTTACCAGTTCATACCGCGAGAACTCGGGTACCAAACAGAGTCGTCTGATCGTTGCCGACCATATCAGCAGTGCTGCGCCCTTACCCGGTGGGCGTTGGCTGCTGGTTGACGACCTGGTTGATTCAGGCGCCACGCTGGTTGAAGTGGTGCCTCTGCTCAAACAGCGCCATCCTCATCTTGAAGAAGTGCGTAGTGCCGTGCTCTGGCGCAAAGGCGCTTCAGTGGCTGAGCCTGATTATTTTCTTGAGTACTTGCCCACCAATCCGTGGATTCATCAGCCGTTTGAGGAGTACGACCATATGCGGCCGAGTGACCTGAAAGCACGATGGGGCTGATAAGAAAACAAAGCACGCAGGTGCTTTGCTTTCTGGGCCTTACAATGGCGAAGGCCGGCCTGCGCCGGCCTTCTGATTGGTGCCCAGAAGAGGACTCGAACCTCCACAGTGTTGCCACCGCTAGGACCTGAACCTAGTGCGTCTACCAATTCCGCCATCTGGGCAGCGAGCGCCCGGAGGCACCGCTAGCTGGGCAGTGCACTGACTTATGTCGTGCATTGCTCATCGAGGCTGCGCATTTTATTGGACATGATCGATTTGTCAAATTTCAGTACACAGGCGGCGCCCTCGGCCAAGACTCCTTTATGAAGGCCGTCGTTAGCAGCCAGGCGTCTCCCCCCACCCGCGAAGCCATTCTGGCTTGTCTGCGCGCCGCTGATCGTCCGCTCACCGCCGCCGAGCTGGCCGAGCGGCTCGAGGTAAGGGACGAGGCCAGCCTTATTGCCATGAATCGCCGCCTGGTGGCGATGGAGCGCGATGGACAGCTGCTTCCCAATCGTAAGGGGGTGCTGTTACTGGCGACCCGAATCGATCTGGTGGCCGGACGCATCCAAGGTCATCGGGATGGTTTTGGTTTTCTCATTCCCGATGTCGGCGGTCCCGACATGTTTCTCTCGCCCCGCGAGATGCAGAAAGCCATGCATGGCGATCGGGTGCTGGTACGTCGCGCAGGGTATGACGCCCGGGGCCGACCTGAAGGCGTGATTGTTGAAGTCACCGATCGCGTACACAGACGCCTGGTCGGCCGATTCATCAATGAGCGCGGCGTGCACATTGTGGTGCCCGAAGATCAGCGGATCAAGCACGACATCATCGTTCCGCCTGGCGAGGTTCAGGGTGCTCAGCATGGGCAGGTGGTTACGATCGAAATCACCGATCCGCCGGCCAACGGAGCGCCACCGATCGGCAGGGTCGTTGAAGTTCTCGGAGAGATTGGCGACCCGGGCATGGAGATTGAGATTGCGGTGCGAAAGTTTGATGTGCCGCATCAGTTTTCATCTGGCGCGGAGTACGAGGCGTCCGCACTGCCATCCAAGGTTCGCGCCACCGACGTGCGCGGCCGTATCGACTTACGCGACATTCCCCTGGTAACGATTGATGGCGAAGATGCTCGAGATTTCGATGATGCGGTGTACTGCGAGCGCCATGAAGACGGATCTTCGTTTCGTTTACTGGTAGCGATTGCTGACGTGGGTCATTACGTCAAACCTGCCAGCGCCCTCGATCGCGATGCCCTCGAGCGCAGCACCTCGGTGTACTTTCCACGTCGGGTCATTCCGATGTTGCCCGAAAAACTCTCAAACGGTCTCTGCTCGCTGAATCCTGATGTGGATCGTCTGGTCCTCGTTTGCGACTGCCTTATCGACCTCGAGGGAACCATAAGCGCTTATCAGTTTTACGAGGGCGTGATGCACTCGGCAGCGCGCTTCACGTACGACGAGGTATGGGCGCTGCTGTCGGGTTCTGCGGCTGCCCAGGTCGGCGTTGCCGCCCAGAGAGTGGCCTTGCTACCCAGGCTACAGGTGCTGCATGAACTCTATACGGTGCTGGCCGCAGCCCGCGCTAGACGGGGTGCAATCGGACTCGAAACGGTTGAAACCCGTATTGTGTGTGACGCTCTGGGGCGCATCGAGCGTATCGTACCCCGCCATCGCAATGACGCCCACCGCCTTATAGAAGAGTGCATGCTGGCAGCCAATGTGTGCGCGGCCAATTTCATGAGCCATGAAGACCATGCGGGCCTATATCGCGTTCATGAAGGGCCCACTCCAGAGAAGCTGCAACGCCTACGCGAGTTTTTGCGTAGCGTCGGGCTCGCGCTCGGCGGTGGTGAGCATCCACAGCCGTCACACTATGCTGAGCTTGCGGTTCAAGTACAGGCAAGACCCGATAGTGGACTGCTGCAAACGATGCTGCTGCGATCGATGCAACAGGCCATCTATTCGCCCGATAACGCAGGGCACTTTGGTCTCGCGTATCTGGCCTATGCTCATTTCACCTCACCGATTCGACGTTATCCTGATTTGATGACGCATCGCGTCATCAAAGCATTGCTGCGAGGCGAGCGATTCCGTCCCGACGATCCCTCAGCGGTATTGTCTGAAGCATCTTCCGCAGACGGAAAGCCGGACGCAGTTGCGTCGGGTGCTGCGGTGCGCTCAAAGGGCGGCCGTCGCAAGCAGCGTGTCTCTGATTCTGATCTGTCCGAGCTTGAGTCAACGCGTGAATCGCTGACCGCCTGGCACGGGTATGGTCTGATGTGCTCCGCCAACGAGCGGCGCGCTGATGAGGCCTCGCGTGACGTTGAGGCCTGGCTTAAGTGTCAATACATGAGAGAGCGTGTTGGCGAACAGTTTTACGGACGCATCACAGGCGTCGCGCCCTTCGGTGTGTTTGTCACCCTGGTCGATCTTTTCGTGGAGGGGCTGCTTCATGTGTCCGAGCTGGGCGGAGAGTACTTTCAGTACAACGAGTCGAGCCACGAATTGCGTGGCGAGAGAACCGGTCGGCGCTTCAGGCTGACCGATGAGTTGCAGGTTCAAGTCTCGCGGGTAGACCTCGAGGCGCGTCGGATTGAATTTCGGCTGGTACCTCGCAATGCGCCACGTGAGGCTGGTGCAGCCAACCTCGAGTCACCCGAGCACGCGCCCGCGACCGAGCGTAAGCGCAACCGGACTGCGGTCCGCAAGGCTGCACCGGCGAAGACCGAGGCGGCCAGTCGTGCCCGAGCGGAACGCTTGGCTGCCCGCCGCAGAAAGCCCAAGCCTGCATCCAAGGCTACTACCCGCCGTCAGAAGCGAAAGTAACATCATGATGATTTTCGGATTTCACGCGGTCTTGGCGCGTCTGCGCCGCGCACCCGAGAGCGTATCTGAGTTGTATCTGGACGCTGGCCGGCATGATCCGAGAATGCGGGAGCTCTCCCGGCTGGCAGATGGGGCTGGTCTACGTGTGCATGCCGTTGAAGCGCAGCGGCTTGAACGACTGTGTCCGCGGCAGCGCCACCAGGGCGTGGTGGCGATGGTTGAGGCCAGCCCCGTGTCCATCGGTCTTGATGAACTACTCGAAACCCTTGTTGAACCCTTTACCCTGTTACTACTCGATGGTGTGACCGATCCCCGGAACCTGGGTGCCTGTCTTCGGGTTGCGGATGGTGCAGGTGTGTCGGCCGTCATTGCACCCAAGGATCATGCAGTGGGACTTACTGAGGTCGCCGTACAGACTTCAAGTGGTGCCTCGGAAAACCTGCCTTACATCATGGTGACCAATCTGGCGCGCACGATTGACCAGCTTCAGGAGGCCTTTATTCAGGTGATCGGCACAGCTGACGAGGCGAACGAGTCGGTTCATGACCTTAGCCTGGGCGGACGTGTGGCCTGGGTACTGGGTGCCGAGGGTAAGGGGTTAAGACGGTTGACTCGAGAGCGCTGTGATCAACTGGTTCGTATTCCCATGCTGGGTCAGGTCAGCAGCTTGAATGTGTCGGTTGCCGCTGGTGTCGTTCTGTATGAAACCGTGCGGCAGCGGAACTTGGCGCCGCCACAGAAGACATAGCGGTTTTAGTGCCGCCCTGGCTGCCGCTGACGATCACGGTAGTCCCAGGGGGGCAGCGGCTCGCGATCGATCCAAAGCCCGACTTCGTCCTGGCGCGCGACCTGCTCAGCCCTGGCGTAAGCCTGTCGATCGGCCCGTGATTGCTCGGCTTCAAAGCGCTTAAAGTGCCAGGCAAGTCCCGCCTGCACGAGCATCAGCCCGACATCCCGCCCATCGTGCATCACTGCGGCAACCGCACGGCCGAACGGATCGATCTTGAGCGTCGTGATGCTGACGATCCGCCCCTCGATCAGGTTTTTTAAATATTGACGTGCAATATCGGCGAAGGGCTGACCCAGTTCGGGCGCATCGATACCCAGAATGCGCACCGAGATGCGTCGCCCGTCGACCAACGTCAGCGAAAATGAGTCGCCATCGCTGACCTGGTGAACGACGCCGCTTGCTGGGCCGCGATCGGGACGGTCGCGCGCGGCAAGCGGCGTGGCGCTTGCCAGTCCCGCGCATATCAGCATGAGCTTGAAAAAAAACGTTCGGCGCAAGGCTTTGTAGAGAACGACGGCTTCCGTCATGCCTGTGACTATATCGGATTGCCCGCATGCCGCTTAAACGGTTACATGAGGACTTGAATAAAAAAACTCGACTGATGGTCGAATTATAGGAGGCCGAGGTGGTATGGCTTGGTCGGTATCAAGGCAAGCAGACTTAGGGCTGCCGACAATACACGACAGAATCTTTCAGGAGTGTACTGTCATGAATGTCGACTCGGTTTGCTCGAGTGAAGTGGTAACCGTGAAGCAGGACCAGACGCTGCGTGAGGCGGCTAGCGTAATGCGTCTGCGTCATGTGGGGTCTGTGGTGGTTCTATCAGCGCAAGGAAATTCAAAGCGTCCGCTGGGAATCGTTACGGACCGTGATCTGGTCGTCGAGGTCATGGCGACCGGACTTGATCCCGATACAATCAAAGTCTCCGATCTGCTTGACGGTGCGCCGGTGACGGTCCACCAGCAGGACGATGTCATGGACGCACTGCACAAGATGCGAAGCCGAGGCGTACGCCGTCTTCCCGTGACCGACCCGCATGGAGACCTCGCGGGGATCGTCAGTTTGGACGATCTTCTGCAGTCCTTATCGAGAGAGATGTCTTTGCTCGCGCGAGTGGTTGAGTATCAGCCGCGTCAAGAGGCCCGAAGCAGACATTAAATACTTAGCCCTGCCCCGGTATGCGGCTACTTTGCGAACCGGGGCGCGCGTCGGACCGACTAAAGGGTCTGCGCAGTTGGTCAAAACGCCGCTGAGCCACAATACAAAAGAGCAAACCTGCACACAAATGGGTCAGTGCGATTAGCGCACCGACCATGGGTCGTAGATCGTCTCGAGTGACCAATATCAGGCTGAGAGATAAAAACAGCATGGCGCTCCAGACCATCAGAAGGGCAGCCGCCGATAGCAGCAGAGCGGTGCGAAGGCGACTGGCGAGCATGAGAAAGTCGCCACCCATCAGTGCGGCGCGCTCAAGCAGCAGCTGACCCGCAGCGCCCGCAAGCTGGGACAGTACTGCTATGAGCTTCAAAGCGCTTGGGTCCCAGCTTCGAGAGCTTAGCGCCGCGCGAGCAGCATGCCCATCAGGATACCGGTGCTTGCAGCCACACTGATGGCCGTCCAGGGATGCTCATGAACGTAATGGTTTGTCTGGCGGGCAGTCTCACGCGCGCGCTCTGCGAGGGCCAGTTCGGCGTCGTCAAGCTTTGTGCGCGCGTGCCGCAGACTGACTTCCAGGCGTTCGCGAGCTGCGGCAAGCTGCTCGCCGCCCTGGCGCTGGGCAGCGCGCAGCAACTCTTCCGAATCTTGAATCAGTGCGCGCATATCCTCGGCCAGCCGGTTGCGGGCACTTGAGATCTGAGCAGCTGAATCGACCTTGTCCATGTTGTCCTCTTGCTTCGATGGTTTATCGGAATACGAGTACTGGCGTACTCGAGTGGGTGAGCACCTTTTGGGTTTCGCTGCCGAGTACCAGCGCACTCAAACCGCGTCGTCCATGCGATGCCATAAAAATAAGGTCGGTACTGCGCTCGCGACTGACATCGATGATGGCCTTCCAGGGCTGACCGTGGCGTATGGTGCAGCCCTCGCTAACCACGCCAACTGCTTTAGCGGCAGCCTCGGCTTTGCCAAGAATATTCTTGGCGGTTTCTTCGGTGGCTTGCATGAAGTCAGCGAAGGACGCCTGGCTTGCAGCCGGAAACTCGGCAAACGCAGCCGGGAGATATTCGGGAAGGACGTGCACAAACAGAAGCGTCGCGTGACTTTCCTTAGCGAAGCTGATGGCCTTACGTACGGCGTTATCAGAAAGCTCAGACCCATCCGTTGGCACCAATATCTTCTTGAACATAAAAACTCCCTGTTCGAAAAAAGTAACAGGCTGTCACTGTAGAGCGCACGGCGCACTAGGCCGTTGATGTTGGGCAAGGGAGGGCTTAATTGCTCATCGACCCGCGTTGATATGCGCTCAGTCGTGGTCTATTAGTGAGAGGCGATTAGCCTCGTGGCCACGGTTTTTTCTGCGAGTCATCCACAGCCATTCGAGGGTCTGGTCAAACCGGCGTTGACTCCCCCTTTGTATCGACGATGTCTAAACCTTCACCGGGAAGTGCACGGCGGCTGCGTTCTTGATGTGTCGCAAGCACGTGTGAAAAGCAAGACCGTTCGGTGACCGTTACAAACCGTTACTGAGTGTTTATTGCTCGCAATCAAAGTCGGGGCAGGCCTGCATACAGTGTCATTGCAGCGACGGCGTCGCAACAAGAACACCCAAGGAGTTAGACATCATGGATCAAGCAAGCCACCTGACTGGTGCCAGTCAACCGAATGCAGCTATCTTTCCGCTTCGACCCAACGGTAGTCAACCGCCAGCGCCGCGAGGTGCGATGCCGGTTCCAATGGGCATGGAGGTACTGCAGAACCGTATAGGCGGCCAGCGTCGACGTATCAAACGCGGCGACTATCTCTACCGGTATGGTGCTGAGTTTCATGCGCTGTATGGCATTCATGCCGGTTCGTTCAAAACCGTCCTTTTGACCGAGGACGGCCGCGAACAGGTTACGGGCTTTCATATGGCTGGCGAAGTCATCGGCCTGGACGGCTTGGGGGCAGACGCTTACAACGGTGATGCCATCGCCCTGGAGGATGGCGAGGTGATTGAAATTGCCTCAGAAACCCTCGACTCAGTGGTTCGTCATGAGCCAATGCTGCAGCGGGAGCTCTTCCGCATGCTGGCCTATGAAATTCAACGTGAGCGCGCCTTGATGCTGCTGTTGGGTTCGATGCGGGCTGAGGAGCGACTCGCTGCCTTTCTTTTGAATCTATCGCAGCGCTTGGCCGTTCGCGGTTACTCGCCCACTCGTTTCCTTCTGCGGATGACACGCGAGGAAATTGGCAGCCTTTTGGGTCTCAAGCTCGAAACTGTCAGTCGAATTCTGTCGCGGTTTCAGAATGAAAAAATGATCCGTGTTCGTAATCGCGAAATCGACATACAAGAATTGGATAGCTTGCGTTCGGTGATTGGGCGAAACGATGCACGGCGTGAAGAGGCTGCGGCCTGACGCGTTTTAGACTGTGGCTGCGTAGGGAGTGTCGAGCGCTCGACGCAGCATCGGGTCGAGTGGTTGCGTGGGCACTGAACGATGTGGCTTCATCAGGCCTGTACTCTCGCTGCAAAAATATAACCGACGCCGCGAACCGTCTTAATAAAATTTGGCGACGCGGAGTTATCGCTGAGCTTGCGCCTGAGCCGAGCTACCTGAACGTCGATCGCTCGATCGTAGGGTCCCGCCGCGCGGTGGTACATCAGATCGATGAGTTCGTCTCGAGAAATTACTCGGTTAGGACGTCCGAGGAACAAGACCATAAGGTCAAATTCGCCCGTGGTGAGGACCACAGGCGAACCGCTAGGTTGGGTAAGCGACCGGACAGCTTCATCGAGGCACCATCCTTCGAACCGCCACACGCGCGCGCCCAGGGAATGGGTCTGCGTCGGCGCGGGTTGTGTCTGCCGGCGTCTAAGTACGGATCGAATACGGGATAGAAGCTCGCGAAAATCGACGGGCTTTGAAACATAATCGTCGGCGCCGTCCTCCAAGCGAACAATTCGATCGATATCGTGTCCGTAGCCGGTAACAGTGATGATGCCGACATCGTTACTTTGTCGAAGTCTTTGCGCGAGGGTAAGGCCCTCGCCACCGGGCAGGCGTTGGTCAAGCAGCACGAGATCAGCCGGATTGCGAGTCAACTGGTCAAACATGCCGGCACCATCAGCAACGGCGTTAACCGAGTATCCGTGGCCGCGTAAATATCCGGCAAAAAGGTCGCGGATATCGTCATCACCGTCGACGACCAAAATACGTTCCAACATGCACTGCCGCCCATCAAACGTCCAAATGCAACCGTAGCGCTTGAAGCAGAGTGTAACAGTGCGACCGCTGATCAGTTGCGGCTTATTTCGCGACCCTGTTGCAACAAAGCCTGCTCAATTGAAGACAGCGTCAAGGGTTTTAGCAGCAGCGGAACACCTGCTTGACGGGCACGATCTTGCGTAAGCGGATCGGTATCGGCGGTTGTAAGCAGACACTTGATTTCGGGGCGAAGCTGGCGGGCGTGTTCAATAAGGTGCAGTCCGTCGATGGCGCCAGGAAGTCGTAAGTCTGTAACAAGCAGATTAAAAATGCCGTTTTGTAGACGGTGCAGGGCGCTTTCCACGCTGAAGACATGGTCTACATGTTCAGCGCGATGACGCAGCAGTAGGGTCATAGCGTGAGCAAGCTCGGCATCGTCTTCAACGAGCAAAATGCGTGGAAGGTTGTCAACGATTTTTAAAGCATGCCCGCAATCATTTTCGGTCGCCGAGCAAGGCGATGTTTCTGGATGACTTTGAAAATGGGCGGCTAAAAATTTCAAGGAAAAACAACTGCCGTTTTGACCGTCGGATTGCACGCTGATGTCAGCTGACATGAGTGCGGCGAGTCGTTTGACGATGGCTAGTCCTAGACCCAAGCCGCGCGAGGCCTGCTGGAGACGACCTTCAATTTGAAAGTGATCTTCGAAGATGCGATTGTGCAACTCGGGAGCTATACCAATGCCGCTATCGCAGACCTTTATGGTCAGGCCCTGTGGCGTCTGGGTTGCGCTTAACGTGACCCCACCGATTGTCGTGTATCGAACTGCGTTGTCAAGAAGGTTACGTAGACAGCGGCCCAGCAGGATTGGATCGCAGAACAGGCTTCCACTGCTTGCACCGACCTGGAGTGTCAGTCCCTTGTCAGCGGCACAGGCCTCGAACTCAAGCCTAAGCTCTGCGAAGAGCACCTCGAGTCGTACCCACTGAAATTGGGGTTCGACGACGCCCGCATCGAGCCGGGATAGGTTGAGCAGACTTTCGAGTAGCTCACCCAGGGCTTTTGAAGATCGCTCAATGCCCTCGGCCAGTGGTGCCAGTGCAGGATCTTTACAGCGTTCTCTCAGCAGGGTTGTGAGCAGACCTAACGCGCTGGCCGGCTGCCGCAGATCATGGCTGGCACAGGCCAAAAATTGACGAGCGGCCTGGTGAGCCTGTCTTGCGCGTCGGGTCGCTTGTGCGAGCTTACGTATCAGGTGTCGCCGTTCTACAGCCTGTATGACTGACTGACCAAAAGTGGCATGTGTCTTTGCGCCGATTCGAGCCAGCAGCAGTGCATAAAGCAACAGTGCGGGTAGGCCGAGTTCGGGCGACGGAAATGGAGTGCTAACCCAGGCGAGAGCCATCTGAGTAAAAATGAGGGCGCTATGCATAAGCGCGTGGCTGCGAAAGGCGGTGTACATGCCAGTGGTGAGCGCCAGCCAGCCGATTGCTACTAGAGCGAGGGCGAGGGCCTGGTTGAGCGTTATAAGATGCGCAAACAGCGATAGTGGGGCCCCCACAAGAATGCCTGACAAGACGGCCGTGCTGGCAAAGTAGGTCTTAGCGCTGGCCAGTCGGCGTGGCAGTAAACGCTGTGCGCACTGAACGCGTACGATCTGGTTGAGGACGATGCTTGCCACCCAGGCAAGTTGGTCATGCAGGGGGGCGTCATCGTCAAGGATCAGAAGTACCAGGACAATCAGCAGAAGGGCGGAGGCGCTTTCTAGGAGTACCTGGCGGGCGAGCAAACGGCAGCGTTCTAATGCGAGCCTGCGTTGAATGGCTTGCGGCTGTATAAGGTCTGAGGGAGTGTGCCCGCTGGGCTCATGGGCCGATGCTGGCTGGCCGCTTGGCAAGGTATGCGATGACGTCGAGCGGGACGATGGCATGCCAGGCCCTTGCTGAAATTGATGAGGGATCGGCTGATGCTAGAGACTGCTCGAGGTCGGGGCTATAGCACGCGCGACCTATCATCCCAATGGTCTAGCTCATCTGGATTTATCTGTGCCCAATTCACACTCGGCGACCATGGCTTGCGCGATATCGGGGTTACTTCGGTAGCAGGCGAACGCTTTTATGCCCATCAACCAAGCCTGGCGAGCCAGCCGGTCGAAGGCTGATCGCGGATAGTCAGCGGGTATCCAGACAGTCTTGCTGATCCCCGCATCCACAAAGGGCGTGATACTGGCCAGCATGCGTAGTTGAGCCGCAGGTGAGACGTCTGCGGCGGTCATAAACGTCCCTGGAAGTGGGGCTTGGCTGCCAAACCGCGCCTTGAATAGACGCCATGCATGATCAGCCACGACAGCTGTCCTTCCGAGGTCATCTGCATGTTCGCGGTGACGAACCTGGCAACCGAATATCGGCTCAATCCCGGTCGATACGTTGTCGGCGAATGCCAACGAGATAGAGCCCGTTGGTGCAATCGACAGACGATGCGAATGACGAATTCCAAGCTCTCGAATGCGATGCTGCAGTCGCGGTGGAAGGCGGGAAGCCGCCCGCGGCTTGGCAAGGTAAGTCGCCACGTCAAGATCAGGAAAAGGCCCACGCTCATGCGCAAGTTGAATAGAGGCCGCGCACGCGGAGTCGCGCAGGCAACGTGCAATGCGGGCAGCTGCAGATCGACCGACGGCACTGTCGTACCGTATTCCCAGCATAAACAGCGCGTCGCCCAGACCGGTAAATCCAAGCCCAATTCGGCGCTGCCGCAGGGCAAGCTCCGCCTGCTGGGGCAGAGGCCACTGCGCAATCTCGATAACATTGTCCAGCGCGCGAACGGCGATGCTGACAATCGATGCGAAATGAGTCAGCTTGAAGTGTGCGGCTTGCGTGAAGGGTGCGCTTACAAAGCGTGTCAGATCAATAGAGCCCAGGTTGCAAGCACCATAGTCAGGCAGAAACTGCTCCCCGCACGGGTTAGCGGCCCTAGACGGCGTTTGGTCGCCGAGGGCATCGTCGCGATGAATATGGTCAATGAAGAGGATGCCGGGTTCGCCACAGGCATAGCTTGCATCCTGTAGCCGCTGCATTAACTGTCGTGCGGACACGTGCCGGCTGGCTTGTGCCGCGAGAGTCTGGTCATCACGGGCATTTGTGCCGGTGTTGCCTAGGCTCCAGGGCTCATCGCGCTGTACGGCGTCCATGAAAGCATCGGTGATGGCGACCGACAGATTGAAGTGAGTTAAACCGCCGCGGCGCTTGTGCTGTATGAATGCGATCACGTCAGGATGATCTATGCGCAAAACGGCCATTTGCGCAGCCCGACGCGTTTGGCCGATGCCTGCTCTTGTAACGCGCTCTTCCATGAGGTCCAGAAACTTGAGTGGGGATGGAGGTCTGTCTTCTGCTTCGTTTCGGCTACCCAGATGCTCTGCAGGCAGATCGCTTAAGTCATAGCCAACCCCACCGCCAGCGGCTATCGTGGTTAATGCTTCATGAATCCCTTGACGCCACGAGGCTCGTCGGCGATGGGGCAGAACCGGCTGCACAAAGCAGTTAACAAGGGTGGCACTGGTTTCGATGCCCGCTGATGCCTGAATACGTCCTGCGGGAATGAAACCTGCTCGCATAGCTTGGAGAAACCGCTGGGCATGCCATGCGCGATTACGTGAGGTCTCGACCGATGCAAGTGCTTGCGACACCCTGCGCATAACATCATCTGCGCAGTCTTCGCCGGGTGCTAGATAACGTTCTGATAGAACCTGCTCACAAAAAGACTGAGGGGCCAGGGATATCTCAGGGTAGAGCCGTGTCTTCATGCGGGCTGATCTCTGACATTGTCGTCGGTAGAGGGATGTCGCTAGTGGGCAGGTCTTGGTATGGCCGAGGCTGAATATGCGGCGACCGTTGCCGTCGATATTTGCGCGCGCGCAAGCGTGCTTGATTGCTATCGAATGGACTTGCTGTTGCGCAATGGCCGGCACGAGTATCTGGCCAAAATGCGCGATGTCATCCGGCCTGTAAGCGCGATGACCATCAGCGGGCATCGCCAGCCCGTTTGGAGCCGGAATCCAAGGACGTGCCAGCGACAATGTCACCGCAACAGGAGCCATCACGGGGCCTTGCCCCTCAGTCCATCATTATTTTACTGAGCGTGCTGGGTCTGATTGTTCTGATCGACATGTGGTACTCGGCTGGCCGCATGGTCGTTTTGGATTACAGCGATTTTCTCGTCCACTTGCAGGCAGGAAACGTCAGCAGCGTCGTGGTGAGTGAGGCTCGTATTGAAGGCCAGTTTCGTTCACCCGCGACTGACGGTAAGCAAGCCTTCGTCACGATCCCGCTCGAAGGTGGTCTCGCAGAGCGACTAGCTGCATATCCCGGACTACGGTTTTCGGCGGTCGCCCGTCCCGGATGGCTGTCAACACTCATGAGCTGGTTGCTGCCGGTGCTTTTGATCATGTGGCTCGTGCGCTGGGCGGCTGGGCGAATTCAGGGGTCTGGTGGATTAAGTTCCGGGTTGATGGCAGTTGGTCGAAGTCGCGCGCGCGTTTACACCGAGACCGGTATCGGGGTTAGCTTCGATGATGTTGCCGGCGTTGATGAAGCCAAGGAAGAGCTTCGAGAGGTGGTCGGGTTTCTTAAGGATCCGGCGGGCCATGGCCGACTGGGTGCGCGCATTCCACGGGGAATTCTTCTGATTGGACCACCGGGTACCGGTAAGACGCTGCTGGCCCGCGCGGTGGCCGGTGAAGCCGGGGTTCCCTTTCTATCGATTAATGGCTCCGAGTTCGTCGAACTGTTTGTGGGAGTGGGCGCGGCCCGTGTTCGTGATCTGTTTGAACAGGCACGGCGGGTCGCGCCGGCCATTATTTTTATTGACGAGATTGATGCATTAGGGCGCGCACGCGGTGCCTTTGGTCAGGGGGGGCATGACGAGAAGGAGCAGACGCTCAATCAACTCTTAGCCGAGTTGGATGGATTTGATCCGAGAGTGGGTGTTGTCTTGCTGGCAGCTACGAATCGACCCGAAATTCTCGATCCTGCACTGCTGCGTGCTGGACGATTTGATCGCCAGGTGCTGGTTGATCGACCTGACCGTCGCGGCCGTGTGCAGATTCTGCAGGTTCATCTGCGAAAAATTCGTCTGAATGCGGCAGTCGAGATTGAGCAGATTGCAGCCATCACGCCGGGTTTTAGCGGGGCCGATCTGGCTAATCTGGTGAACGAAGCTGCGCTGGTTGCGACGCGGCAAGCGCATGAATCGGTTGCTATGGAAGACTTTAATGCCGCGCTCGAGCGCATCGTGGCTGGCCTGGAAAAACGAAACCGTCTCTTGAATCCGAACGAACGGCGAGCGGTGGCGTATCACGAGATGGGCCACGCGCTGGTGGCGATGACGCTGGCCCCTGAGATGGTGATTCATAAGGTGTCCATTATTCCGCGCGGTGTAGGCGCGCTGGGTTACACCATTCAGAGACCCACGGAAGATCGCTTTCTGATGACGGCGCGCGAACTGCGCAACAAGATGGCGGTTCTGATGGCGGGACGCGCGGCAGAGCAGCTTGCACTGAACGAGATATCGACGGGCGCTGCTGATGATTTGTCGCGGGTGACCGACATTGCGCGAAGCATGGTGGTCCAGTACGGCATGGTACCTGCGCTTGGGCCGGTTTCGTTAGAGTCTGCTCCTGCGCCTTTTGGAAGTTCACCGCCCGGGCTGCCTTGGCTTGGGCCGGATCGGAACACCATGGCCGACAGAACTGCCCGCGAGGTAGATGAAGCGGTGCGTCAGTTGGTCTGCGAAGCACTCGAAGACAGCACTGCGGTATTGGCGCGTCAGCGCGCCCGGCTTGACGTGGGTGCTCGAGCTTTGCTTGAGCATGAAACGCTCAATGAGCAGCAGCTGCGGGCCCTGAGATCAGAGGTCCCGGAAAACGCTCTGGATCAGACTGCCGCAGGAAGCACCCGGTCTGTCATGAGCCCTGACAGAGATCAGAAGGCGAGGGAAGAATGCCCAGAATAGATGTGCAACAGCTGCGCTGGCAGTGCGATCCGGCGGCACTTCAGGCAGCGCCCGGAGAAGAGCCTGATGCAAGCGCCCCGCTCTTAGGCCAGGACCGCGCCCTTGAGTCAATCCGCCTGCTGTCCGATTTGGACAAACCGGGTTTTAACCTGTTTGTGTTGGCTGCGCCCGATGCAGATCATGTCGCCGCAGTGCGTGAGCAGCTTGCGTTGCATGCGCGCAGCATGGAGACACCGGACGACTGGTGCTACGTAAATAATTTTGATGATCCCGCGCGCCCGCTTTGCCTGAGAGTTCCCGCAGGGCAGGCGATGCATTTACGGGATGACGTCGCACGACTCATCGATGAGCTGAGGGCGGCGATTCCGGCTGTCCTCGAGAGCGACGAATATCGGGCTCGAATTGCTCAGGTCGAAGGTGATTTCGGAGAACAACAAGAGCGAGCCTTTACGGAACTGGTGCGTGAGGCTAGGAGTCATGGCGTTGCCCTGCTGCGTACGGCAGGGGGTTTTTCATTCGCGCCTGCACGCAATGGCGACGTAATACCTGCGCATGAGTTCGAGCAGTTGCCTGTCGAGGAGCGCGATCGGACAGCCGCGCAGATTCGTCTTCTTCAGGACAAGCTCGAGCAGATGCTGCGACGAATCGTGCTGTGGCGTCGAGAGCGACGCGAAGCGGTCAGGCGCTTAAACCAGGAGGTCATTCGACTTGCGGTGGGTCATCTGGTGGACGATCTGATTCGACAATTCGTGCTGCTGCCTGCGGTCGTCAACTGGTTGGAGAGCCTGCAGCATGATGTCATCAGCAACGCTCCCTTGTTTCAGCCGGAGGCCGAGGTCAGCCCGGGTACCTTACCTGGCATGAGCGAAGCTTTACCGCCCTTACGACGCTATGTGGTGAACGTGTTCGTTGCTTCTGACCAACGGGGTGCGCCGGTTGTCGTCGAGGAAAACCCGACGCTGCAGAATCTCATCGGTCGTATCGAGCACATCGCTCGTTTCGGTGCGCTCGTGACCGATTTCGGCCTGATTCGGGCTGGCGCTCTGCACCGTGCCGCGGGCGGCTATCTGCTGCTGGATGCACGTCGAGTCCTGATGCAGCCGTTCGCCTGGGATGCCTTAAAGCGGGTTCTGATGTCGCGCGAGATTCGTATCGAATCGCCGGCACAGCTGTACGGCTTGGTCAGTACGGCCAGCCTGGAGCCGCGTCCGATTCCATTTGAGGCTAAGGTCGCGCTCTTTGGCGACTGGCGTCTGTTCTCAATGCTTCAGGCACTCGATCCCGATTTTGCTCAGCTATTCAAAATTGCCGCCGATTTTGGCGAAGATATGCAGCGCTCTCTGAAAGATGACGTGCGCTACGCGAGTATGGTTCGGAACCTCAATCAAGCGATGAAGCTGCGTGCCTTGGCGCCCGATGGGATGGGACGCGTGCTTGAGTGGAGTGCCCGGCAGGCTGGCGATACAGAGCGGTTAAGTTTGAGAATTGGTCGACTCAAAGATTTGTTAATTGAGGCCGATCAAATCGCCGGTCAGCGCGCGCATACGTTGATCGGACGGGAAGAGGTCGATCTGGCTGAGCAAGCGAAGGTGCGGCGCAGCGACCGCCTACGTGCCCGCATGCTGGATCGGATTCTGGATGGCACCTTGATGATCGATACTGAAGGTCGCGCCGCGGGGCAGGTTAATGGTTTGGCAGTGTTCAACCTTGCCGACTACGCATTCGGTCTGCCGACGCGAATTACTGCGACGACCCGGGTGGGTGAGGGGGCCGTGCTGGACATCCAGCGCGAATCGCAGTTGGGGGGTGCCATTCACACCAAGGGGGTGCTGATTCTGAGCGCCTATCTCGCCTCGCGATGGGCGGGGCGACATCCCCTTGCCTTGAGTGCCACGCTGGTTTTCGAGCAGACCTACGGCGAGGTCGAGGGGGACAGCGCTTCCCTGGCGGAGCTGTGTGCGCTGCTATCGTCCTTGGCCTCATGGCCGATCGAACAGCGTATCGCGGTGACCGGTTCGGTCAACCAGCACGGTGCGGTGCAGGCCATAGGCGGTGTCAACGAAAAGATCGAAGGATTTTTTGATGTGCTGCGCGCCCGTGGACACGAGGGGGCCGTACTGATTCCTAAAGCGAATGTCAGGCATTTGATGCTTCGCGACGACGTGATTGCAGCGGTGAGGGCCGGACGCTTTTCGGTGATTGCGGTCGAGACGGTCGAGCAGGCTATGGCCTGGTTGACCGCTTCAAGTGTTGATGAGGGCGAGACCTTCGGCGAGCACTGGCGCAGGATTGAGGAACGGGTCGCCGCCCGCCTGAGGGCCTTTGGGCAGGCGAGATCGCAGCTTGCCAGCACCACGCTACGCGAGCAGCGACATCGAAAGCCGTAGAGGACTGTTAGTGGGCGCAAGGCCTTGCCTGCAGTCTCAGCGCGCCTGTGTCAGACTTCGGCCTTCAAGCTTGGCCCAAAAGTTCGGCGAAGCGCCACCCCGTCTCAAAGTTCTGTTATGGCTCAATACGTTTACACCATGCATCGCGTCGGCAAGATTGTTCCGCCGAAGCGCCAGATTCTTAAAGATATTTCTTTGTCGTTTTTTCCCGGCGCCAAGATCGGAGTGCTGGGTCTGAACGGGTCGGGCAAGTCCACCCTGCTGAAAATCATGGCGGGTGTCGATAAAGACATCGAAGGCGACGCTGTGCCGATGCCCGGTATTCGGGTGGGCTACCTGCCTCAAGAGCCGCAACTCGATCCGCAGTCGAGCGTGCGACAGGCGGTTGAAGACGGGCTGGGTGAAATCGTCCTGGCAAAAAAGCGGCTTGATGAGATCTACGCGGCTTACGCCGAACCCGATGCTGATTTCGATCAATTGGCAGCTGATCAGGCCAAATATGAGGCCATCCTGTCCACGGCCGGAGCCGATACCGAGCATCAGATGGAAATCGCCGCTGACGCTCTGCGGCTTCCACCCTGGGATGCGGTCATTGGCAATCTGTCGGGCGGTGAAAAACGACGAGTGGCGCTGTGCCAATTGTTGCTGTCCAAGCCCGACATGTTGCTGCTTGACGAGCCCACCAATCACCTCGATGCCGAGAGTGTCGAGTGGTTAGAGCAGTTTCTGCAGCGTTTCCCCGGAACGGTGGTGGCGGTCACGCATGACCGCTATTTTCTCGATAACGCAGCTGAGTGGATTCTTGAGCTCGCTCGCGGCCATGGCAGTCCCTGGAAGGGCAATTACAGCTCGGGGCTCGAACAGAAGGAAGCGCGACTGGCCGTTGAGGCCAAGCAGGAGGTTGCCCGTATCAAGACCATGAAGGCGGAGCTGGACTGGGTGCGGCAGAACCCCAAGGGTCGTCAGGCCAAGAGCAAGGCCCGTCTGGCACGTTTCGAAGAACTGAGCTCATACGAGCATCAGAAGCGCAATGAGACCCAGGAAATATTTATTCCGGTGTCAGAACGTCTGGGTAATGAGGTGATTGAGTTCAAGGGGGTCAGCAAGGCCTATGGTGAGCGCCTGCTCATGGACAATCTCAGCTTCAAGGTTCCTGCAGGTGCCATCGTGGGCATCATCGGTCCTAACGGTGCTGGTAAGTCCACGCTGTTTCGAATGCTTACGGGTCGCGAGCAGCCCGATAGCGGCCAGATCTCCGTGGGCAGCACTGTGCAGATTTCCTGGGTTGATCAAAGCCGGGACGCTCTGCCGAATGACAAAACCGTATGGGAAGCGATCTCGGGCGGCTCGGATCTCATCACGGTAGGTAAGTTCGAGATGCCGTCCCGGGCTTACATCGGCCGCTTTAACTTCAAGGGTACCGATCAGCAGAAGCAGGTCGGTAATTTATCGGGCGGCGAGCGTGGCCGCCTCCACCTGGCCAAGACGCTTTGTTCCGGCGGCAATTTGCTGCTGCTGGATGAGCCTTCAAACGATCTCGACGTCGAGACGCTGCGGGCTTTGGAGGACGCGCTGCTTGAATTTGCCGGCTGCGTGCTGGTTATTTCGCATGACCGCTGGTTTCTCGATCGAATCGCCACGCATATTCTGGCGGCCGAGGGCGACTCGCAGTGGGTCTTTTTCGACGGAAACTATCAAGAGTACGAGGCCGACAAAAAACGCCGACTGGGTGAAGATGGCGCCCGTCCAACCCGGCTGCGCTATAAGCCGATCGCACGCTGATGCAAGAAGGCCCGCACAGGCTTCGGCGGGTCGATCCCCCGGCCCTTGGCGGGCAGCTTCCTGGGGCTTGGGGTCAGGCGGCCTGGGTTTTAAAATCGGCGGGCAGTACGATTTCGATTAATTCGAGATCGGCCGAGTGCTCGATTTCCCGATGCCGTATTCCGGGCGGTTGATGCACGCAGCTGCCGGCCTCCAGCAGCACCTCACCCACGCCTTCGTACTCAAATCGAACCCATCCCTTGAGTACATAAACCAGCTGCAGCTCGACGCCATGGCGGTGCCATTCGCCCCCCGCCTGATGGCCTCCGCGAGCCCGGATGACATGCATAACCGCCTTGCCGCCTGTTGAGTCGCGGATGCCCAAGTCGCGGTACTCGAAGTACTGCCGAAGGCCGTCGGTCTTGAATTCGGCATCGCGCAGGTGGGACACCGAAAAATGCGAGGTGACTGTGGTCATGAGGACATCTCCCTAGCGCAATTCAATTTCCATGAAGGCGAAGTCGTACGAGTTGGCGTTGATCACGTTATGGTGCACGCCTGCCGGCCGAAAATACGGGACCCGAGCGCGCAGTGGTACCCGGGTTGATTGTCCGTCGGGCGTATCAATTTGCAGGTCACCATCGAGCAGAGGTACAACGACATAGTCGAACTCGTGCACATGCTCACCCGTCTGTGCGCCCGGCGCAAAACGCCACTCAGTGACGCGAACACGATCATTATCGATGTGGACCGTGTCACGCGCCACGCGGACCGTCGCAGCGCCGTCAGAGCCTTTGTTGACTGACGCGGGTGTGATGTCGACACCGGTGATCAGCTCGACCCAGCGGCCCAGTTCACTCACGCTGCTGTCGGCTCCCCGCGAAAGGGTCGCGGCACGCCAGAGCTCGCGTCCTGCGCCGCTCAAGGGAAAGGGAATGCCCGCACGGGTGGCCAGTTCGCTGGCAATGCCGACATCCTTGTTCATCAGTCCCAGCTTGAATGGATCATCGAACTGACGGCTGGTAATGCGTTTTCGAATATGCGTTTGCGAAATCCAGGACATGCCGGTTGAGACGTTCAGCACGTCGGTCATGGCTTCGGGATCGAGTCCCATGGCTTTACCCAGGGCGAGACCTTCGCAGGTGGCGAGAAAGGTCATGGCCGTGATGGTGTTGTTGATGCACTTCATGGCGTGGCCTGAGCCCACCGGGCCGAGCTGAAACTGCATCCGCCCCATGCGCTCCAGTAGGGGTTGGACCCGCTGGATATCGGCGGGATCGCCCCCCACCATAAACACCAGTTCAGCAGCCTCTGCACCCCAGCGTGCACCCGAGACAGGGGCATCGACCATGCGCACCCCCAGTGGTGCTAGGCGCTGTGCGGTTTCCTGGGTAATCCAGGGCTCGGCTGATGAGGTGTCTAGCAGCAGCATGCCGGGGCGCAGGGCCGACGCCAGACCGCTGGTGCCGAAGGCGACCTCTTGAACATGCCGGCCCGTGGGCAGCATGGTGATGATGATGTCACTATCCGCAGCCACGGCGGCCGGCGTTGCGACGCTGGGCATCTGAGTCTCGGCCGCAACAGCACTGGCCGCCATCTCGTCGATGTCGTGCAGTACCAGTCGGTATCCGGCTCGGGCCAGGTGTCCCGCCATGGGGGCGCCCATGACGCCCAGACCGATGAAACCAATTCGAGGTAGCGCTGGGTTCGTGCTCATAATGAACTCACTCAGTCGAGGAGGGTTGATCGTTGATATTCCAGCCGAGCAGCTCGGCGAGGCGGGCCATGACCCAGCTGGATTCAAAGTCGCTCAGTTCAAGTCCCGCCTGGGGTAGACCTTGACGTATGCGATCGAGCACCTGATCTTCAGCAATGCCCAACTCCCAGCGGCGCGCCTGGGCGGTCTCGGTGAGCATCTGTGCCAGGTCCTCGCACAGCTCGTGTCGCTCAAGCAGCATCTGCCGGGTAATACCGGGTCGAAGACGTCCAGCCGATTTGAAACCGGCTGTGAATGCTTCGGGAATGGTCCGCTGGTCTTCGCTGGTCATAGGGCTCAGAAGTGAGGATCAGGCCCCGACTGAAGCATGACGGCGGCCCGGCGTGTGTGCCGCTCTCGATGATACACAGCGCCCTTGTTTCAGGCGGATACAGGGGACGGAAGTGGTACGATTCCGCGCCGTATCGCGACACAGTGTCGCTGCGCAGCGCGGAGCTCGGTTCTCATGAGTCAAAACATTCTTCAGTCCCTGCCCGTTGGCGAACGGGTGGGTATTGCATTTTCGGGTGGGCTTGATACCTCAGCCGCAGTCCACTGGATGCGGTCCAAGGGCGCAGTTCCCTGTGCTTACACTGCCCACCTGGGGCAGCCCGACGAAAGCGACTACGACGACATCCCGCGCAAGGCCAAAGCCTATGGGGCCGACATTGCACGCCTTATCGACTGCCGTGTACAGCTGGTCGCAGAGGGTATAGCAGCGATTCAGTGCGGCGCTTTTCATATCTCGACGGCTGGAGCCACCTATTTCAATACCACCCCGCTGGGCCGTGCTGTAACCGGTACCGCGTTGGTTGTGGCCATGATGGAAGATGGGGTGAACATCTGGGGCGATGGAAGCACCTTCAAAGGTAACGACATCGAGCGTTTTTACCGTTATGGTCTGCTCGCAAATCCGCGTTTGCGGGTTTACAAGCCCTGGCTTGACCAGCGATTTATCGATGAGTTGGGCGGACGCAAGGAAATGAGCGAGTACCTTATTGCTCATGGCTTTGAGTACAAGATGAGCGTTGAAAAGGCGTATTCCACCGACTCAAATATGCTGGGCGCTACCCACGAGGCCAAAGATCTCGAGTTTCTGAACAAAGGCATCAGCATCGTCAATCCCATCATGGGCGTTGCTTTTTGGCGTGACGATGTCGTGGTTAAGGCTGAGACCGTGACGGTACGTTTCGAAGAGGGTATTCCCACCGCGCTGAACGGCCAGACTTTTGCAGATCAGGTGGCCTTGTTTGAGGAGGCTAACCGTATCGGTGGACGCCACGGTCTGGGCATGTGCGATCAGATCGAAAATCGCATTATCGAAGCCAAGAGCCGCGGCATCTATGAGGCGCCGGGTATGGCTCTGCTGCATATTGCCTATGAGCGCCTTGTCACAGGCATTCACAACGAAGACACCATCGAACAGTACCGCAGTAACGGCCGCCGCCTGGGTAAGCTGCTTTATCACGGTCGCTGGTTTGATCCCCAAAGCCTGATGCTGCGTGAGACCGCGCAGCGTTGGGTCGCACGTGCTGTCAGCGGCGAGGTCACGCTGGAATTACGCCGGGGCAAAGATTACTCCATCCTTGATACGGTAAGCCCAAATCTCACCTATCACCCTGAGCGCTTAACGATGGAGAAGGGGCAGGGGGCGTTTACGCCGGCAGACCGTATCGGTCAGCTGACCATGCGTGACCTTGATATTGCCGATACTCGAGACAAGCTAGGCATTTACACCCGAACCGGGCTGCTGGGCGGCAGCGGGGATGGCGCGGTGGCCCTGATCAGCGGCGACAAGTCCTAGTCGGTTGACCTAGCGGGCAGCTTCGAAAAACCGCCGGTCCTGCGCGCAGCGCAGGTCGTACAAAATTGAGGGTAGGGCCAGGTCGACATCGCCTAGAGTAAGCGGCCTGCCGCGGTCGACGTGTCGTCGCAGTCTGGCGTTGGCCGCTAGGTAGTAGGGCAGTGGCGCGTCCTCGGCAAGAGGCTGCGCGGCCGCCAGCGCGTAGCCCAGCCCATCGATGGCGTGCCTGAAGCCAATGCGCAGGGTTTCGCCAGGCTCGAGATCTCGGGTGGTGGTTGCAATCAGATCGACCCTAGGCTTTACCTCGACGCCCCCGCTTGAGCATGCGAGTTGGGCCGCACTGATCATAGACATGGCTGCCTCAGCCCCCAGCAGATGAACTGGGTTGTGCAGCAGGACGTAACGACCATCACCGGCCGTGGGAATGCCTTTGGCTGCAAACAGACGGCCCGTCGCGGGATCTGGTGATTCAATCACGACAAACACGCCACCGGCAAAGCTGAGCTCATCCGGGCGACGCAGGCAGTTAAACATGTCCACACGACCAGCGCCAGCCAGTAGACCTCCGCCCGCGCGTGGACGGAATAAGGCGGGAAGTTCAACGGTGCGGGCAATGGGTGCGTGCAGACTTGGGCAATCTGGCGTTAGGCCTGTGTGATTAGCGACGATGCCCATTTCGCACAGATCAGGCACCGTGGTTGCGCCCCAAGGCAGCCCGCGAGCACGTGCCCCGAGCCAGTCATCCAGCGCAAGGCCCGACCCGGCAGTGGCCCCGGGCGTGCCGGGTAGGCAGAAGTAGCGCTTAAAGTCAGCTGCCGAGACGGTCTCACCCCAGGCGGTGAGGGTCTGGGTCTCAGGGTCAAACACAAAGTCGGACTCACTGGATTTTCCGGCGCAAACGACCGGAAAGCCCAGCGTTCTGGCCCAGTCAACCAGGCCGATCAGCAGACTAGGTTGGTCGCCGTCTACCGGCGAGTGAATAACACCGCGCTCGGCGGCCCGGGCGGCAAGCTCGGGCCCCACCACGATTTCAGCCTCTTTGGTGGCCAGAACCACATGTTTACCAGCCTCAATCGCGGCCAGCGCGGTGGCTGCTGCAGCGGCCGGATCTCCGGTCGCTTCAAGCACCGCGGTCACCGGAAGCGAGGCCATGGTGGCCGCATCAGAGACGATGGCGATACGTCCTTGCGCGATGGCGGCTTGGGCCTGCTGACTGTCTGCACAGACTTGGTAGTGCGTCTCGGGGATTCCAGCAGCAGCCGCAGCAGCTTTCGCTTTTTCGGTGTCACGGTCACAGATGGCCGCGATTCGGATCGAGGGCGTGCGCAGCGACTGAGCCACGAAGGTAGCGCCAAACTCGCCTGCGCCCACCAGTCCGACGGCCAGGGCCCGACTCGCCCGCCCGTGGGATTTAAGAATTGGAAAGATATTCATAAGCGATTGTTGCACGGCACTTGATGAATCTGTCAACATGCCTTGCTGGCTTCGAAACGTCAGTCCATGGCCGATTGGCGGATGCCGGCGATGCGTTCCGCCAAAGACAACAAATTTACGGAGACAACTTTCATGACCGTGCAAACGTCCAATCGTCGTCAGATTCTTAAAGCCGGTGCAGCGGGTTTTGCTGCTTTTACCGTGCTGCCCGCCCGTGCAAATGTTGAGCTAAAGCTGACACACCCGGCTGATGTGTCGCACCCGGTGCACATAGAGGCCGACAAGATGGTCAAGCGCATCGCAGAGCGCACCAACGGTCAGGTCAAGATCAATATCTTTCCAAACAATGCCCTGGGCTCGCCGGTTGAGACGGCTCAGCAGACCAAGCTGGGGGCCATCGATATGATTCTGATGAACCCCGCCAACATTGAGGCGATGTCCAAGGCCGTTGGGGTCATCAATATTCCGTATCAGTTTGACAGCTACGCGCATGCGCACAAAACCCTGGATGTCACGGCGCGTGACTGGTTGGGCAAGCAGCTGGCCGCTGCCGGCTTTACCTGGATTGCCAATTTTGAGTGGGGTTTTCGCGCGCTGTCCAACAGCCGACGCGCTGTAAACCGTCCTGACGATGTCAAGGGGCTCAAGCTGCGTGTGCCGCCCGAGCTTGCCATTAAGGCTGCTTTTGAAGCCCTGGGCGCAAGCACCCAGACCATCGCGTTTCAGGAGGTGTACCTGGCCCTGGCCAACAAAGCGGTTGACGGTCAGGACAATCCCATCGGCACCACGTTTGCTGCGAAGTTCTTCGAGGTGCAAAGCCATGTTGCGCTCACCCGCCACATCTATACCTCGATCATGTTTGCCGCCAATCCGCGTGCCTGGCAGGGTAAGCTCAATGATGCCCAGCGCAAGATCATTAGCGAGGAGGCTACCGTGGCCGGTGCGGCTGCCCGCAAAGGTGTTCAGGATGCCGAAGAGTCCATGCTTGCGCGCATGCAGCAGGCGGGTGTCGCCATCACTCGACCCGATGTAGCGCCCTTCCGTGAGCGCATGGGCCCTGCCTATGAGGTCCTCAAGAAAAGTCTGGGCGATACGGTCTGGAACGAGTGGACACAGCTGGTGAACGCCGCCCGCGGCTGATATCTGGCCCTCGGCGCCGATTTCAGGCCTAGGCCGTGTTGCTCGCGGGTGTTCTGACGGCGGTCTGCCTCACGATTCTGCTGGGACTGCCGATTGCCGCGGCGCTTGCGCTGGTGGCTATCGGCATCATGGTGGTGACCGCTGGGCCAGACCTGCTGGTTATTTTCATGCAGCGTGCGTACGCGGCCACGACCTCGTTTCCTTTGCTGGCCATACCCTTTTTCATTCTGGCGGGTAACCTGATGAATCTGGGCGGCACCACCGAGCGGATTTTTGCGGTCGCCAATCTGCTGGTCGGTAAGGTGAGGGGGGGGCTTGCCCACGTTAACGTCATCGGCAGCATGTTATTTGCCGGCATGTCAGGCTCTGCGGTGGCTGATGCTGCTGGGTTGGGGGTCGTCGAGATTCGTGCCATGACGCGTGAAGGCTTCTCGCCCGAGTACGCGGCTACCATCTCAGCGGTGTCGGCAACCATTGGGCCCATCATTCCCCCCAGCATCCCATTTGTAATCTTCGGTAGTCTGGCCAACGTTTCGGTTGGGGCATTGTTTCTGGCGGGTGTGGTCCCGGGGCTGTTGCTGGGTCTGGGCCTGATGATTGCCATCGCCATCGAGGCGCATCGACGAAAACTGCCGCGTTCATCCGGCTTTCCCGGCTGGTCGCCGGCCCTGCAGACCGTTTTTCGTGCACTACCTGCACTGGCCCTGCCGCCACTCATCCTGGGCGCTATTCTCGGGGGGCTGGCTACGCCTACTGAAGCCTCGGTTATTGCTGCGGGCTACGCCTTTATTTTGGGGCGTTTTGTGTACCGGGAGATTCGCGGTCGGGATTTTTGGCGGGTGATGTGGGAAAGCGGTCGGCAGACGGCGCAGGTGATGATCATCATTGCCATGGCGGCGCCCTTCGGCTGGGTGCTGGTGCAGCAGCAGGTACCGAATGCGATTCTTCAGGCGCTGCTGGGCGTCTCAAAAGAGCCCTGGGTGATTTTGCTGCTCGTTAATCTGGTGTTGCTGTTTCTGGGCATGTTTCTCGAGACCATTGCGGTCATGATCATCGCTTACCCGATCCTTGCGCCCGTCATGGCGGCGATCGGAATCGATCCCATTCATTTCGGCGTCATCCTGGTGCTTAACATGATGATTGGGCTTGTGACGCCGCCGGTGGGTCTGTGCCTTTACGTGGTTTCCGGCATTGCTCGCGCACCGATCGCCGCAATCGCCCGCGAATTGGCGCCTTATCTTTTTGCGCTGATCGCGGTGCTTCTGCTGGTCACCTACGTGCCAGCCCTCTCAACCTGGCTGCCCAAACTCATTGGCCTGGGTCAGGTGCGGTGAGCGAAGCTACGATGGCTCTGATACGAAGACTCGATCAATTCGTTGCCAGCCTGTGTCGCTGGATCGTCGTAAGCTGCCTGAGCGGCCTGTTCATTCTGTTGAGCATGGGTATGCTGCAGCGGCTGTTTCCCGCGGTTCCACTGACGGGCTACGACGAACTGGTTGAGCTACTGTTCGGCTGGATGACGTTCGCGGGTGCGCTCGCCCTCTGGCGGGAGGGCTCCTTGTATCGCGTCAACGCGCTCGACCGGTTTTTACCGCCCTTGTTTAAGCGCGTCTGGTGGGCGCTGATACATCTGGGCATGCTCGCAGTTGCGCTGGTTTTGGCCTGGATGGGTTGGCGTTTCATGCGCGAGTCGGGGGAGGTCACTCCGTTTCTGGGCTGGGACAAAGCCTGGTGGTATGGGGCTATGCCCGTGTGCGGCGCGTTGATGAGTATTTACAGCCTGGTGGCGGCACTGCGCACGCTATGGGGACACACGACATTGCACGACACGATGGAAGGCTTATGAAACGACTTAAGGACAAGGTGGCAATCATTACGGGTGGCGCTGGCGGAATTGGCGCGGCTACTGCTCAGCTGTTTTGTGAGGAAGGCGCGCGCGTCGCCTTGGTTGATCTTCCGAGCTCGCCCCTGACCGAGGTCGCGCAGGCTATTCGCGCGGCCTGCGCCGGGGCATCGGTGCTCGAGATTGCCGTCGATCTGGGCGAGGAGTCAGCGGCCGGCACAGTGGCCGACCAGGTACTTAGTCATTTTGGGCGTATTGACGTGCTGGTTAACAACGCAGGTGTGCGTGCCTACGAGCCGCTTGCTGAAGCCCAGGCCGAAACCTGGCACAAGATTCTTTCAGTCAATCTCCTCAGTTACGCGTATTTAACCCGAGCCTGTCTGCCAGCCTTGCGGTCCGGCGGACGCGGGGCCATCGTCAATATATCGTCGACGCACGCTATCAACCCCAGGGCCGGCATGGGGCAATACGATGTCGCCAAGGCTGGCATTTTGTCAATGACGCGCACACTCGCATTCGAAGAGGCGCAGCATGGCGTGCGTGTCAATGCGGTCTGTCCGGGGCTGACGTTAACGCCATTCCACGTGCGTCGGGCTGCCCCCAGCGGCAAGACCGAGCACGATCTGCGCACCGAAAAAGTCGATGTCAATCTGCAACGGCGCTGGGCTGATCCACGCGAGGTTGCCTGTCCTATTCTTTGGTTGGCATCCGACGAGGCCTCCTTCATGACCGCGGCCACCCTGATGGTTGACGGAGGCACCCGGGTATGAGTGCAGCGCATCCTCAGACGATTCATGGCCACTGGAACGATGATGCGTCCGCGGTCACCCTGGTCGATGCCCATCACCATCTGTGGCTGCCCGGCACGGGTCGATATCCCTGGTTAAGCGATCACCCCGAGCCGCATTTTTTTCTCGGTAACTACGACGCGCTCAAGCAGGATTACATGCCTGAGCACTACAGGCGCGATGCCGGCCGTCACAACGTTCTGGCCACGGTTCACTGTGAGGCCGAGTGGAATCGCAATGACCAGGTGGGTGAGACGCGCTGGCTGGTGGATGTTGCCCAGCGTGAGGGTTCGGTGGCTGGGCAGGCCCGCCTGCCCATGGCTATCGTCGCACATGCCTGGTTTCACACGCCCAACTCGGCCGAGGTGCTTGCGCGTCAGGCAAGCTTTCCGATGGTGCGCGGCATTCGTTCAAAGCCCGTGACCTCGCTATCGCCGCAATCCATGACGCCTGGGGCTCCCGGCACTATGCAGGATCCGCGCTGGCTTGAGGGCTTTGCGCGACTTGAGCAGTACGGGTTTTCATGGGATTTGCGGGTACCGTTCTGGCATCTGCCCGAGGCCGCTGAGGTGGCTCGGCAGTTTCCACACACCCCGATTGTTCTCAACCACACTGGGTTTCCCTGGGACCGCAGCGAGATTGGCTTGGCGGCCTGGCGTCAGGCGATGGCCGTTATCGCTGATTGCCCGAATGTGATGCTCAAGGTGTCTGAATTTGGTCTCAAGGATCAGCCCTGGGAGTACGAGAGCAACCGCCGCATCGTTCTCGAGGCCATCGACATCTTTGGCATCGAGCGCTGCATGTTTGCCAGCAACTACCCAGTGGCGGGTTTACGGGTCAAGAGCTACGACCTGTTGGTGACGTCGGTTGCGCGCATGATTGGGCATTTCTCGTCGGCGCAACAACAAGCGTTTTTCGTGGACAATGCCGCGCGTTTTTATCGGCTTGGAGAGCTCTTAAACTCCACGGGCACTTGACGCGCCCGCAGCTGCCCGCACCCTGCATCAACATCCTGACCAGCCGATTGACGCAGTTTGGTCAGAACTCCCTGGCGGTGCAGTGTGCGAGCAATTTCGGCGGCACGCTGCCAGTTGGGACGACGGTACTCGAGCGATTCGACGCGGTTGTAGGGAATGAGATTCATCACGGCGTACTTGCCACGCAGCAGTCGCGCAATTCCCTGCACCTCTTCGTCGCTGTCGTTGATGCCCTCAATCAAGGTCCACTGGTACTGAATGGGGTAACCGCTGAGATGAGCATAGGCCTGGCCCTTTTCAACAAGCTCATCCGGGGTGATGGCTGGCGCTCGTGGCAGAAGCCTGGCACGCAACTCGGCACGGCTGGTATGCAATGAAAGCGCGAGAGCAGGCCTGATGCGTCGCTGCGCCAGGCGTTCAAACACCCGGTGATCGCCGACGGTGGACAGCACAAGGTTCTTGTGTCCGATCATGCCGTCTTCGGCCAGCGTGTCAATGGCTTCAAGCACATTATCGAGGTTGTGCGCTGGCTCGCCCATGCCCATAAACACCACCTTGCGCACGGGCCGTCGCCTGCGGGCGAGAACTACCTGCGCGACCATTTCGGCGGATCCCAATTGGCGCGCCAAGCCGCCACGGCCCGTCATGCAGAAAACGCAGCCTACCGCGCAGCCAACCTGGCTGGATACACAAACGCCGTCACGCGGCAGCAGCACGGATTCAACCGTTTGCCCGTCATTTAGTCCGACCAGCAGCTTGAGCGATCCATCGCTTGAGGACTGCTCGCTGAGGACATGGGCCAGGCGGTCAAGCTGCGAGATCATCGCGGGCAACTGCCCGAGTACCCGCGCCGGAAGGTGATCAAAAGGGTGGCGAGCGGGCGTATCCCAGGGCAGGGCATGCGTCCACAGGCGCATCAGGCGCTGAATATGCCCCTGGGCGGCGCCGTGCTCGTTTAGCCACGTTCGGATCGCTTCGAGCGACCGGAAGTCGTCAGTGGCTATTCCGGGCGACTGCTGTGTGGCTGATGCGCCATCGCAGACCTGAACGTCGGATACATGCATGATCGGATGATACCCGGGGCCGGTACCGGATTCGGCCGCGTAGGGCTTCGGCGCGGCTTATTATCTATATCGTTCGCCAATGGGGCGCGTAATGATCAAAGCCGCGGCGGTATTCGCCCGTGCTGACTCCACGGAGATTTCAGGATGTTGCACTTTGAACGATTCACACAGCGCGGACGCGATGCGATATCCGCATCAATCGATCGTCTGATTGTGGCTGGCTGGACCGGACGCGATGCGGCCGCCATCGAACATCACATCGAAGAATTGGCGGCGCTGGGTGTGCCCCGCCCGTCCAGTACGCCGCTGTTTTATCGGCTTGGCAGCGGGCTGCTGACCCAGACGGACTGCCTGCAGGTGCTGGGCCCTGACAGTTCGGGCGAGGCTGAGCCGGTTTTGGTCAGTCTCGCGGACGGGCTATGGGTAGGCGTCGGATCCGATCACACCGATCGTAGGGCCGAGGCAGTGGGCGTGGCTTTATCCAAGCAACTGTGCGGCAAGGTGGTGGGCCGGCAGTTATGGCGTTTTGACGAAGTCGTTGGCCATTGGGATAGCCTGGTTCTTCGCTCATGGATCACTGAAAAGGGTACACGCACGCTCTATCAGGAGGGCGCTCTGGCGGCGATTCGTCGACCGGAAGATCTCCTGGAGCAACTGGGTGGCTTGGCGGTCGGCAATCTTATGTTTTGTGGAACCCTGGGCGCCTTGGGTGGCGTGCGTCCGGCGGCGCGTTTTGACATGATGCTAGAAGACCCCGTTCTGCAGCGCAGCCTGCAGTGGGGCTATGCGGTCGAGGTGCTGCCCGTAGTCAGCTGAGGGCGAGTCAATCGGCCCGATCCAAATTTGAAAAGGGATTGACGTGAAGGTTCAGTTGCGAAACGAAGAGACTTTGACGGTCAACTACGAAGTACAGGGCGATGGCCCTAATCTCGTACTGGTCCATGGCCTTGGACTGAGCTCAATGAAAACCTGGCGCTATCAGGTGCCGGCGCTTTCATCGCGCTATCGGGTTCATACCTACGATGTGCGCGGATTTGGTCAGACCAATAATCCCGCGGGGCGCTTTTCGGTGCAACAGCATGCGTACGATTTGCTGGCTCTGCTAGACGCACTCGGCCTTGATCGTCCTGTTCTGATCGGCTTTTCAATGGGCGGGTGGATCAGCCAGCAGTTTGTGCTTGACCACCCAGAGCGGGTGCGCGCGTTAGTGTTATCAAACACCACGAGTGGCTTGCGACCGGAAGGGGCACAGCGTTTCGTCGATCGCGCTGCCCAGGTCGAGAAGACCGGCATGGAAGCGCTGTCCGATCAGCAGATTCGCAATACGTTTTCTGCAGAGTCTCTGCGAGACAATCCCGCACTGATCGATTTTTATCGTAGCGAGTTTCTTGATACCAGCGCCAATGCAGCCTCATCCTATGCTGCGATGTTCAGAGCATTATCGGAGCCCAACTGGACGCCGCAGCTCGGTCGGATACAGTGCCCGGCACTGATTTTGTGTGGCGACTCGGATCAGGGCATTACGCGGGGAAATACCTCAACAGACGCTGCTGAAATCCTGCATCGCGGAATCGCCGGCTCTCGCTTTGAGGTCATCAAGCATGGTGGTCACTATGCCCACCTCGAGCAGCCAGCGTCCTGGAATCGAATCGTGTTGGAGTTTCTGGACTCGATTCACGCCTGAACAAGCCCCTAAGTAACAGCTCTTGCAACACTTGCGGAGGTAGCTATGAAATTTTTCATCCGTTCGATCGTGGCGATGGTAACGGCCATCGCCGCCTTGGGCGTTAGCGCCCAAGATTTCCCGAATAAGCCGATTACCCTGATCATTCCCTACACGCCGGGCGGCGCGACAGATCTGACTTTTCGAGCGCTCGCTGATACGGCGCGCAAGCACTTCAATCAACAGATTGTGGTTGAGAACAGGCCTGGCGGCAGCGGAGCCGTTGCCCTGGCGTCGATGTTGGCTAAACCAGCGGACGGATACACGGTGACCGTCATCGTGCCGGTCGTGCAGCGGGCCTCGTATCAAAGCAAATTCAGTTTTGATGTGGTGAATGATTTGGTGCCAATTATTCAGGTGGCCAGCCTGCAATACGGGATCGTGGTGCGCACTGACTCGCCCCACAAGACGCTGAAGGAATTAATTGAAGCAGCCAAGGCCAGCCCCGGTAAATTCACCTATATGTCTGCGGGTATCGGCTCGGGCGGTCATATCTACATGGAGGAAATCGCTGCGGCGGCGGGAGGTGTGCAGTTTAATCATGTGCCTTCCAAGGGGGATGCCGATGCCGCGGCCGCACTGATGGGCGGGCATGTTGACCTCATCGCTGTCACACCGGGTGGCTGGAGCTCTCTGGTGCAGGCGGGCAAGCTGCGGCTATTAGCCACCTTGGGCGAAAAGCGCACGCGTCGCTTCCCCGATGTACCTGTGGTGCGAGAGACCGAGTACGGTGTTGTCCACCTCACACCCCTGGGCGTGGCTGGACCTAAGGGCCTGTCTGCTGAGGTGG
>JBDLQY010000226.1:0-32300 GCA_039800325.1 Pseudomonadota bacterium | reverse complement strand
TCTTTTCTGTGCGTCGAAACATTGCTAAAAAAGGCTTGCCAGACTGATTCAAATAACGCTATATCAACATTGTTTTTGCAAAATTTTTAGTTGCTTCTTGAAATCGGTTCGATCGGTTTTTCAATCGAAGGAGATCGGTATGATGCGAGTCATCGGATGTGCCGCTTTGGCGGCTGCGCTCCTGGCAAGTGTGCCTGCCAAGGCCCAGGACACTATTCGGGCGGGTATTCAAATTGGCGCGCTTGGCGCGCTACGCACGGCGCTACCCGAAGTCAGTGCCAAGCACCGATTAAAGTACGACATCAAAGACTTCACTGACAGCACGGCGGCGTTGCGGGCGCTTGAGCAGGGCGAACTTGATGTCGCCAACACGACGGTGCAGCATCTGGTGCGGGCGGCCAATGAAGGTATTGATGTGGTCTGGGTTGCTGGTTGGGGCGGTGGCTATAACGTGCTGGTTGCACGCCAGCAGTTCAACGTACCGGCCAATAATCCGTCCGCGCTCAAGGCGGCTATCGATGGTCGTAAAGCTTCGGGTCTGGTCAAAATCGCGGTCCCCACTGGATCGTTGCAGCATGCCAAGCTGCTGTCATTTCTGAAGTCTTCGGGCATCGATCCTGACAAAGACGTTCAGATCGTGAATGTGCCGTTCCCGAACCATCCGCGTGCCATCGAGGCCGGCGAAGTCGATCTGGCCATGTCACTGGCAGGTTTCGGAGCGCTGGCCATAGAGAAGAGCAACGCGCGTCTAGTTCAGCACCTGTTCGGTGATCGGTTTGGCAAGCAGGAAATTGGTTTTATCGTGCACCGTAAGCTGATTCAGCAAAAGCCTGAACTGGTGCAGCGAATCATCGACTCTCATGCCGAGGCAATGAAATTATTCATTGGGGATATGAACAAGCAGGTTGCATACGAGGCGAAGTACTCGCGGTTTCCGGAGCCTGTGGTTCAGAAGACCGAACGCGAGTTTCTTCGCTATGACTATCGCACCAATATGGCCGATCTGAAGACTATGGCGCGCGAAATGCACAGTCTCGGTTGGGCTCGTCAGGACTTCTCGGCACAGATCGACAACATGATTGACTTGCGTTTCATCGCAAAGTCAACTGGCTTGTCGGTTGAGGCCCTGACACGCTGGTAGATGATGCGTCGGGCGCTCCAGTACGCGGTTGTTCCGCTGGCGGTCCTGTGTCTGTGGCAGGCCGTCACCGAGTTCGGCCTGCTTAAACGCAATGTGCTGCCGTCGCCGATCGATGTTGTTGCGGTCTGGTACGACCTCGTCAGCGGTCTGACCGGCCAGGCCAGTCGCTACACCGGTACCTGGCTTGATCATGCCTTCGCGAGTTCGTGGCGGGTGCTGGCGGGATTCGCCTGGGGGGTGGGTTTGGGAACCCTGATCGGGCTTCTGATCGGAATCTCAAGAGTCTTTGAGCGCATGCTCGATCCGTCGGTCCAGGTGCTGCGCAATATTCCTGTGACCGCCTGGGTGCCGCTCTCGCTGGTTTTCTTCGGGATCGGTAATGCACCCGCCATTTTTCTGATCGGTCTTGGGGCTTTTTTTCCGGCAGCGGTCAACACCACGTATGGCGTACGACAGCTGAATGTGACGCTGTACAAAGCGGCTCGGATGATGGGCGCCAATGAGCGCGAGCTGCTCATGCGGGTTGTATTGCCGGGTGCGCTTCCTGCCATCTTTACGGGAATTCGGTTGTCGATGGGAATCGCCTGGGTACTCGTGGTGGTGGCTGAGATTCTTGCGGTGCGCAGTGGGCTGGGCTATCTGCTAAACGACGCCTACCAGTTCTATCGCAATGATGTGGTGATCGCGGCCATGTTGAGCATTGGCATCCTTGGGTTCGTATCTGACCGACTGGTTGTTATGGCGCGCGACTGGGCGCTGGATTGGAATCGAGCGGAGACTTTCAGTGGCCAGCATTGAGTTTCGCGACGTCATCAAGTCTTTTCAAAGTCGCGGCAGCCAGGTTCTGGCTCTGGATCGGGTCGCCCTTTCAATCGAGGATTGTCATTTCGTCACGATTGTCGGCGCCAGCGGGTGCGGCAAGTCCACCCTGCTGAATCTGGTGGCGGGGTTCGATACGCCCTCATCGGGGCAGGTGCTGGTTGATGGCCGACCCGTCTCGGGTCCGGGGCCTGATCGCGGGGTTGTGTTTCAGCAGACCGCATTGTTCCCCTGGTTGACGGTCGCTGGCAATATCAGTTTTGGGCTTAAGCTTGCTGCCAATGCAGGCAAGGCGCCGGTTGAGCAGACGGTCGAGACCCTGCTGCATCGCACTCGACTGACTGCGTTTCGTGATCGGCGGCCGGCTGAGTTGTCAGGGGGGATGCGTCAGCGGGCAGCAATCGCCAGTGTGCTTGCGATCAACCCAGCGGTGCTGCTCATGGATGAACCGTTTGGCGCGCTCGATTCTCTGACGCGCTCGCTCATGCAGGACTTCTTGCTTGAATTATGGGAAGCTGACCGCAAGACGGTGTTGCTGGTCACACACGATATCGACGAGGCTATCTATCTCGCTGACCGCACGGTCGTCATGACAGGACACCCAGGTCGTGTTCGCGAGGTCATCGACATTGACTTGCCTCGGCCACGTCGTTTTGAATTACACAGCCATCCGCGTTTTATCGAATTGCGTGATTCGGTGCGTGCGATCGTTCGTGATGAAGCCGCAAAATCGGCTATCGATGCTCATTGAACGTTTGCAGTCGGTATGGGCCGTGCAGCGTACTGAATCGCTTTTGGGGGGATCCTCATGAACAGCTCTAACTCAAATTTCGTGCTGCGGGGCGGTCGGGTGATTGATTCGTCCCTGGGTATCGACCGTGTAACTGATGTCGTGGTCCGCAACGGACATATTGCTGGTGTGGGGGATGCACAAGGGGCGCCCGAACCCATCATCGATGTGTCGGATTCAGTGGTGAGCGCGGGCTGGATCGACAATCATGTGCACACCTATGGAACGCTGGGTTTCGCAGATCCTGACAGCATCGGCATATGGCAGGGGGTAACCAGCTATGTCGATGCAGGCGGTCCGGGCATTGCGTCTATGGACGAGTTTGTCGCCCTGCTGGTCGGACACACTCGAACCGACCTCTATGCAGGCCCCTACATCCGCCCCATGGGCATCATCGGTGCTCAGTTCACCGAGGGAGACCTCCGTACACTCACCGGAATCCCCGTGCCCGACTGGATCGATTTCTGCGAGCAGAATCCAGGCGTCATTCGCTACCTTAAAATTGCCGCGCTCGGCAGCTACGGCACAGGCCCCATCAAGATTGGCAAAGGACTGTCAGAGATCATTGGTGTGCCGCTGTACGGGCATATCGGTGAGTTCCAGATGTTGCCCGAACATCCCTCGGCCTACGAACTGTTTCGAGTTTCGCAGGCGGGCGACATGATCGCTCATCCCTACCATAACAGCGGTGGACGTATCCTCGACCGCGAGGGTCGGCTTCTGCCGGTGGTGATCGATGCGAAAGCGCGGGGCGTCCTGTTTGACATTGCGTTTGGCAGCTACAATTTTTCTTGGGAAGTTGCCGAGCAGGCTTTTGCTCAGGGGCTCGCCCCTGACATCATCAGCTCTGACCTTCAACAGTTCAATGCCATCGGGCCCGCTTACTCACTATCTCACGTGATGAGCGTGCTCCTGCGCCTGGGCATGACCCTGAGCGAGGTCATTGCAGCGGTCACCTGGAATCCCGCCCGTGCCATCCACATTGACGATCGGGCAGGCAGTCTGCGTACAGGAATGCCTGCCGACATTACGGTGTGCCAAATCGAATCCGGTCATTTCGAATTCGCCGATACCGAGGGACGAATGCGCGATGCTACTCAGCGCATCGTTCCGACCATGGTTTTCAAGCGGGGGGTACGCCATCCGATCGATTTAACGCGATGCCAGGACGAATCCAACTGGCTGCTACAGATTGCAGAGAATCATCTACCCAGCGGTATCGAGCGTCTGGGTTCACGAGAGCTTGGGTTTTTAGCCGATTTGCGCAAGGTGCTCGAGCCAGTCGAATGGGTCTACGATCTGGCCAACCTAGATCTGCGCAAAGCGCATCAACTGCGCGCTCTGTTTGATTCCGTCCGCGTTCGGCATGGCTTGCCCCTGCGCGATGCGCTGCTGGCGGTCTACGCGCCCTTTCTTGACAGTCCCTTCACCATGCAGATCGGTTTGTTTCTGCTGCATCTCGAACGCGATTTCTTTCTGTCGCGACTGGACGCAGTGGTCAGTCAGGCGGCGGAGCTCACGCCATGAGCGAAAAGACCTGGCAACTTGCCGAGGGTTGTGACCCCTCGGCGGATTCCTATCCGATGCTGACGAAGGCTGGACCCGAGCGGGTCATTATGCTCAAGACACCGGCAGGGTTCCGCGCGGTCGAACCCCGTTGTCCGCATTTGCAGGCGGCGCTTACCACCGCCGTACAGATGAGTCATGGCACGATGCTTCGATGCACCAAGCACAATTTTATTTTCCGACTGAGTGACGGCAAAGGCGTTAATTGTGTTGGGCTCACCCTGAAGGTCTATGAGGTGCGTGAACGCGATAGCCAGCTCGAAGTCGCGATCTGAGTTCAAGGTTTGCTCGATCTTGGCTTTGACCGTCCTTGGCTATAGACTGTCAAGGTCTTTAGTCATTCATTTCTGTCATGACATCAAACCAGTCTGAATTCGATCGCGCCCGCAAAGTTCTTGTCGGTGGTGTCAACTCGGCCGTACGCGCCTTTCGGGCGGTGGGTGGTACGCCGCGCTTTATCGACCGTGCCGAGGGTGCCTACATGTGGGATGTGGAGGGCCGGCGCTACATCGATTACCTGGGCTCCTGGGGGCCCATGATCGCTGGGCATTCTCATCCCAAGGTTGTTGCCGCAGTGCAGGCGGCGGCCCTGCGCGGGCTCTCGTATGGGGCGCCCAATGTCATGGAAAGTGAGCTCGCTGAGCGTATCTGCGCGCTGTTTCCGCAGGTTGAGCGTGTGCGCTTTACCAGTTCTGGCACCGAGGCGGCCATGTCGGCGTTGCGCCTGGCACGCGGCTTTACCAAACGTGATCGCATTGTGAAGTTCGAAGGCTGCTATCACGGTACGGCTGACAGCCTGCTGGTCAAGGCGGGTTCGGGCGCCCTGGCCTTTGGCACACCGAGTTCGGCCGGTGTGCCCGCTGATCTGGCTCAGCACACGCTAGTTGCGCAATACAATGATCTGGCCAGCGTTGAGGCGCTGTTTGCGCGCAATCCCGACAGCATCGCCTGCGTGATGGTCGAACCCATTCCCGGCAATATGAATCTCATTCGCCCGGCGCCCGGCTTCCTCGAGGGGCTGCGCGAGCTCTGCACGCGGCATGGTGCTTTGCTGATTTTTGACGAGGTCATGAGCGGGTTTCGTGTGGCTTTGGGTGGTGCTCAAGAAGTGGTGGGCATCACACCCGACGTTAGTGCCTTTGGCAAAGTGATCGGGGGCGGTATGCCCGTCGGGGCTATCGGCGGTCCCGCCGCAGTCATGGAGATGATGGCGCCGCTGGGTCCGGTGTATCAGGCGGGTACCTTGTCTGGTAACCCGATCGCCATGGCGGCTGGGCTTGCAACGCTTGAGCTCATCGCCGAGCCTGGATTCTTTGATCGCCTGCATCAGCGCTGCGGCCGTCTGGTGGCCGGCCTGAATGCAGCTGCTCAAAGCGCGGGCGTCTCATTTTGCGCCCAGCACCAGGGCGGCATGGCTGGCATGTATATGCTGGCGCAGCCGCCTGCCAGTTTTGCGGCCGTTCAGACCCAGGATGTTGAGCGCTTTAAGCGTTTTTACCACCTCATGCTCGACGAAGGCGTTTACTTCCCGCCATCGCCCGTAGAGGCTTTCTTCTTTTCGAGTGTGCATAGCGACCAGGATATAGACTTCACCCTGGCCGCAGCCCGCCGCGCCTTACAGACCGTCGCCTGAGCGCTGTGACGGCGCAAACCGCAGCGCGTGATCGCTGAGGTTGTAGCGTGCGTGGCGGGTGCACGTTGCGTGCAGGATGAGTGCAGGATGAGTGCAGGGTGGCGGCTTCTGGTGTTTGGGGCCCGGTTCAAAGCCCGCACCTCAGGCTGCTGCTGCTGGTCTGCGCTCGCTGACAGGGCGCTGATCGATCGGCGCATGCATGAACGCCGCAAAGACCCCAAACAGAATATAAACGGCCCAGGCGGCATCGTAGTTGCCCATGGTGTCAAACAGACGCCCGCCCAGCCAGGCCCCCAGGAAACTGCCGATCTGGTGGCCTAAAAAGATAACGCCCCCCAGCAGGCCCAGGTATCGCACGCCATACATCTGTCCCACCAGGGCATTCGTGACCGGTACGGTTGACAGCCATAGCAGGCCCGTTGCCGCGGCAAATACATAAACCGACATGACGCTGAGCGGCGTGAGAAGAAAGGCCGCACAAATGAGTGAGCGCAGCACATACATGCCCGCCAGCAGCCACTTTTTGGAATAGCGCTGGCCTAGAAGTCCGGCACTGAATGAGCCCACCACATTGAATAAGCCAACAAGCGCGATGGCCGTGGCACCCGTCTGCGCAGGCAGTCCCTTATCGATGAGATAAGCCGGCAGGTGCAGCGCCAGAAACATGATCTGCAGGCCGCACACGAAGTAGCCCCAGAACAGCAGATGAAAATTACGGTCGGTGCCCGCCATGCGCAAGGCCTCGCCCAGGCGCACCGACGCACCGCCGCCGCGGGTGCCGCCGCCCTTGACCCCCAGTGCGAGAACCAGCACCAGGCCCACGATTGCAGCATGCCAGAGCAGCGCGTTGTGCCAGCCCTGGTGACGGATGAGCCAATCGGCCAAGGGTAGAAACAAAAACTGACCCAGCGAACCCGACGCGACACCGATGCCAAAAGCAAGACTGCGCTTGTCGGGCGGAACGACCCGCCCCAGCGTGGCCAGGATGATGCCGAAACTGGTGCCGCCAACGGCCACACCAATGAGAAGACCCGCCGAGAGCGTGAGTTCTAGACCGGTCTCGGCGAACGCCATGCCAATGAAGCCCACGACGTAAAGCGCCGCGCCCAAAAGCAGCGTACGCATGGAACCGTACTTATCAGCCATGGCGCCCAGAAAAGAACCTCCCAGGCCCCACATGAGGTTTTGGACGGCGATGGCCAACGAAAACGTTTCACGGCTCCAATTGCGAGCCTGCACCATCTCGGGCATGAACAGCCCAAAGGAAGAGCGTACCCCGGTGGATATCAGCAGGATGGCGCACCCGAACAGCAATACAGACAGGTATCCGGACGATGCTGAGCGAGCCGCACCCGTCGCGGGGTCGGGCTGTGGACTGGCGGCGGACGGGGGCGCGCTCATGAGGACCTCAGGCGTCAGTCAATGCGTTCGAACACGGCTGCGATGCCCTGCCCGCCACCGATGCACATGGTGACCAGGCCATAGCGGCCGCCCGTACGCTTAAGTTCATACAGGGCCTTGACGGTAATGGCCGCACCAGTGGCTCCGATGGGATGACCCAGTGAGATGCCTGAACCGTTGGGGTTGACCTTGGCCGGGTCCAGTTCAAGCTGACGGGTAACTGCAAGAGCCTGCGCGGCAAAGGCCTCATTGGCTTCGATGACATCCATTTGTTGGGCCTTGAGGCCTGCGCGTTCGAGCGCCTTGCGCGAGGCGGGTACTGGACCTATGCCCATGACTGATGGATCGACACCGGCATGCGCATAAGCAACCAGTCGGGCCATTGGCTTGAGGCCTCGGGCCTCAGCTGCGCGGCGGTCCATCAGGACTACGGCGGCGGCCCCGTCGTTAATGCCCGAGGCGTTGCCGGCGGTGACCGTGCCATTTTCTTTGACGAAGACAGGCTTGAGTTTGCGCATATCGTCAATCGTCGCGTCATGCCGTACATGCTCGTCGGTATCGAAAACGGTGGTGCCTTTGCGCGACTTCAGTTCGACGCCGAGAATCTGTCCCGCGAAATGATTGTTTCGGATGGCCCGCGACGCGCGTTGATGACTTTCGAGTGCTAAGGCATCCTGGTCTTCGCGGGTGATACCCCATTGCTTGGCAACGTTTTCGGCGGTGACACCCATGTGAATACGGCCGAATGGGTCGTGCAAGGCGCCCACCATCATGTCAACGATCTGACCATCGCCCATGCGCTGGCCCCAGCGCGCGCCGGGCATGACATAGGGGCCGCGACTCATGACTTCGGCGCCACCCCCAAGGGCTACGTCAGCATCGCCCAGAAGAATGGTCTGTGCCGCACTGACGATGGCCTGCAGACCTGATCCGCACAGACGGTTTAGCGTGAGGGCTGGCGTATCAATGGACAGGCCACCCTCAAGGGTGGCGACCCGGGCCAGATACATGTCGCGAGGCTCAGTGTTGACCACATGGCCAAAGACCACGTGATGGACGTCGCCTGCACCCAGAGTGGCCCTGGCACACGCCTCGCGCACGATGCTGGCGGCCAGTTGGGTCGGTGGGCAGTCTTTGAGACTGCCGCCAAAGGTTCCGATAGCCGTACGAACGGCGCTGACGACAACGACTTCCCGATTCATGGCGATGACTCCCTGAGGGGCTGGCGAATGCCGGGGATTCTACGCCTCGGCCGCCAACGGGTCTGGGCAGGCGATCAGAGAAAGAAGGTGCCCAGCCACCAGGCAAACGCCGCCATGAGTGCCGAGGCGGGAATGGTGATCACCCAGGCCCAGACAATGCTGCCAGCCAGACCCCAGCGAACCGCCGAGAACTTGTGCGACGAACCGACACCGACGATGGCGCCGGTGATGGTGTGGGTGGTTGAAACCGGGATGCCAAACCCGGAGGCGATGAATAGCGTCATTGCACCCCCCGTTTCAGCACAGAATCCGCCCACTGGTTTGAGCTTGGTAATGCGCTGTCCCATGGTCTTCACAATGCGCCAGCCACCAAACAGGGTACCCAGACCGATCGCGACATAGCAGGACAAAATGACCCAATAGGGCGGCGCGGCATCACCCTGCGCCGTGACGCCGGCGGCGATCAGCAGCAGCCAGATGATGCCCATGGTCTTCTGTGCATCGTTGCTGCCATGGCCCAGGCTGTAGAGGGCGGAGGAGGCCAATTGCAGGCGTCGGAACCAGCGGTCGCTCGAGCGCGGAGTAACCCCGCGCAGCGCGCGTGCGACCAGCAGCATCAGCAATGAGCCCAACAGAAAGCCCAGCGCCGGCGAGACAAGAATGAAGGCAGCAGTTTTGAGAATGCCACTACCCAGCAGCGGCGCCGTGCCGGCCTTGGCGAGAACGGCGCCCATCAGGCCGCCAATGAGGGCATGCGATGAGCTGGAAGGAATGCCAAACCACCAGGTGATGATGTTCCAGGTCAAGGCGCCTATGAGTGCCCCGAAAATCACCACATGGTCGACGGTTGATGGGTCGACAATACCCTTGCCCACAGTGGCAGCCACTTTGAGCTCGAAAAAGAACAACGCAATGAAATTGAAAAAGGCGGCCCAGATCACGGCATGGTGGGGTTTGAGAACGCCCGTAGAGACGATGGTGGCGATGGAGTTGGCGGCGTCATGAAAACCGTTCATGAAATCGAACAGCAACGCCAGGGCCACCAGCATGGCCAGTACGGTAAAGCTGATTTGCAGGGTCGACATGCAGGTGCAGGCTTTGTGCGCGTGTTTACGCGTTTTCGAGTACGACGCCTTCGATCAGGTTGGCGACGTCCTCGCATTTATCGGAAACCGCTTCCAGCAGCTCATAGATGGCTTTGAGCTTAATGAGTTGTCGCACGTCAGACTCATCGCGAAAGAGTTTGGACATGCCGGCGCGCATGACCCGGTCAGCGTCTGATTCCAGCTGGTCGATCTCGCGGCATATGCGCAGAATCGCCTCGGCATTGTCCATGGACGACAGCATGGCAACCGCTGACTGCACACGCACGCAGCACATTTCGGTGAGCTCGGCCAATTGTTGCGCCTCTGGGGTAATTCTCTGCAGATCGTAGAGAGTCGCCGATTCAGCCACATCCTGGATCAGGTCGAGAATGTCATCCATATTGGAAATGAGCTTGTGGATGTCTTCGCGATCAAAGGGCGTGATGAAGGTTTCGTGCAGTAGTCGTATGGTTTCGTGCGTGATTTTGTCCGCGCGCTTCTCGGCCTGGTCAATACTTTCTACGGGGCCTCGCCGTGCGGCGACATCGCCGTAATTAGCCATGAGCAAAGCCAGCGCCTGACCGCCAACGATGATTTCGTCCGCATGGCGGTTGAACAGGTCAAAAAAGCGACCCTCTCTGGGCATCAGTCGTCCGAACATGGTTTCCTTTTAGATGGTGGTCGCACTATCGAATCTAGCAGAATCAGGCGCTTGCCCGCTGCCTGAGGCATTCGACGTAGTGCTGGCTGTCCGGAACGCCGGCACTGCGCTGCGCTTGCCAGAGCACCTCACCCAGGCACTCCATGGTCTCATGCGCGGCTTCGTGCGCAGACCCGGTGCGCTCGGCCAGTTGCTGAAAGCAGTCGCGAATTCCCGGCGGCTGATCAATCGAGAGCTGCTCGGCGATGGCCAGATGCATGGCCAGATGCAAAAAGGGATTGCCTACGGGGCTGTCCGTGTCGAAGCGAAGCGACACCGCTTCATCTGCGTTGACCAGCAGGTGGTGATACTCAGGATGCTGATCGACCCAGCCACCAGCAAGCGCCTGTAGCGGCGTCAGCGGCTGGCCTGTTTTCTGTCGGGTCCAGACGTCGCAGAAAAACCGTCGAACCTCATCCTGGCTGGGATTGAACATGGGCTGCTGAGATCAGATCTTGGGCGCAGGGGCGGGCGTCTTGTGACGGTGATCGCATAAGTCGGCAATGAGACAGCGCCAGCATTCAGGCTTACGGGCCTTACAGACATACCGGCCATGCAGGATCAACCAGTGATGTGCATCTTTCTTGAACTCAGTCGCAACCAGTCGCTGCAGTCGAGTTTCAACGGCAAGAGGCGTCTTGCCAGCGGCCAGTCCAGTCCGGTTGGCCACACGAAAAATATGAGTGTCGACCGCAATGGTGGGCTCACCGAAAGCGGTATTCAACACCACGTTGGCTGTCTTTCGGCCGACTCCGGGCAACTCTTCGAGCGCACTTCGTTCTCGCGGCACTTCGCCCGCATGGTGCTCAATCAGTCTCTGGCAGGTTTCTATAAGGTGACGCGCTTTAGACCGATAAAGTCCTATGGTCTTGATGTGTGCCTCAAGCCCCGCGAGACCCAGACTCAGAATGGATTGTGGAGTATTGGCGATCGCGAATAGACCGCGCGTTGCCTGATTAACGCTGCGGTCGGTTGCCTGGGCCGATAGCAGCACGGCCACCAGCAGCTCAAAGGGTGTGCTGTAAATAAGTTCGGTGGTCGGCTGCAGATTCGCCGCACGCAGACGTTCAAAGATTTTCTGACGGCGTTCGGCATTCATGCTGCGTTGGCGCGGGCGCGGGCCCGTTCGATAGCCGCCGCGATAATTGCACGCTTACGTATCTGCTCGTCAGTCAACGGTTCGGCGTTGAGCTGTGCGAGCTTTTGCTCGGCCGCCTGCACATGGCGTCTGGCCTCGCGGATACGCTTGCGTTCGAGCCGCTGGTTGCGGGCTCTGAAGCGTGCGCGCGATGCCTGAGCATCTTCGTCAGACCAGCTGGCCAGATGGGCGGGGGGCGTTTGCATTTCGATGCAATCGACTGGGCAGGGGGCTATACACAGATCACAACCGGTACAGCGCTCGGCGATGACCGTGTGCATGCGTTTAGATGCTCCGATAATAGCGTCGACCGGGCAGGCCTGAAGGCATAGAGTGCAGCCTATACACCAGCGCTCATCGATCACAGCGATGCGCCGGGGCTGGTGCTCGCCACAACTCAGGTCTGGCTCAAGAGTAGGCTTGTTCAGCAGGCGAGCCAGTGCATCAATGACGGGCTGTCCGCCCGGTGGGCATCGATTGATGGTGCTTGCGTCCTGGTCTAGCGCCTGTGCGTAAGGTAGGCAGGCGCCGAAACCGCACTTGCCGCACTGCGTCTGCGGCAACAGCTGGTCGATGGCTTCGACTCGGTTCACACGCGCGCAGCGGCCGCGCGTGGCTTGTCGCGGCTTGGGTGGTTGGCGAGCACAAAATCGCGCACGCGTGGGTAAATCACTTCACGCCAGCGCCGACCGCTGAAGATGCCATAGTGTCCCGCGCCCTCGACCGTGAGATGGTGTTTGTTGCGCTTGGGAATTCCAGTGCACAGATCATGCGCGGCCTGGGTCTGCCCCGAACCTGAAATGTCGTCGAGCTCACCCTCAATGGTGAAGAGTGCAACTCGCCGGATCTGCCCGGGGCTAACCCTCATGGGGCTGCCATCGACTTGCACGTCCCATTGACCCAAGGGCAGCGCATGCAGCTGAAACACCGTGCGCACGGTTTCAAGATAGTACTCAGCGGGCAGATCGAGCACCGCGTTGTATTCGTCATAGAACGCACGGTGCGATTCAGCGTCGTCCATATCGCCGCGCACCAAGTTCAGGTAGTAGTCCCAGTGCGAATTCATGTGCCGATCGGGATTCATCGCCACGAAACCCGCATGCTGCAGAAATCCGGGATAGACGCGACGTCCAGCGCCCGGATAGCGGCCTGGTACGCGGTAAATCAGGTTGCGCTCAAACCACTTGAAATTACGCTGTTGCGCGAGGTTGTTGACCTCAGTGGGATTGCGTCGCGTATCGATGGGACCGCCCATCATGGTCATCGTCAGAGGCTGATTGGGGTCTTCGAGTGCCGCAAGCAGTGAGATCGCGGCAAGTACCGGCACGGTCGGCTGGCAGACCGACATGACGTGAACCTGGGGCCCTAAATGCCGGATGAACTCCATCGCGTAGTTGACATAATCGTCAAGATGGAAAGGTCCTTCAGAGACCGGCACCATGCGCGCATCGACCCAGTCGGTGATATACACCGTATGGTCAGGCAGAAGGGCGCGAACAGTATCGCGCAGAAGTGTCGAATGATGACCCGATAAAGGTGCAAACACCAGCATAACGGGATCGTGCGCACGGGCTGCCAGCGAGGGGGGAAGCAGGCGCTCAAACTTGATCAGACGGCAAAACGGTTTGGCGATTTCGATGCGCTCGACAACCGATACCGGCTGACCGTCGATACGAGTCTCAGGTAGGTCAAAACCCGGTTTTTCGTAGTCTTTGCCGAGGCGGTGCAGCAGATCTAGCCCAGCCGAAATCCGGTTAGCCATGGGCGTGTAGGACAGGGGGCTGTACGGATTGCTGTAGAGCTGGCTGACCGAAGCAGCCCAAGTGGACAGCGGTGTCATTACGGCACGCTGCGCTTCACGAATGTGGTAGAGCATGGCTGGCCTTGGTCGGGCAGAGCAAACCGCAAGTGTAAGGTATCAGGCCGGACAACATAGACCGGCTGTCCGCAGGCCCTGGGCGAGCCACCGGGCGGTGAGCTTTTCCTGCAGCGAGTTCTGACTTAAACGCTGACCCAGTGCCTTAAAGTCGACCCGGTCAAGCGATTGGTCTTGGTTAAAGCATGAGAAGACGATACGGGTTTCGCCGGTTTCAGGGTCGCGGTGCGGCTGCAGACACTGGGCACAGATCTCTTTCATCATGCACTGCATGGGCGAGTTGATTGAACCGAAAGCCAGGTGGTCGGGCTTTAGATACGGCGCTAGCACCGAATGCCGTGCCTGGGCGACCGCCGACATCATGCGGTCAGAGCCGATGGCGATCAGGCGATCGGCCTCTTTCATGGAAATGTAGCTGCCATGACGGGCCAATAATGTCGCGTCAGTGGATTCGAGTGCACCGCTGGCGTAAGCGGCCATGGCCTGCACAATATTGCCGGTGAAACTTCGGTCTTGTGGACGGCCAGGCTTGAAGCTGGGGGCCTCGTCGCAGCACCACACCACGACGTCAGCGGCGGCCTCAATTTCTTCGACTTTGTAGCGGTCTATGAGCTTTTTATAGCCCGCGAAATACAAAACCCGCGACCCGCGAGCGCGGAACGCCGCACCGATTGAAAACAGCACTGCATTGCCAAGTCCGCCGCCCACCAGTACGACGGTTTCGTGGGATTCGATCTCGGTGGGTGCCCCGGTGGGGCCCATGAGTATGACGGGTTCACCGGGTTTGAGTTGCGCACAGAGGTCTGAAGACCCACCCATCTCAAGGACGATGGTGGAGACCAGACCCTGTTCACGATCGACCCAGGCACCGGTTAGAGCCAGTCCTTCCATAGCCAGACGCGTGGGAATGCCGGCGATGTCGACGACCGGCGCCAGCGCCTCGAAATTCTGCAGCCGATAAAACTGGCCGGGTTCGAAGCGCTGAGCAGCCAGGGGCGCGCGTACGACGATTTCGACGATGGTGGGGGTCAGGCGCTCGACCCGCTCGACGCGTGCCCGCAGCAGATGGTTCATCCGGCTGGCAAACGAACTCGGGTCGAGCGCGAGCGCAGGCGCTTGACGCGCCAGCACGCGCGAGATGATCGGATAGCCCTGTCGCGCCGAGCCCATGGCCTTGACGACATTGCCGAAATAGCTGGGGTGCAGATCACCGAAAAACGACACCATACGGCCGTCATCATGCCGCGCCAGCAGCACTTGCACCTCATCGGGTTTACTGGCGGCATGCTGCGGCTTGACCGGCAGACCGTCTTCGTCGATCGCCTGGAAGTATTTGCCGTCAAGCGAGAAATGCACCGCGTCTTCGCGGGCCAATACGGTGTTGGGCTGCGTGCCGGCGGCGACGAATACGGTGCGCGCGGGCCAGACCAGCTCAGCGTCATCATCCTGCGCATCAGACCAGCGACCATCGTCACTGCGCAGCTGCCGGCGCAGCTTGATCGCAGCGGCAGCGCCATACGTGTCGATCTCGATGCCTCTGGGGTCTACGCACTCGGCGAATCGGATGCCTTCTTCCAGCGCTTTCTCGACCTCTTCGTGGTTGAGCGTGTAGCTTGGACTGTCGATCAGGCGCTTGCGATAGGCGACTGTGACGCCACCCCATTGCGCGAGAAGTTCTGCAATACGAGGCTGTCGCCCCTGTGCCTGGGCGGCTGTTCGCTCGGCCCGAATTGCACGGGCATGTGCCAGGAACTCGGCGGCCAGTTCGCGTTCTTCAGCGGTGTAGCCCGCGCTGATCAGGTTTTCGTCACCCGTCAGCTTGACCAGGGCCTCATGGCGAGCCAGGAATTTTTCAACCTGTACAACATAGTAGGCGAGCGACTCGGTCGCGGTGTCAATGGCGGTGAGGCCCCCGCCGATGACCACCACCGGCAGGCGCAGCTGCATATTGGCCAGCGAGTCGGCTTTTGCGGCCCCGGTGAGTTGGAGCGACATCAGAAAATCGCTGGCGGTACGCACCCCCCGGGCCAGACCGTTGGGAATATCGAGCACTGTGGGGCGGCCAGCGCCCATGGCCAGCGCCACGTGATCAAAGCCCTGTGACCAGGCGTCTTCCAGCCTGAGCGTGCCGCCCAGGCGAACACCGCCGATCAGCGTAAAGTGGTCACGCCGCTCAAGTAGCAGACGGATGAGCTTAAGAAAGTTTTTGTTCCAGCGTACGGTGATGCCGTATTCAGCGACGCCGCCAAAGCCGGCCATGACGCGATCGTCGAGGGACTCGTACAGCGTATTGACATCTTCGATGGGCACAAACGGTACGCGCTCGCCCGGATGCTCGCCCTGAATAGACACGCCACCGAGCTGCGGTGGTAGCGGCTCTATCTTGAGACCGTCGACACCGACAACGGTATGCCCGTCATTGAGCAGATGATGAGCCAGCGTGAATCCTGCAGGCCCCATGCCCGCCACCAGAACCTTGTAGCCACTTGACTCGCGAGGTAGCGGGCGCTTGAGATTGAGTGGGTTCCAGCGGGTCAGGAGGGAATAAATCTCAAAGCCCCAGGGTAGCTCGAGCACGTCTTTAAGCGTGCGGGTTTCAGCCTGGGGGATGTCCACCGGCGTCTGCTTTTGATAGATGCAGGCCTTCATGCAGTCATTGCAGATACGGTGCCCGGTGGCAGCCGCCATGGGGTTATCAATGGTGATGAGAGCCAGTGCTCCGACCGGATGTCCCTGCGCTTTGACAGTATGGAATTCAGAGATCCGTTCTTCGAGCGGACAACCAGCCAGGGTGACGCCGAAGACCGTCTTCTTGTAGACGGTGCGACCATCGGCAGATGGCTTGTCTTTAAGGCCACGGGAGCATGAGTCTTTTCCCTGGGCGTGGCAGCCGATGCAGTAGTTGGCCTGGTCGAGCGCCCCCCGCAGATCGGTGCCCGAGTCGGTCAGCTTGAAACCCTCGCGACGGCGGATGTGTTCGGGCTTAATGGTGGTGATGCGAACGCCCGACGTCTCATGAGTCTGAGCATGCATCAATAAGGCCCACGGATCGACCTTACCCGGCTGACGAAAAAGAATGCCTTGGTGGTGCCTTGCCTGGCCAGCCTCGGTGTGCACTGCCCACGCGCTCAGGCGCAGTGCCAGGTCAAGCCGCTGAGCCATATCGGGATCATCGGGGGATTCTTGCCAGACAAGCACGGCGCGTGCGAAGGCCAGTTCATCGAAAAACCCGCCCAGCCATTCTGCGATGGTGCGCTCAGCGGCGATGCCGTCGAAGTCAGCGACATCCTGCGCCGAGAGTTTCAGCATTGCTTGGCGCTTGACGAACTTCCATTTGACTCGGTAAAGGGGCTCAAGCTCGGTATGCTGGCCGCGTAACTCGGCGAGCTCGGTGGCGATGTCAAACAGCGAGGCAATGAAGGCGTCGAGATGCGGTGCGAGCTCAATCAGTAAAGCCGCCTCTTGTTTGGGCGGAAGTGCGGCTTCAGTGTGGGCCGATTGACGGGCGCTGGCGAGGCGCTGTGCCAGCGCGACGTCGTGGCCGGTAAGCGCCTGGCAGAACAGTGCGTCTATTCGAGCCAGACCGTCTCGATGGTAGAGATCATGAAAGCTGAGCCCGTAGCCCAGCCTGAGTGGCGCGGGTTCGACGTCTGCTGAAATCATCGCGAGGGCCGCTGATCAGCCGCGATCGAGCTGCTCGAGCTTGCTCTTGACGTCTTTCCAGTCGTCTGCATCGGGCAGCGACTGCTTGGTGCGGGTGATGCTGGGCCAGTTCTGGGCGAGTTCGGCATTGAGTGCGATAAACGACTGCTGATCAGCAGGCACGTCTTCCTCGGCCCGAATAGCTTCCACCGGGCATTCAGGTATGCAGACCGCGCAATCGATGCATTCGTCGGGGTCTATGACCAGCATGTTGGGGCCTTCGCGAAAGCAGTCGACTGGACAGACGTCGACGCAATCGGTGTACTTGCAGCGAATACAGGACTCGGTCACCACGTGGGTCATGTCAGCGCTTCCTGAGAAAAAGAGTAAACGACGATTGACGCAGATTCTACCGTGCGTTACCGTCGCCAACAATTCAATGAAGTGAACGCTTCATAAGCCGCTGGCCGCCAAGCTTGGGTAACCGAGCCCTGGGCGGGCAGGGTGAGTCGAAGCGTCAGGGTGTCAAGGAGACCGTAATGTTCGCGCCGACGCGACTCGACGAGGCCTACGCCGCACTGGCGCGTAGCCATTGTCTGCCCTTGGCGGGAGGCACAGACGTTTACCCTTCGCTGGTGGGCCTTACCCGGCCGCATCAGCCCTTGCTCGATTTGTCTCGCCTGGAGCCGCTTCGCGGTATTTCGAAGCTTCCGTCGGGCCAGATCCGTATTGGCGCCCTGACCGCCTGGCGAACTCTGCGCGACTATCACTGGGGCCCCGGTCTGCAACTGATCGCCGAGGCGGCAGCCGAGGTCGGTGGTCTGCAGATTCAGAACCAGGGAACGCTGGGTGGTAATTTGTGCAACGCATCGCCGGCCGCCGACGGGGTTCCAGCACTTCTGGCTCTCGGCGCTGAGCTTGAGCTGGGCAGCAGCCGTGGCACCCGGCGCCTGTCGCTCGAGGCGTTTCTGCTGGGAAATCGACGAACGGCCCGGGCGGCCGATGAGCTTTTGCTGGCAGTCCTGATCAATCCGCCATCGGCACGGGCCGTATCTCGCTTTTTGAAGCTCGGGCATCGGCGCTACCTGGTGATTTCGATCGCCATGGTCGGCGTGATGCTCGATTTTGACCAGGCTGACCGGCTGGCATCAGCCGGAATCGCGGTGGGCGCCTGCTCGGCGGTTGCGCGGCGCCTGTCAGAGCTTGAGCAGGCGCTGATCGGCTGCGCCCGCGTCGACCTGCTGAATGCGATGCAGCAATGCATGCGCGATCGGCCGGCTGTGCTTGCGCCGCTCTCGCCGATTGATGACGTGCGCGGCACCGCGCAATACCGACGCGACGCCGTGGCCGTCCTGGTTTCGCGGGCGATCGCGCAGGCTGCTGTTGCCAAAGGGGCGCGAACCGCCGAGGACTTCAAGCCATGAACGCTCCTGACAATCCTCTGCAATCAGGCCTGATCGAGCTGCAGGTCAATGGTCAGGCGGTACGGGCAGCCGCCTTGAACGCTGGCATGCGGTTGTCCGACTATTTGCGCGACGAGCTCGGGCTCACCGGTACCAAAGTAGGTTGCCATGCCGGCGATTGTGGCGCCTGCACGGTCCTTGTGGATGGTGATCAGGTCTGCGCCTGTCTGGTCGCCGTGGGGCAGTGTCACGGGCGACTGGTTCAGACGGTTGAGTCTCTCGCCAAGCCGGATGAACCTCTGTCGGTGCTGCAGCAGGCTTTTGTCGCCCACGGTGCCGCTCAGTGCGGCATTTGCACGCCCGGCATGCTCATGGCGGCAGCTGATGTTTTGCGGCGCCATCCGCAACCCACCGAGCAGCAGGTATTGGATGGTCTGGGCGGGGTGCTTTGCCGATGTACCGGCTACCGCAAAATTGTTGAGGCGGTGCTGTCAGTCGGTGAGGTATCGCCCAAACCGGTGTCGGTTCCGATTGCCATAGCGGCGCCTGGTGCTGCGGTGGGCGGTCGCGTTGAACGCCTGGACGCGCAAGGCAAGGTTAGAGGCAGCGAGCGCTATGGCGCCGATGAGGCACCCGCGGGGGCACTCTGGCTTCGGGTTGTGCGGTCGCCTCATGCGCGTGCTCGCTTTACGCTGGGCGACCTCAACGCTTGGGCCAATGGCCAGTCGGGCATTGCTGGCGTGCTGACGGCAGCCGATATCCCCCGAAACGCGTTTGCCATCTTTGCCGATCTGCGCGATCAACCGGCGCTGGCTGAGGGCGAAGTCAGAATTCTGGGCGAAGCGGTGCTGGTCATTGCCGGCACCCGCGAAGCGCTCGAGGCGGTTGATGAACGCACGCTGCCGGTTTCCTGGCAGCCTTTGCCCCCGGTGAGTGGTGTTGAGGCGGCCCTTGCGCAGGGCGCACCTGTGGTTCATCCACGCTGGCCAGACAATATTTTGTGCCGAGGCCGCGTGGTCAGTGGCGACGTGCAGACCAGAACGAGCGCGGCGGCGCTTCGGGTTGAACTCAGCATGCGCACCGAGTCAGTCGAGCATGCCTACATCGAGCCCGAGGCGGGCTGGGCCCGGTGGCAGGGTGAGGGTGCTGAGGCTCGAGTGACCATTTTTGCGTGCACCCAGACGCCGTACATGGATCGCGATGAAATCGCCTTCATGTTCGAGTTGCAGCCCGCCCAGGTGCGCGTTATTCCGTCGGCAGTGGGTGGCGGCTTCGGCGGAAAGCTTGATTTGTCGATTCAGCCGTTTCTGGTGGCCGCCGCGCGTAAATTTCGTCGGCCAGCGCGCATCGTGTATCACCGGCCTGAATCCATGCGCTCGACCACCAAGCGGCATCCAGCGACGATGCGGGCCAGTCTTGCCACTGATGCCAGCGGGCGCTTTGTTGCTTACGATTTCTCGGGCGATTTCAACACAGGCGCCTACGCATCCTGGGGGCCCACCGTGGCAAACCGGGTGCCGATCCACGCCTGTGGGCCGTATCGATTTGAGGCGGTGCGGGCGCTGACGCGCGCGGTGGTGACCAACGACCCTATCGCCGGAGCTTTCCGTGGATTCGGTGTGCCCCAATCTACGCTGCCGGGCGAAGCCCTCATCGATGAGGTGGCCCGTCGGCTCCAGGTGTGTCCGCTACAGCTTCGCTACGACAATGCGCTGCGGGTAGGTGATCGCACAGCCAGCGGCCAGGTCTTGGCTGCGAGCGTGGGCCTGCGGGCCTGCCTCGAGGCACTGCGGCCCGCATGGCAGGCGTCGCAAGAGGGCTTACGTCGTTGGCGCAATGAGCAGGCCTCGCCCCAGAACGCGGCGCAGACTGCAGCAATGCCAACGGGCGTACGTGCTGAAGGCGTTACCTCTGCCGGTGGCCCATTGGCCCCTGCAGATCCTCATGGCCGTAACCCCGCCGCGCTTCGGCGCGGGCTGGGTGTGGCCTGCATGTGGTACGGCATTGGCAATACCGCCATGGCCAATCCGTCGTCCATGGAACTGGGCCTTCTGCCCGATGGCGTGCTGGTGCTGTACAACGGCGCGGTTGACATCGGTCAGGGTACTTACACCATCATGCCGCAGATCGCAGCCGATGCCGTGGGCCTGCCGCTGTCCTGCCTGCGCCAGACGGTGTCCGATACGGCTTTGACGCTCGATGCGGGTAAAAGTTCAGCCTCGCGCCAGACTTTTGTGTCGGGTAATGCCGCACGCCTGGCAGGCGAAGATCTGCGGCGTCAACTCCTGAATCACCTGGGCTTGACCGAGCCAGCCAGTCTTGCGCTGGAATCAGGCGTATTGGTGGGACGTACAGCCGGCGATGAACGTCGTCTCGAGCTCAGTCGGCTGCCCGTTGACGAACGTGGCCATGTTGCAGTCGGACGGGGCAGTTTCAATCCGCCCACCGTGCCTCTGGATGCTGACGGGCAGGGTGTTCCTTATGCCTCCTATGCCTTCGCAGCCCAGTTCGCGGAAGTCGAAGTCGACATTGAGCTGGGCACCGTGCGGGTATTGTCGATTCACGCCGCGCATGATGTGGGCCGGGCTATCAATCCCACCCAGGTCGAGGGGCAGATTCACGGTGGAATCGCACAGGGCCTGGGGCTCGCCTTGATGGAGTCCTATCAGGCGGGCAAAACCGACAACCTGCACGACTATCTCATTCCCACAGCCGGTGATATGCCACCGGTGGTCACCTACCTGATCGAGGACCCTGAGCCCTTGGGCCCCTATGGCGCCAAGGGGGTGGGAGAGCCTGCCTTGATTGCGACCGCGCCAGCCATCCTCAATGCCATCTGTGACGCAACCGGCGTGCGCATGACTCAGGTTCCCGTGACGCCAGATCGACTGCTGGCAGCCCTCAAGACACAGGGCCTTTCATGAGTGCAGATGCCATCAATACGATGGATGCATCAGTTCCCGCTCAGGACGCCGGGCCGGCCGTCGTGAAGTCCCGTCCGCCCGAGCGAATGGCCAGCAACAAAATTCAATGCGATGCCTGCCCGGTGCTCTGTCAGATCAGCGAGGGCCGGCTGGGAGCCTGTGACCGCTGGGGAAATGTCGACGGGGTGCTCAAGCGCATGGATCCGGTCGTCATCATGAAGCGGCCTGATGTCGCGGTGGTTCCTGCCGACCCGGCTGCCTGGGATGGTCGCCTGATGAATACCGATGCGCCGCTCTTTGTGTCGGGCGTTGCCAGCGGCACCACCTATCCCGACTACAAACCCGCGCCCTTCATCGTGTCCAGCAGGCACCAGGGTGTCGATATGGTGACTGTGGTTACCGAGGGCATCTTCAGCTACTGCAGTTTCAAGGTGAAAATCGATACCGACCGTTATCTGGGTCCTGAACAGGCGACGGTCCGGTACCAGGGTGAAGCGGTTGGCCATGTCACCACCATCGAATACGGTTCGCAGTTTCTGTCGCTCGGCGGCGTGCACCACCTCACGGGTGGCTCAAAACGTGAAGGAAGAGTGACCTGCGATCTGATGATGGCGCTCGGTAATCAACAGGCGGTTGAGCTCGAGATTGAAGGCGGTGCGCGTTTGACCGTGCAAGCGGGCAAGGCGCCTATCGTCAATGGCGTTGAAGAGAGTCGCATGCGGGTTGGCTGCGGGTCGGCCACCATCGGTATTTTTGCGCAGCAGTGGTTCGGCCATGTCGATGAAGTGGTGGTGGTCGACGACCACATTACCGGCGTGCTGACTGAACATCAGGCCGGACGCTGCCTTGATATGCCGCCCTCAGGCATCCGACTGCGGGGGCGCAAGTCGACGCCGGGCCGCTATTTTCAGGTAGCCAATCCCGGCACGGGCTGGGGCGGTACCGACATTACCGATCCTTTGTCGATCATTGAGGGCTGGGACCCTAAAGTGGCACGTCCCGGACTCAGACTTTTGATGGTGTCTACAACCGGCGAGCATGCCCAGTGGTACGAGTTGGATGCGGCCCTGTTGCCGCAACCTGCTGCCATGCCCGATGCGGTTCGGCAGGTGGTCCAGCGTATTGGCGAGAACTGTGAGCCTGCCTTGGCCACCGTGTTGTTTTTGGGCGGGGCCGGTGGAAGCCTGCGAGCGGGCGTCACTGAAAATCCAATCCTGCTCACGCGCTCGATCAAAGATCTGCTGACCCGCGTCACCTGCGGCGGCGCTCCAGCCTATGTTTGGCCGGGTGGAGGCATCACCGTGATGGTCGACGTGACGCGCATGCCGATCGGATCATTTGGCGCGGTGCCCACGCCAGCGATCGTTGCGCCCATCGAGTTCACGCTGCGTCTGGCCGACTATCAGCGCCTGGGTGGTCATATGAACCGGGTGCGTACGCTCGATAGCGTGTGGGCCGATCAGGCTCATCAGATTCGCGATTGGCAGATCGACAACCCATGGCCTCTGGAGTCGCTCAAGTGAGCCTGGCGTCCGGCATAAATGCGTCACAGCGGCCGCAAGGTCTGCGCTCCGCGGGTGCCTGGGGCGGAGCTGTACGAGCCCAACTGGCTGACGGTCGTTGGCATTTTCAGCATGGTCCGATTGATCTCGTGCTGGGTGCCGAGGGCGATCCTGATGCCACAACACAGGCGCATGAAAATTGCTGGCAAGCCTTTCAGCCCGTGCTGGGAGTTCTGGCCGCCGAGCGTGCGCTGCTGCAGCAGGATCTGCGGCTTGCACCCAAGCCGCGCGGCCCCGTGGCAGGGCGCATGGTCAGGGCCTGCAAGCCCTATGCGGACGACGATATTTTCATCACACCCATGGCGGCCGTCGCGGGCAGCGTGGCCGATGAGCTCATTGCCTGTTATCGCATCCCGGGTATCACCCGCGCTTTTATCAATAACGGCGGTGATATTGCCCTACACCTGTCGCCGGGTCAGTCGTATCGGGTTGGTGTGGTCAGTCGTGACAACGCCCCGTCCATTGATGCTGACCTTCAGGTTCTCGAGCACGACGCCATCCGCGGCATTGCCACCTCGGGCTGGCGCGGGCGCAGCTTCTCGCTGGGAATTGCTGACAGTGTGACGGTGCTGGCTCGCGATGCAGCAGCAGCCGATGCGGCGGCCACCCTCATTGCTAATGAGGTAAATATTGCCCACTCAGCCATCGTACGCAGACCTGCATGTGAATTGCGCGACGACTGCGATCTGGGTGAGCGCCTGGTCACGGTGCGGGTTGGGCCTTTGCCCGCCGATCTGGTAGGCGCGGCGCTTGATCGCGGCCTCGCGTGCGCCCGACAGTTCCAGACGCAGGGGCGTATTGCTGTGGCCGCGCTCAGTCTGGCGGGACAGTGGCGGGTGGCGCAGCCCATGGCTGTCCAGCGTCTGCCTTCCCGATGGGAGCATGCCGCATGAACTTTCTACGCAACTGCTGGTATGTGGCGGCCTGGCGCCACGAACTGCGCGACCAGCCTTTGGCGCGACGTATTCTTGATGTGCCGGTGGTGCTGTACCGACGCAGCGACGGGTCGCCAGCAGCTCTGCTCGACCGCTGCCCGCATCGCATGCTGCCACTTTCGAAAGGGCGCGTGGTCGGTGATCATCTGCAGTGCGGATATCACGGGCTTACGTTTGATGCGGCCGGGTGCTGCGTGAAAGCGCCCGCGCAGTCACGCATTCCGCCTGAGGCGAAGCTGCCGGCCTATGCGGTCATTGAGCACTGGGACATGGTCTGGATCTGGATGGGCGATCAGGACAAGGCTGATCCGGCTCTGATTTTTAACCGTTTGCCCTGGGGGGAGCCGGGATGGGGTCTAAATATTGGCCCTTATACCCATGTCAAGGCCGACTACCGTCTGCTTGCCGAAAATTTGCTCGACCCGGTGCATGTGACCTATGTGCATCAGTCCACTTTAGGCACGGCGGCCATGGCCGAGATCCCCATTGAAACCAGCCAGGAAGGCACGACGATTCTGGTTAAGCGCTGGACTCTAAATTCGCCGGCTGCCCCCATTTTGCAGCGTTTTGGACGCTGGCCCGGTAATGTCGATCGCTGGCAGTATTACTGGTGGTATGCACCCTCGATCAACGTGGTTGATTTTGGTGCGCATCCCCCAGGCACCGGTGAGTCTGAGGCGGCGCGTCAGTCGGGTCTGCGCATGTATTCAAATCACTTTCTCACGCCCGAGACACCGACTTCCACACATTATTTCTGGTGCCAACTGCGCAATTTCGCGGCTGACGACGAGGCGGTCAGTCGAGAGATTACCGAGCAGTTCATCACGGCCTTTGATGAAGACAAGGCCATCCTTGAGGCGATTCAGCAGGCAGCCGCTGATCCCGTGATCGACAAACCCGTACACCTGGCCCTTGACGCGGGAGGCGCGCGCCTGCACCGTACGCTGACTCAGCTGATTGCTCAGGAGGCTCAGCCGGCCTGAAGTCCCATTGATTGTTGAAACCAAGCCGTTAATAACTGGAGGAGATCTTATGAAAAAGCGTGAATTTCTGGCAGCGTCGATGGCGCCCGCTGCGGCTGCAACTCTCTCGGGCATGGCGCCGCTAACCGCCCTGGCCCAGTCGGGGCCGATTCGCGTGGGTGAAATCAACAGCTACAAGGCTCAGCCCGCCTTTCTTGAGCCCTATAAGCGCGGTTGGGAGCTGGCGCTTGAGCAGGCTAACGCTGCAGGGGGTATCAATGGGCGCAAGATTGAATTCATTGCCCGCGATGATGGTGGTAATCCCGGTGATGCGGTTCGGGTCGCCGAAGAACTGGTCAGCCGCGAACGCGTCGACTTCCTGGTGGGCGGGTTTCTGTCGCACATCGGTCTGGCGCTGACCGACTTCGCCAAACAGAAGAAAATTTTCTTCCTCGCGTCTGAGCCGCTGACCGACAAAATCGTCTGGCAAAACGGTAATCGCTACACCTTCCGGCTGCGGGCATCCACCTACATGCAGACCGCCATGCTGGTCCCCGAGGCGGCAACCTGGAAGAAAAAACGTTGGGCCATCGTGTATCCCAACTATGAGTACGGGCAGTCGGCTACCGCCAGTTTCAAGGCCTTGCTTAAGAAAGCGCAACCGGATGTCGAGTTTGTAGGCGAGCAGGCACCGGCGCTGGGCAAAGTCGATGCTGGTGCCGTGGTTCAGGCCTTGGCCGATATGAAGCCTGACGCAATTTTCAACGTACTGTTTGGCGCCGATCTGGCTAAGTTTGTCCGCGAAGGTAATACCCGAGGTCTGTTCAAGGGCCGCGAGGTGGTCAGCCTGCTGACCGGTGAGCCTGAGTACATCGATCCGCTCAAAGATGAGGCCCCCGAGGGCTGGCTGGTCACTGGCTATCCCTGGGATCGCATCACCACACCCGAGCACAAGGTCTTTGTCGATGCCTATCGCGCTCGTTACAACGATTATCCGCGCTTGGGATCCATCGTCGGTTACGTCTCAGTGCAGGCTGTGGTGGCGGGTCTTAAAAAAGCGGGTGGGCCCGATACCGAGAAAATGATCACAGCCTTCCGTGGTCTGAGTTTCGACTCGCCGATGGGCAAGGTGATGTTCCGGCCCCAGGATCATCAATCCACGTTGGGTGCGTACGTAGGCCGCACGGCGGTGGTCAATGGCCGAGGTACCATGCGCGACTTCCGTTACGTCGATGGCGCGACCGTTCAGCCCACCGATGCTGAGGTCGCCGCGATTCGTCCCAAGGACTAATCGCAGGTTCGGTATCGCCGCCTAGGCGGCGATACCCGTCGATACACGGGGTGCTAAACCTACATCGCACCCGGTCGCTGACCGGGTGCGTTCATGCTGAGCGGATTTTCATGACGCTGTCGGCCTTATTGGTACAGATGCTCAATGGTCTCGCGAGCGCATCAAGCTTATTTTTGATCGCGGCTGGGCTATCGCTGATTTTTGGCGTTTCGCGCATCGTTAATTTCGCGCACGGGTCGTTTTACATGCTGGGCGTGTATCTAGCCTATTCGCTGGTTGAGCGAATCGGTGGAACCGCTCTGGGCTTCTGGGTGTCGATTCTGATTGCGGGCGTGGTCGTGGCCCTGGTGGGCTTGCTGGTTGAACTGCTGCTGCTGCGCCGTATCTATCGCGCGCCCGAGCTTTTGCAGTTACTGGCTACCTTTGCCCTGGTTCTGGTGATTCGCGATGCGGTGTTGGCCATCTGGGGTCCCGAAGACCTGCTGGGTCGTCGCGCGCCTGGGTTGCGCGGCTCCGTTGAAATTCTCGGCCGGCAGTTTCCGCAATACGACCTGGTGCTGATCTTCATCGGCCCGCTGGTGCTGGCACTTCTATGGTGGATTCTCAAACGAACACGGTGGGGCGTTCTGATTCGTGCGGCCACCCAGGACCGTGAAATGGTGGGTGCGCTGGGCGTCAATCAGGCCTGGCTTTTTACCAGCGTATTCATGCTGGGCGCCTTTTTGGCTGGCCTGGGCGGTGCCTTGCAGTTGCCGCGTGAACCGGCCAACCAGTTTCTCGATCTGGCCGCGATTGGCGACGCGTTTGTGGTGGTTGTGGTGGGCGGCATGGGCAGTATTCCAGGCGCGTTTCTGGCAGCGCTGCTTATTGCCGAGATCAAGGCTCTGTGTATCGCCATCGGACAGATCTCAGTGTTTGGCGTGAGTATTTCTCTGTCGCGCATGACCCTGGTCGTCGAGTTTCTGGTCATGGCCGCAGTCTTGATCTGGCGACCCTGGGGACTTTTGGGAAAGCCCGCGGCGGCCACCCGTAATGCGGCCGAGATCGAGCCCCCGTTGCGCGCCGCGCCACCGCTGCTCAAGCGACTTGCCTGGGTGGCGCTGGGCCTACTGCTGCTGGTGCCTCTGGCGGGCGTTTATATGCCTTTCGTGAATGTGTTGATGATCGACATTCTCATCGCAGTGCTATTTGCCAGCAGCCTGCACTTCATCATGGGCCCAGGCGGTATGCATTCATTTGGGCATGCCGCCTACTTTGGGCTGGGCGCCTATGGGGCGGCACTCATTTACAAGCTGCTGGCGGTTCCCATGGAGATGGCCCTGGCGCTGGCGCCGCTGGCGGCGGGTCTGGGCGCCTTTATTTTTGGCTGGTTCTGCGTGCGCCTGTCCGGTGTGTATCTGGCCATGCTGACGCTTGCCTTTGGTCAGATCGTCTGGTCGATCATGTTTCAGTGGGATGAGGTCACCGGCGGTTCCAACGGCGTGGTGGGCGTGTGGCCGGCGGCCTGGCTTGCACCCAAATGGGCTTACTACTACCTGACGCTTGCGCTCACCGTGGCGGGCGTTCTGCTACTGCGTCGCATGTTGTTCTCGCCCTTTGGTTACGCCATGCGCGCCGCGCGCGATTCGCGTCTGCGGGCTGATGCCATCGGCATAGACGGCGTGATGGTGCATTGGGCCGCGTTCATCATTGCGGGTGTTGTCTGCGGTGTGGCGGGTGGATTGTTTGCGTTTTCCAAGGGCAGCATCTCGCCGGAGGTGATCTCGGTCGGTCGCTCCATTGACGGCCTGGTAATGGTGCTGCTGGGCGGCATACAGGCCTTGTCCGGGCCGGTGGTGGGCGCATCGCTCTTTACCTGGCTGCAGGACACCGTTGCTCGGCAGACCGATTATTGGCGCGCCATGTTGGGCTTTGTCATCTTGGTGCTGGTTCTGCTGTTTCCGCAGGGCATCGCGGGTGCCTTGCGCGAGCGATTCATGCCCGAGCGCGATGAGGAGCTGCGTTCATGAGCCTGCTTGAGGTCAGCGGACTGTCCAAAGCTTTCGGAGGCGTTCGCGCGGTAAACAATGTGTCTTTCACCGTTGAGGCGGGTGAGCTGCTGGCGCTTATTGGTCCCAATGGCGCGGGTAAGTCCACCTGCTTCAACATGCTCAATGGCCAGCTGCGCCCAGATGCCGGCAGCATTCGACTTGCAGGTCGCGATATCTTGGGGCTGCAACCGCGCGACGTCTGGCGGCTGGGCGTTGGCAGAACTTTTCAGATCACGGCAACTTTTTCGTCGATGACTGTTCGCGAGAATGTGCAGATGGCGCTTCTGTCTCACCACGGCCATACACACAGGCTTTTCAGCCGCGCTGCAGAGGCGTTTGTCGACGAGGCCAATGCGCTTCTCGAACGCGTCGGCATGAAGGCTCAGGCGCAGAGATCCTGTTCGGTTCTGGCTTATGGCGACCTTAAGCGGCTTGAGTTGGCGATTGCGCTGGCCAATGACCCCAAGCTGCTGCTGATGGATGAACCCACTGCTGGCATGGGCCCACGTGAACGCATTGAGCTCATGGCCCTAACCGCTGAGCTTGTACGCGCCCGCGGTGTGGCCGTGCTGTTTACTGAGCATGATATGGATGTGGTGTTCAGACATGCCGATCGCATGATGGTGCTTAATCGCGGAGGTCTCATCGCCCAGGGCAAACCCGCCGAGGTGCGGGCTAACGAGGAAGTGCAGCGCGTGTATCTGGGCTCGCGCGCTGACCATTGACCTACAGATCGGTTGTTTACAGGAACCGGCTTGACAGCATGAATACACCATCGACGACCGAGTCTGGCAAAGTTGCTGGCGAAGCGATGCTCAGCGTAAGCGGTCTGCACGCGTTTTACGGCCAGGCCCACATTTTGTTTGATGTCGCCCTGGAGGTTCGCGCCGGCGAGGTGGTGGTGCTGTTGGGCCGTAACGGTGCTGGCAAATCGACCACGCTTAAATCCATCTGTGGGCTGGTGCGTCCGCGCCAGGGGCAGGTGCGTTTTCAGGGGCGAGCAATTGAGCGTCTGGCCCCGTTCGAGATTGCGCGTCTGGGCCTGGGCTATGTGCCTGAAGAGCGCCGCATCTTCACCGAATTGACGGTACTTGAGAACCTCGAGGTTGGTCGCCAGCCAGTCAGGCCTGGTGTGCCGCTTTGGGATTTCGCTCGCATCGGACGACTGTTTCCCAATCTGGCCGAGATGCCTGATCGTCCGGGCGGGCGCATGTCGGGGGGTGAACAACAGATGCTCACCATTGCTCGTACCCTGATGGGTAATCCCGCCTGCATTTTGCTGGATGAGCCATCTGAAGGTGTCGCTCCGGTTATTGTTGACCAGATGGCAGCCGCCATTGGCGAGCTTAAGCGACAGGGCGTGGCCGTGTTGCTATCCGAGCAAAATTTGCATTTCGCCCAGCAGGTGGGCGACCGCGCCTACATCATCGAGAAGGGCCGAATTCGTTTCGATGGCAGCATGGCCGAACTGCAGGCTAACGACGAAGTCCGCGCCCAGTATCTCGCGGTTTGAAGGAGTTTTTCAGCATGATCGATATCCGACGTGTATGGACCCAGATTGAAGAGATCCGGCATGAGTTCGGGCCGCCGCCGCCCAAGCCGCTGCTAAGGGGTGCCGTGGCCGCCGTCATTACCAATCCCTACGCCGGGCGCTACGAACCCAACATTGTGCCCATGATGGAAGCGCTGAATCCGCTGGGACTACAGATGAGCCGCACGCTGCTGGCGGCGATGGGTGTGGCGCCTGAGGCTATTCAGGGTTACGGCAAGGGCGCCATCGTCGGTGCGGCGGGTGAACTCGAGCATGGTGCGCTCTGGCATGTGCCCGGCGGTTATGCAATGCGCGAACTGCTGGGCTGGAAGGATGGCGTCAAGGGGGGCAATGCCAAGGCGATTGTGCCGTCCACCAAAAAGGTGGGAGGTCCAGGCGCGCGACTTGACGTGCCGCTGACGCATATCAACGCGAGCTATGTGCGCAGCCATTTCGATGCGATGGAGGTCAGCGTGCCCGGTTCACCGAAATCGGACGAACTGGTTTACATCCTGGTGATGAGTACCGGTGCGCGGGTCCATGAGCGGGTGGCGGGTCTCAGGGCCGACCAGATTAAAGGCGAGGATGGTCTGCGCTGAGCGCGGGACATCCATTAAAGGCAATGACGATCCGCGTTACATACGCGTCGTTTCATCGATGAAGGAGACATAAGTTGACAGCCGATATTCGCAAGCTGGTGGTCGTGGTCGATGAGGTGCACAAAGAAATGGGTCGGACCGTATCACCGCCCACCCGGCGCGCCCTGGCCATGGCGGTGATTGCCAACCCCTATGCCGGGCGCTTTAGCGAGTCGCTTGATGAACTGGTCAACATCGGCGAAGAGCTGGGCGGCCTCTTGGGCGAGCGCTGCGTGCAGGCCTTGGGCATTTCACCCGACCGCGCCGAAAGCTACGGCAAGGCTGCCATTGTGGGTGAGGCCGGTGAGCTTGAGCATGCGGCCGCCATCCTGCATCCCAAGCTGGGAGCCCCGCTTCGTAAAGCTGTTCATAAAGGTGCGGCGCTGGTGCCATCGGCTAAAAAGCAGGGTGGACCAGGTACGCCCATCGATGTGCCGCTGGGCCATAAAGATGCCGCCTATGTCCGCAGCCACTTCGATGCGATCGAGGCGCATATTTCGGATGCGCCCAGGGCAGGCGAAATTCTGGTGGCGGTCGCTGTCACCGACAGTGGTCGGCCTCTGGCCCGAATTGGCGGGCTGCAAAAGCACGAGATCAAGGGTGAGGATGGACTGCGCTGAGTGCGTGGTCCCGGGAGGATAAATCATGGCCGTTGCAGCAGCACTTGAAAAATCGGGAAAGGTTGTCATCCGTCGCGTGGGGCTCATGCTGTCGGGCGACATCGACAAGCCCATTCTGGATGCCGACACCATCGTTGTTCATGACGGTGTCATCACGGCGATTGGACGTGAGGCTGACTGCGACACCGCGCAGGCGCGTACGATCATTGACTGTCGGGGAACCGCATTGGCGCCCGGACTCATTGACTCTCACACGCATCCCGTCTTTGGTGACTGGACGCCGCGGCAGAATCAACTGGGCTGGATCGAGTCATGCATGCATGGTGGCGTCACCACCATGATTTCGGCCGGCGAAGTGCACTTACCCGGACGTCCCAAAGACATTGTCGGTCTCAAGGCCCTGGCCATTACCGCGCAGCGCGCCTTCGATGGCATGCGTTCTGCCGGCGTGGGCGGCGGCGTCAAGGTTCTGGCGGGCGCGCCTGTGATTGAGAAAGGAATGGTCGAGCAGGATTTTGCCGACCTGGCTGCGGCCGGCGTGCGCCTGCTCGGCGAGATCGGGCTGGGCTCGGTGAAGGCTGGCGACGAGGCCGCGCGCATGGTGAGCTGGGCGCGTAAGCATGGCATTCAAAGCACCATTCATACGGGTGGACCCTCAATCCCAGGTTCGGGGCTGATCGATGAATCGGTCGTGCTCGAGGCTGACGCCGATATCATCGGGCACATCAACGGTGGGCATACCTCGCTGCCCTACAAGGCGGTCTGTAAGCTGTGTGAGCAGAGCACCCGTGCACTTGAAATCGTACACAACGGCAACGAGCGCATCGCCATCCTGACCGCGCGACATGCTGTTGAGCTCAAGTGTCCCCATCGGGTCATTCTGGGCACGGATGCGCCGGCCGGGTCCGGAGTACAGCCATTGGGCATGTTGCGGCTTATTGCGCTCATCTCCAGCATGGCTGACATCCCCGCTGAAATCGTGTTCGGCTTCGCGACTGGCAACATCGCTCGGATGCGCCAGCTTGCGCAGGGCCTTCTGGAAGTCGGTCGACCCGCTGACTTTGTCTTCATGGATAAGGCCCAGCATTCTGCCGGACGCGATCTCCTCGACAGTGTCCGGTTGGGCGATATTCCCGGGGTGGGCATGGTCATGATCGATGGGCTGGTGCGTTGCCAGCGCAGCCGCAACACGCCGCCTGCGGTTGAGGTCCCGACGGTGTCGCACTAATCGCTGTCGTCACCTTGATGCCGCGCGAATCGACTGCCGGGGCGCGGCCACCGCGCGAGACGGGTCAGGCTCGGCCTGGACGCCGGCGTGATGCGCAGGCCACCCGAGCCCGAATTCTAAAAGCGGCTACGGTCGAGTTTATGCGTGCGGGTTTGGCTGGTGCACGGGGCGATCGAATCGCCC
>JBDLQY010000225.1:0-22755 GCA_039800325.1 Pseudomonadota bacterium | reverse complement strand
AGAACTTGGTTACCACTAGCGAGTTGGAATGCTCTGGCACTGATATAGAACCGGTGCCGTCGGTGCCGTCGAAGTCGCCGTCGCGGTCGCGGTCGACGAGCATGCGCGCTGTGTCGTTCTGCCCGGTAATTGTGATCACCAACTGGCTGACAACAGTACGTTTTTCATTCGCGGGCCGGACCGAATTTTTGTCGTCCGTGACGCCGTAGAAAAAATAGTCTTTCTCGGAAACCCCTGCGGCAAGAACGTCGACCCTGTCGGCCGAGAGCACGTAGGTGTAATCGCCCGTTGAACGATTGACGGTTAGCGTGCCGTATTTGCCAGTGACCGAGTCGTTACCTTCCAAAAATCCAGATCCGGTAGGAGCATCCGCCACATCCCCTTTATTTATGGACGTAACAAACAGCTGGTCACCGTCGAAATCTTTCGTATCGGCTAGGAGGTTTCCGCTGACGGACCCCTCGACCTGACCGCCCTGTTGGGAATTTTCAACAACCGCCGCCCCAACCAACTGGGAATTAGCAACGAAGTTGAGACCGTCAACGGTGATGGTCAGAGTGGCTGTATCTTCAAGTGTTGCAGACCCCTTGGTTGCAGCAACTTTGTACGTGAAGATATCAGTCGGATATTTGCCGCTATTTTGTGTAACGTAAGCGTTAACTTGATCAAGCGTTTGATTTGACTTGTACGTGTAGCTTCCGTTTCGGTTTAACGTGAGAGTGCCGTAAGTTCCATTCAATGCAGTAGAGGTAGTAATGGGCGTGAAGCTACCGAGGCTCGCTTCGTTTCCTACCCGAGCGCCGATGACCGCTTTACTGGCTTCGTTGATGCCTTCTGGGAACACATCATCTTTAATGAGTTCGCCAGAGATTTCACGCAGCTCACGCGGGATGGTGCTTCCAACCCTGTCGTTGTCGTCGAGCGCTGCAATCGAGTCATCAGTAAGCTTGACCGAGTAGAGCTGCCCAACTTTGCTGACAGCAACGATCGCCAGTTTGTCGAAGTTGTTGGTAAAATAGGAAAAGGCCCCAGTTGTTACTGCGCCACTTGCACCGACCGCGACAGCGGCTTGGATAGCTGGGCTTAGAAACTCCTGCAAAACAATTTGTGCGGCAATTGCCTTGGTTAGTTGCGCTGCTGCGCTGGCGGCGTCGCCGACCCCTTTACTAATGGCGTCGTCAATAATGCTTTCGATTCGGGCATTGACCTGAGTGACAGAGTCAGCAACTAGCTGCAATGACTCTCCAGTAAATAAGCTGGTGAGCTTGGTTCGAATATCCGAAGTACCGTCAAACGCGTTAGTAATGGCGCCCAGCGCCGACTTGATGACCGCAACGTTGTCAAGCGGCAAGGCCTGGTTCGCAACGCTTCGAGTCTGAGCAGACTGCATCAGGTTGGCGGCCACCGCATTCACCGCTTTTGAGATCAGCAAATTAGCCGAGGGGTCAGTGCCCGCCACAGCATCGGTAGCGTCTGCCACGATACGAAGAAGGTTAGCTACCTGGATGCTGACCTTTTGTACTTCCAGGGCAGTTGCGAGGTTTTTACCGGCGGCTGCCGACGCCAAGGGGTCGAAGGTAAGAAGGTTAATCGGCGAAGTAATGCCGAGCGCCTTCAACAGGCTACCCTGTGCAGCCACGGGGTCGCTCGCGGTTGCGAGCAATGTTGTCAGCGGGGTCACCAGATTTGTACCTGATGGCGAACTCAACACGCCGGCGAATACCGTACCCGTGGAGATGTCTTTGGTGAGCGTTCCGTCGAAATCCCAGCCAGCGACTCGGACAGTTCCGGACCCCGCCAAAGGGGGGGCCAAGCCAAACGCATTAGTTCGGGTCGAGGGTTCGTTGGAGTCCCAAACGAAGTTACCGTTGATATCTCGCCAGACCAGCGCGTCAGCCAGATAACCGTCGGTTGCGGTAATGGTGTCAGTGGCGGCTACCGTCAGCGTGAACGCTTGGGAACTGACGGCACCTTTGGAGTCAGTGGCACTGATAGTGATGACATACGAACCGGCGTCGCTGTCGCCCACCTTGCCGCTAAAGCTCAGGTTACTGGTGTTTACCTTCAGCCAGGTGCTGCCGTCGAGCGCAAAGGCCTTCCCATCACGGGTTGCGCTGACGGAGTAGCTTAAAGAGTGACCCTCAGGATCGGTGAATGCACCGGCTCCGACTGTGTACGTAAATAAACTGGACTGGCTTTCCTCGGCCGTCTGATTGGAGAGCGGCGTCGCCAGAGTTGGCGCATCATTCGTGCCATTGATGGTGATGACCAACACCGATTTGGTGGACCGCGCCTGCGTTTGACCCGACGGAATGTAACCATCGGAAATACCGAATTCGAAGGTTTCGGTCAGACGCTGCCCTGAATCGAGCTTGTTGACTGCGGCATTGGTCTGGTCAAGTGTGTACTTGTATGACTTATCGGGGTTGAGCGTAAGGGTTCCGTACTTGCCCTGCAGCGTAAGTCCGACGACTGACAGCGTGTCGCCGTCGCGGTCAGTGGCGGCACCCAGCAGATCGATCTTCGCCGGGTCGGCCGCCGCAACCTGATAACCGGCCTCCTGCGCGCTGGCATTAACAACCTCGACGATGGGCGCCGCATTGCGGCCATCGAGATTCACCACGATACTGCCGGTGGCAGTACCGCCCGCGCCGCTGACGGTATAGGTAAACGTATCTTTGGCTAGCTTGTCTTTGAGCGCGTTGGCGTCGGTAACCGTGTAGACGTAGTCGCCGTTTTCTTTCAGTGACAGCGAACCGTAAGTTCCCTTGAGCGTAATGCCCTCAGCGGTAACGGTTTGCGTGCTTGCGCTGGACGAGGCTTCGCCCTGCTTGGCACTGCTAAGCCTGAGGCCGAATGCGGTCGTCGAGAGGTCGTTGCTGAGCGCGTTGCCCGAGGCGGCCTTCCAGTTGCCAGAGCCGCCAAACAGCATTTCATAGTCATCAGCAGCCATCAGGCGACTGCTGCTGCGCGCCAAGACACTGCCTACCGCCTCAAGGGCGATAGCCAGCTTTTCAGACATGCTGTCGCCGGTGTAGGGAGCTGCCGGGTTTTCAAGGGCCAGGCTGGGCACAGCAGCGACTTTGGCTGCCATGAGGGCGAGGTCATCAATGACCACAATTTGAATACCCACGCCTTCGGTGAGTTCACGCAAGGCTTCCTGTGGTGTGGTGACGGCGGCGCTGACACGGCCGTCAAGCTCAACGTTAGCCTGATTCAGCGCCCTGGAGATCGCCGTTATTGCCGCCGCATCAAGGGCAACGTCGCCGGCCTGCGCGGCCTTGCCGAGAGCGGCGGCAATGCTGGTTTCATTCAATGCGCTAGCCGAGGCCAGGCTGGCTGCGACCGAATCGATGATCTTAACGACAGAAGCCGACGGATTGAGAGCCTGAACAGCCTCAATCGCCACAATCATGATGTTGGCGACTTGCAGTGACGCCTTCTGAACCGTGATGGCGGTTTGCACATCAGCAGCCGAGGGGTTGCCGAACGACAGAACGGCCAGCGGGTCAAAATTGGTGAGATCGACAGACGACGGAATTTTTAGCGCCGCTTTAATCGCGGCGACCTTGACCGCATCGTTATTTACCGCCACCAGCATGGTGGTGAGCGGGGAGATGACTTTGGCCGCGCCAGGCGCCGACAAAACACCCCAGAATTCATCACCGGTGGCGATGTCCAGAGATTTGCCCGCCGGCTCGCCGGTAAGCGCAGCGCGCAGGGCATCTGTAAGGGGCGCTGCACGCAGAATGACACCGGTGTCGCCGGTAAGACCACTGAACGCCCCGTTGGCGTCAGTGAAGGCATAGTCTTCGCCCGTATCCCACTGGCCGTTGTTGTTTTTGTCGCGCCACACCAGAGCGTTGGCGAGGTAACCGTCGAGCGCGACGCCTGATGCGGTTGGTACCGGACTGCCCTTGGCAGACCGATTAGCCACAAACAAGGTGAAAAGACCGGCGCCAATGAGGACGCCCGCCGTGGGTGTTGTCAGGGCCGCCGCAGCCCCCGTCGCGGCAGCAGCGTCTGTCGCCGTGGCGGTTTGTGCGGCCTGAGCCAGCTCAACCAGGCTGAAGCCGGTGGCGTCATCGGTGGACGAATCGGCCGCCTCAATGGCCTGCGCAGAATCTTCAGCGGTAGCGCTGGCTAGCGTTTCATCTTCGTCTTCGCGCTTGCGGCGGGTGGCGGGCTTGGCCGCTGCGACCGGCTGACGGGGTCCGGCGGGATTGCCGGCCACCTGTGGGTCAAGCGCTAGCTCACCCTGCACCAGTTGCGGATCGAGCTTGTTGGATTTGCGGGATTGGGCGCGCTTGCTGTTTTCCGTGCCTTTTGTGCTCATTGGTAGACCCTGGTGCGGAGATAACGGGGATTCGGTCGAGTAGTGCGATTTCGATACCGGTTTGGCTCAAATCGCATTATCTACGACTCGGGGGCGTCCTGAAAGAAATCGACGGGATTTTTTTCCTCGATCGGCGGTCGCCAGTCACGACGACACCGCCCAAGCCATTGCTTTGGGAGCATCAGAATAGCCCCGAACGAGGGGTAAGCGGCTTGTGCGCAAGGGCGGGCGCGGGTTCTGGCGGGGCTGCCCGGCGAACCGATGAACGGTAGATGGGCTGCGGTATTACCGGGCGCTGGCGCTCGTGCCGAGCCGGGGTTGATCGTTTGACCGAATAACCGAGCGCTGTGACCAGGAATGCAACGGTGAGCAACCAGGTCGGTAACCCGTGGCGCCAGGCTGCCAGGGCGCCCACTGACCCCGCCAGACCGAGACTGACCTCGATCAGCACCACCTGGTTAACGCTGAACCCTTGATCAAGTAGTCGGTGATGAAGATGGTCACGTCCGGGACTGGTCAGACTCCTGTTTGCCCGATAGCGCCCTACGATGACGGCCAGACCGTCGATCAGGGGTAAGGCGACCGACCACAGTACAACCGCCGGTGGCACCGGATTTGTGGGGCTGACACAGAGCCAGAGCGCGACGGTGGCGATCAGGTAGCCCAGCGACAGACTGCCCGCATCGCCCATGAATACGCGCGCAGGTCTGGCGGAAAACCGCAGGTTGAAGACCAGAAAACCAGCCAGAACCGCGATGCTGAGGGCGCTCGTCTGGAAGGCTGACTGGTTGCCGGCATGGGCGGCCGTCAGGCCAAGGCCGGTAAAGGCGGCGACTGACAGGCCGCCGGCCAGACCATCAACCCCATCGGCCATGTTTAGGGCATTCATCACGCTGACCACGCCGAAGACCGTCACTGGCAGGGCCAACCAGACCAACCTGGGTTGCCAGCCGGGCAGCCATTCACCCAGGTGGGCGAGCAGCAAACCCGCGGGGGCCAGCGTGCAGCCGGCGATGAGTACCTGGGTGATGAACTTGCCCCGTGCGGAGAGGCCCTGGCGATCATCCAGCAGTCCGAGCAGGAGTGTGGCGGCAAAGCCCGCGCAGATCCAGCCTGTTGAGGGCCAGGTGTCTGCCCGGATGCCAGCCCACGCTCCCGTCCACGCCCCCATCCACACCCCGGCCAGCCCCAGGCCGGCCGCCATGGCCAGCCCGCCGACGCGGGGCGTGGGTGCCGCGTGCTGCTTGCGCCCGCCCGGTCTATCAAGCAGGCCCAGGGCATGACCCCGGCGGGCCAGCCAGGCGAGGCAGATCGCGCAGGTCGTGAAGGCGAGGGCCAGACCGATGGTGAGCTCGGGGGTGAAGGCGGTCATCAGACGGCTGGCGAACTCGTTGGCCAAGTGCATGATTTATAGGGGAAACGGGTTGCAGGGACAGTGCTTGGCGGGCGCCTGTGATGAGGCAAAGCGCGCACTCAATAAACCCGATCGATCGTACGCGCAGAAATTCGGTTCTGACTGTGATGATTTCCACGATCAGGCCCCCGTGCCTAACGCCGCCAGACCTAGAACCAAAGGCCGCTTGACACGCTTGAGGGAAGATAAAGGGTCACGCTCTGCGCCATCAGCGCCGGCAGTCCCGGGTCTTGAATGACGCCATTGACCATCCCGTCGGCATCAAAAGGCCAATCGCCATCGCGAATCTTGAAGTCAAGCCGGGTTTTTCCGCCTTCGATCGAGGTCAGGCCGCCGAACGCGGGGCTGGCCAGGTTGACCCAGGTTCCGGAGGCGTCCTTCTTCCAGTAACCGTTGACCCGAGCGTCCTGAACATAAAGGCTGAACTGCTCGGTCTTGCCCATGGCGTCCAGCTGTGCCGTGAAGCTGATCTGGCCGAGCGGAGTATTCATGGCGGCCGGCGTCGTGTCCAGAGTCTCGAGGGTCTGGGAGAAGCCCGTCACCTGAAGGGCCGAGTCGCTAGCCGTTTTACCGGATCTGGAGTCGGCGACCAGGGTGACATAGGTCTGAGCGCTGTCCCCGCCGACCAAACGCACAGGCGCTGATAGGACATTACTCTGCCGCAGGTCGGGGATGCCGTCACCGTTACCGTCGCCGGCCACGCCACTGAGGCTGCGAACCACCAGCGACAGTTCCGGATCCATCCCGTCGATCGCAGCCACCCGCAGGCTGGGATCGCTATCGACCTGCTCTCGCGCCCCGAAATGGTCGACGTAGTCAAGACGCGCGTGGATGGGTCGACCCAACTGCGACCGCGTCAGGAGAAGACTGTTTCCGATAGCACCGCTGATGGCCTCGCCATCGGCGAACCATTGAATCTTGGGTGAACCAGGCCCAGCCTGGGGGATGCCATCGGTATCAGTGACCGTATTAAAAGCCGTCAGGCGTTCGCCCAGACGAGGCAGGCCGGAGAGGCGAAGCTCGCCCGTCGGTGAGTCATTGAAATTGGCGACTGGCTCAGTCCAGGGCGAGTAAACGGTGCGCGTAGCATCGCCCTGACCGAACTCGAGTCTGGCGCCCACCGATAGTCCCACCTGCGCCTGGGTCGGCGTAAAGCTTGAATCGCTGGCGCCGGGGATGGCTACGGGCAGGCCTGCGCGTAACTCAAACCACTGAACCCGCAGCCCACGGTTGCCAAGCGGTTCTTGAGTGGCTGCATCCAGCAGATCTTCGTTGATCAGCAAAGCGTCTTGCTGTCGGGCGCGTCCTACCAGATTGATCTTGCCCGTGACGCCTTCCCGGCCAGCGCTTGGCAGGTCTTTGGGTGGCAAGTGCAGAAGAGCAGTGGTGGTGGGCTGGGGCGGCGTTGTGGGCTGGGGCGGCGTTGTGGGCGACCCTGAATTTGAAGGGTCTGCGGGGGATGCCGCGAGCGGCGCATGCAGGTAATTAAAGCCCGCCGTGTCAACGAAGGACTCCACCATCACAGAGACGCTTTGAATGCTTCCTGTGGTGAGCGCTGACCACTGTGGGGTCAGGCGAATCGAAAACAGGCTTTCTGCCGCTTCGTCATGGGGCAGGGGCGCGCTGGTTTGATCGCGGCGGATCGATACGATGACTTCGCCCAGGGGGTCTCCCTGCGCATTTCGGCCAACAGCCGCCTGGACGGCCCAGCCTGGCGATACCGAAATGTCCCCGCCGTTAAAAGAAGCCTGCTCGGGATCGAAGCGCACCACAAAGCGGCCCTCGTTCAGCCGGCGCATACCGCCTCGGGTTTTGAGTTCGAGTGCGGATTGTTCAGCCAGGACGCCCGACGCGGATTCAAAGAGACGTGCGGGGTCGAGCAGGGCCTGCTGCTCATCGCGGGCTATGGCGTCGGCCAAAACTGCAAAAGACTCTGGCTGAAAAGCGGCCAGGGCTACCGCGCCCGGCCGCGCGGGCTGCCCCTCTGCCAGTATGGCCAGTTCAGGCAGACGTGACCTCAGGCTGTTGTTCACATCCGGCCATGATTGCCCGGTGCCTGATTGAAGCGCTGTCAGCGACAGCGTTTGGTCTGAAAACTGAAGTGTCTCGACATCCAGTAGCAGGTGCTCAGTTCCATGAGCGGTACGAACGAGCGTAATCCGTCCCTCGGTCGCGATCTGATAGTGGGCTCGCGGGCCTGCGTAGAGCACCCGATCACGGCCCACACCACCATCCAGCCAGTTTGAACCGGTAAGGCCCGGCTGCAGCCAGTCATCACCGTCACCGCCGATCAGAGAGTCGTCACCACCTGCGCCCTGCAGACGGTCGTGGCCTTCACCGCCCCATAAGCGTTCAGCCAAGGGCGTGCCAATGATCCAGTCATCGGCGCGCAGCAGAGTGAAGTCAGCCGCGCTGGCGGTGGTGGCAGTGGTGGTGGTGGTGGTGGCGGTGGCGGTGGTGGTGGTTGCAGTGGCGGTGGTGGCAGTGGCGGCGGTGGAACTGGTCGCTGCAATTGTGATGGATGGGTCGGATGCCGATTCGGGACTGGCGATCGACATCGAATCGATGGCGCGGGCGAGGGCGTGTACGTTGACGCGTGGAAAGCTGATCCCGGTGTTATCGATTTCGCTGCCGTCGCCCGTACTGGTTTCGCTGTCCTCAATGGGGTCGGCCGTCTGCTCGAGCAACCGCAAAAACTCGCCAGGCATCAGTCGTCTGCCCAGTCGTTCATGGGCAAGCGACTGGGCCAGTGCGGCGATGCCGCTGATCTGGGCTGCGGCCATACTGGTGCCGCTGAGCACCTGCGTGAAGCCGCCCTGTGCATCGGCGGATAAAATATGGACGCCGGGCGCGAACACATCGGAGAGCGCCTGTTCCCCGCCATCACGCTGTGAGAACAGTGCAATGGCATCGCTCTTGCCAGGCTGTATGACGCCAGCCGACTGATCTCTGAAAGCGTCGGTGCTGGCCGGTAGCACCTGGTCAAGCTCAGCGGGGTCAGACCAGCTGGCACCCACGCCGATAACGGCCGGGTCTGCGGCTGGGTAGTTCACGCCCTGTCGCTCGGCTTGCAGTTTGCTGACGTACTGGTTACCGGCAGCCGCGACGATGATGACACCCGACTGGGCAAGCGCGCGCAGCGGGCTGCTTAGAAAGCCCGTGCTCGCGTCAGTATGAAATTCACCAAACCCCAGCGACAGGTTGACCACGTTGATGTCATAGCGGTCGCGGTTGGCCAGTGTCCATTCGATGGCCTCGCGCAGGTCATAGGCATTGCCGCCGCCGTCGTCGCCCAGTGCCTTGAGCACGATCAGACGCGCGCCCGGTGCTACACCCGGGAAAGTGCCATCGCCTGAAGCGATGATTCCAGCCACATGGGTGCCGTGGCCGGTGAAGTCGTTGGCATCGCTGTCGTTGCGACCGCTGAAATCGTAGCTGTACAGGATTCGTCCGCCAGCAAGTGCGGGATGGTCAAGATCGATGCCAGAGTCAATGATGACTACGGTACTGTGCTCGCCCGCGACGCCCGCAAAGTTTGAATCCGCGCGAAAGGCCGCCAGGCCTGAGATACTGCCCAGCCGGGCATCGGCAGGAGCAACCGTTGCGGCATCGGCGGGAGCAACTGTCGCCGCGTTGGCCGGAGCAACCGTTGCGGCGTTGGCCGGAGCAACTGTCGCCGCGTTGGCAAGAGCAACTGTCGCCGCGTTGGCAGGCCCAGCCGTCGCGGCGTTGGCAGGCCCAGATATCGGGGCGTCAACAGAGCTCAGGCTGACTGGGCTTGCGGTTAAGCCCGCCGTGCTCAAATCGAGTCTGCCGAGTCCGGGATCGGTGATGATGCGGGTGATGGGGCCATAGCCCTGATCAAATCCGTCGCCTAGACCGCTCGGGCTGTGATGACGCCAGGCCAGAGGTGACAGAATTTGCGCTGGGATGGTCGAGGTTGATGAATCGCTCGGGCCAGCGCCCGTCGTAACCGATGAATCGCTCGGGCCAGCGTTCGTCGTAAGCGATGAATCGCTCGGGCTGGCGCCCGCCGTAAGCGATGAGTCTCCCGGGCCGGTTAAGGGTGGCGAGTCCCCCAAAGCAGCGCCTGTCGATAGAAGGGGCACGGTCTGATCGAGCAGTTCAAGACTCGTTACGCCTGTCAGGCGCACCAGCGTACCGCCCAAGGCGTCGCCGCTCAGGCCTGCGACCAGCAGTTCATCGGCAGACTCAACGGCCATGGCATAGACAAGGTCTGCCCGGTAAGCTGCGATGCGCGCGGTTGTGCCCACCAGCGTGACCGGGCTGGCCATGGACATGGGCTCGACCGGGATGGTTTCAGCGGCTGTGCTGCGTCGTTCGATGAGCAGTCGATAGGGGTCCGTTCGATGCGCATGATCGGTGTCTGCCACCGATAAAATTTGTATGTAGAACTCGGCTCGTTGAGTGCCCGCGTCGACCACGGTGTCACTGGCGCGAAGTTCGAGGATCAGGTCGTTGCCGCTACGTGCCTGCTGAAGGACATAGCCGTTGGGCGTCTGTATCACGACCTCGTGACGGTCAAACCAGCGGCTATCGCTGGCCGTATCGAGGCTGACCCAGATTCGCTCGTGAATACCAAAAGGACCCTGTGCGCTGACCCGGTACCAGTCGATATCGGATGCTGAGTCCAGGCGACCGGCCCGGGCAACGGATGACGCGCCACCTGTGGTGTCCGGCTGCGATAGCAGCAGGGTATCGGCGCCGGTACGAGCGTCGTTGCGCAACGGCGAGGATTCTTCGACCTCGAAGGACAAACCGATGACGTTCACCGGAAACGGGCCCGGCTTATTTTCAGTGGTTGTCACTGCGTGTCCGCCGTCTGGCGGATAAAAGGTGCTTCACGACAGATCAGCGTGCAAAAGCGCTTATGGTGCCACGAGTGGCCACCGTGAAGACCGTACTCGGTGCGGTATCAGCGCCCAGGCGGACGCTGACCGGCGCCGCCTGCAGGGGCTGCGCCGGGACGGCCTGGCTGCGCAGCACCGGCCGCAGCGGCTGCGGGCTGAGCCGTTGAGCCCGGTGGCAAGGCCACACCGTTGGCGGGCGCCTGTGCGGGCAGATTGTCGCAATCTTTGAGGGGCGTGATGTTTTGTCCGATCGCCCGCAAGCCCGCCTGGGCTGCGCATACCGCTCGAAGGCGCGACGACCAGTCGGCCAACTCAAGCGCCTTTTGGAACGCGTTGCGCGCCTCAGGGTCGTCCTTACCGCGCATCATCATGCGCATGGCGCCAATTGCCAGCATGCGGTCTGCCGAGGGCGGGTTGGCAGTGCGTGCAGCGGCTTCCAGGTCTTGCAGGGCCACGCCACTGGACAACGCAGCCTTAGCTGCATCGTAATCGGCAGCCTTCTGACTGATCGGCGCCAGCTTTTCGTTGAGGCTGTTGCGCTCGGCCGTGAGCGCCGTCACCTGCCCTGTCAGCGACTCAATTTGCTTGGCTGCCGCGTTGGCCCGCTCGGCGCTTTGCGTAGCATGCTGCAGTTTAAGCGTGTCGATTTGTTTGGTCAGCGCTGCGACCTGATCGCGCGCCGCGCCACCAGACTGCCACTGCCAATAGCCAAGCCCCAGGCCGGCAGCGGCAATCACTCCGAGAACGATTTCAATGATGAGGCGGCGCATGGGTTTGCTTGGATGAGGCGGAGGCTTTGTTTAGTGAAGGGCGTTTAAAGGAGGTCGACCCCAATGCAGCGCACTTTAGCGCGTCTGCAGGTCTACCCGAATGCAGCGCACTTTAGCGTTCGCAGAGGTGGAACCGACGACAGCGCACCTTAGCGCTTGCCATGGCCGGCATCGACGCTGCTGAAAAAAGTCAGCAGGCGATCGGCCAGCCATTCGGTCTGCTCTTCCGGGACGAAATGACCGCTGTCGGGTACTTCGCCGCCTTCGATTTTGTCAGCGATTATGCGCAGTGACTCAAGCGGTTCGAGTCCGCGTCCGCGTGCCTCGGGGCGGGCGCCACCCAAAGCCAGCACCGGCATATTCAGCCTGAAGCCTGAGGCGAGCAGGGCCGCGTTGTCCTCGCGGTCTTGCGGAATGGCACGGTAGTAACCAAAGCCTGCGGTGAGACCGCCCGGCTTACTGTAGCAGCGCACGTATTCATCAATGTCGGCGTCGGTAATGGCCTCTTTGCGCCAGGAAAACTCCCTATAAAACCAGGACAGGTATTCGCGCTCACGTCCCTTGACAAGCACCTCGGGTAAGTCGGGCGTCATGTGGAAGGCATGGTGCCAGCGACGTCCACCCTGCGAGAAGTCAGGGCCTATGCCAGGCACAGTGACATCAATCAGGCTGAGACTACGCAAAAACTGGGGCCGTGCCGCGGCCAGACCGAAGGCGCTGGGGCCACCCCAGTCGTGTCCCACCAGATGAAAATCGCGCAGACCCATCGCCTCGCACATCTCGGCGAGGTCCTGACCGACGCTGCGCTTGTCGTAGGCGCCAGAGCGTACTGGCGTGCTGTCACCCAGGCCTGGCAGGTCGGGCATGATGAGGCGATAGCGTTTGCCGAGCAGAGGGATGAAGCCCCGCCATTCATGGTGCGTCTGCGGCCAGCCATGCAACATGACAACGGGTACCCCCTCGCCGGCGCTGACGACGTGCAGTTGTAGGCGGGACAGATTCAGGGTCTGACTGCTGGTTTGCATTAGGGGTTCTCCGCTTATTGCTTGCCGATTCGTTTGACGACTTCAGCCATGATTGCAGCATCTTTACGAACAAACTCGGCGAATTCGGGTGCATCTTGATATTGCATGGGCGAGCCAGCCGTGCCGATGGTACGCAGCACCCTGTCGTCCTGAGCCGCCTGCTGAGCGGCTGTGCGAAGGCGGTTGATGACCGCCTCGGGCGTACCGGCTGGCACGAAAAGGCCTGACCACTGCGAAAACGTAACCCGCTGACCGCGCTCAGACAGACTGGGCACGTCGGGTAGAGACGTCAGTCGCCCATCACCCCAGTGCGCCAGCGCGCGCAGCCTGCCCGCGCGAATATGCTGCACGACCGTGGCCGGTCCGGTAGCCAAGGCATCAACCTGGCTGCCTAGAAGGCCGATGACGGCGGGGCCGGCACCCGTGTAGGGCACGTGAACCATGAACGTAGCCGACGACTGCTTGAGCATTTCCATGGGCACGTGCATGGTGCCGTAGTTGCCCGACGATCCGAAGGTTAGAGAGCCTGGCTTGCTGCGCGCGAAGGCGATGAATTCGTCCAGTGTCTTCCAGGGGCTTTCTGCCCGCACAACCAGTACCGTGGGGTCGGCGGTGAAACGCGCGATGGGCACCAGCTGGTCAAGCCTGTACATCGGCTGGCGTTCGAGAACCTTGTCGGCCTCGGGCAGGATGGTGACCGACGACAGCGCCATCAGCAGGGTGTAACCATCGGGTTTGGCCTTGGCCACCTGCGCCATGCCAATACCACCGCCAGCACCCGCCTTATTTTCGACCACCACAGGCTGACCCAGAATACGGCCCAGTGCTTCAGCGACCGGACGACCCACCGTGTCAGCAACGCCGCCGGGCGGGAAGGGGATGACCATGCTGATCGAGCGGGTGGGCCAGGCTTCTTGAGCCTGCAAGCCTGCCCCCGGCAAGGCTGCGCCCGTCAGTAAGACGAGCGCGGTACAGACCGCACGGCGGGTAAGCGGATTCGATTTTTTCATGGAGTGCAGCCTCTTGTGTTGGCCGGGGCCGCCACCTGTGCCTGCACCTGGGCAGCCGCCATGCGGACCTCGCCGATATCGTTCCAGACATCCTGGCGGGTGATCTTACCCTTGCGGAACTCAAATCGATCAATAAAGCGGATGCCCTCAAAGCTTTCGCCGCTCAGCCATCGCCCATGCAGGGTCCCGAAGCAATACACAATAGTGACGTCGCCCGCCCAGCACTCGTCAAACCGCTCAAAGTGTTTGCCAACAAATTGATAGCGTGCGCGACTGCGCTGCACGAACTCATCAAGCGAGGTCATGGTCCACTTGCCCGGAAACTGCATGATGAATCCGGGTCCCAGATGGGTATTGGCTTCGTCCAGTCTGCCGGCTTCCATGGCCTGCAGATAAGCCAGGGCCAGATCTGAGGCGTTGGGCAGTGAGCCGCCGCCCTGGCGACGGACAGCGCCATCGCGCTGATAGGTGGCTGCCTCGCTGACGTAGGTGGTGATGCCGGCTGGAGAGGCATCGATGACCGATGCGACGGCCAGGCTGACATTTTTCACGAGACGCTCGCGAGCCTCTTCCGGATAACCGGGCAGCAGTGTGATCTGTGTTACGGGCATTAAGCGGACTCCGTCAGGTGTTGCGCGGCCTGACCGCCCCCGTAGGAAAGACGCTGAGGAGGCGTGCCGCCCGGGACGACCCGGACCGCGCAGTACTTGAACTCAGGGATCTTACCAATGGGGTCAAGCGCCGGATTGGTCAAGCGATTGGCCGCTGCCTCGTAATAGCAGAATGGAATGAAGACCGCGTCTCGAGGGGTGCCCGCGTCAGCGCGCGCGTACAGGCTGATACTGCCCCGGCGTGAACTCACCGTGACCAGTTCACCCTCGCGAGTGCCCAGGGCATCGATTGTGAGCGGGTGCATCGTGGCGGTAGGCTCGGGTTCAATCGCGTCGAGCACACCAGCCCTGCGCGTCATCGCACCGGTATGCCAGTGCTCAAGCTGTCTACCGGTGATCAGCACCAGCGGGTACTGGTCGTCGGGCTGCTCATCAGCCGCGATCAGATCCGCGGGGACCAGCTTTGCGCGACCGTCCGCCGTGGGAAAACGATCTTTGAAGATGATGGGTTCGCCCGGCTCGCCCTCGCTGACGCACGGATAGGTCACCGATGACTCGCGTTCGAGTCGCTCCCAGGTAATGCCGGCGATCGAATCCATGACCGTGCGCATCTCGTTGAAGACGTCGCGCGGATGCTGGTACTGCCAGTCAAGCCCCAGCTGACAGGCCAACGCATTGATAATCCAGAGATCGGCACGCGCCTGCCCCGGCGGCTCGAGCGCTTGACGACCCAACTGCACCATGCGGTCGGTATTGGTGGCGGTGCCGTCTTTCTCAGGCCAGGCGCTGGCGGGCAGCACCACATCAGCAAACCATGCGGTCTCCGTCAGAAAAATATCCTGCACCACCAGATGTTCGAGCGAAGCCAGCGCCTCGCGGGCATGGTCAGTGTCGGGATCTGACATGGCCGGGTTCTCACCCATGACATACATGGCCCGGATATCACCGCGTCGGGCAGCATCGATAATTTCAACCACGGTGAGGCCGGGGCGAGGGTCTAGCGGCGTCTTCCAGGCTGCTTCAAAGCGTGCCCTTGCGGTGGGGTTATCCACGCGCTGATAGTCGGGAAACACCATGGGGATGAGCCCGGAATCGGAAGCGCCCTGAACATTGTTTTGTCCGCGTAGGGGATGCAGCCCCGTACCCGGGCGACCAATCTGTCCAGTGACCATGGCCAGTGCGATCAGGCAGCGTGCGTTGTCGGTGCCATGCACATGCTGACTTACGCCCATGCCCCAGAGAATCATCGAGGCTGGGCTGTCGGCGTAGGCGCGGGCGACGGTTCGGATGGTTTGTGCGTCGATGCCGCACACCGGCGCCATGTTTTCGGGGCTGTAGGCGCGCACGCGATCGCGTAAAGCCTCAAAGCCTGAGGTACGGTCGCGCACGAAGTCTTCATTGACCCTGTTTTCGGTGACGATGACATGCAGCATCGCGTTGAGCAGCGCTACATCGGTATCGGGTCTGAACTGCAGAACATGCTTTGCATGGCGCGCGAGTTCAGTGCGTCGCGGGTCGGCTACGATCAGGGTGGCGCCGCGACGAACCGCGTTCTTGATCCAGGTGGCTGCAACCGGGTGGTTCACGGTGGGATTGGCGCCGATCACAAAGATGACATCCGCATGCGCGACGTCATTGACGGGATTGGACACCGCGCCTGAATTAACACCTTCCATAAGCGCGGCTACGCTTGACGCATGACACAGCCGAGTGCAGTGATCGACATTATTGCTGCCGAAGCCCGTGCGCACCAGTTTCTGAAATAGATAAGCCTCTTCGTTCGAGCCTTTTGCCGAGCCGAAGCCGGCCAGTGCACTCGGACCGCCCCCGCGGCCAGGCGCCGGGGCCCGGTCACGCACACGCAGCAGCCCGGCTGCGGCGACGCTCAGCGCCTCCTCCCAGGTGGCTTCCCTGAAGACCGATTGCCAATTGCCGGGCTCGATCGCTGCGTCTTTGTGCTTGGGCGCATCGGTACGGCGAATCAGCGGCCGGGTCAGGCGATGCGGATGATGCACATAATCAAACCCGTAGCGTCCTTTCACGCATAAGCGTCCCTGGTTGGCTGGCCCCTGACGCCCCTCTACTTTCACGATGCGTTCGTCGCTGATGTGATAGGTCAGCTGACAGCCCACTCCGCAATATGGGCACACCGAATCAACCGTACGGTCTGCGGCTTGCGCAGCGAGCTGACCCGCAGGTAACAAGGCTCCGGTGGGGCAGGCCTGCACGCACTCGCCGCAACCCACACAGGTGGAGTCACCCATGGGGTCGTCGATATCAAAACTGATCTTGGCATGTTCGCCGCGCAGGGCCATTCCGATCACATCGTTAACCTGCACTTCACGGCATGCGCGCACGCAGCGCGTGCACTGAATGCAGGCGTCCAGGCGGACCGCGATGGCCGGATGGGACAGATCGGCCAAGGGCTGGGGTCGCGGCTGAAATCGGTCAGGTTGCGCCTTGAGCGATCGGGCCCAGTAAACGAGCTCAGATGCTTCATGTTGTCGTGCTTCCAGCGAGACATCGGATAAGAGCAGCTCAAGCACCATGCGCTGGGCACTGCGGGCTCTGTCGTTACCGGCATGTACTTTCATGCCCGCCCGCGCGGTGCGGCAGCACGACGCGGCCAAGACCCGTTCGCCTTCGATTTCAACCATGCAGGCCCGACAGTTTCCGTCGGGCCGCATACCTGGCGTGTAGCACAGGTGAGGGATTGCAACGCCGGCGGCGCGGGCGGCCTCGAGAATGGTTTGGCCCGTGTGCGCTCTCAGCCGTTGGCCGTCGAGCTCGAACTCGATCTCGGTTACGTGGGCAGGTACAGGCGCGTTCATGTTGAAGCTCCGCTAAGTTCATGCGGGAAATAACGCAAGAGGCTTAGCAAGGGGTTAGGCGCCGCCTGACCCAGGCCACAGATGGACGCATCAGCCATGGTGGCGGCCAACTCGCGGGCCAGGGCCTCATTCCAGCGCGGCGTTCTGATCTGGCGCAGCAAATCATGAAGCTTGGCCGAGCCCACCCGACACGGGGTGCACTGTCCGCAGGACTCATCCCTAAAAAAGCCTAGCATATTGAGGGCTGCATCCAGTACACGGTCATGCTGAGACAACACGATCACGGCGGCCGATCCGATAAAGCAGCCGTAGGGTTGCAGCGTGTCGAAATCAAGCGGCAGATCAGCCAGTGAATCGGGGAGAATGCCGCCGGAGGCGCCGCCCGGCAGATAGGCATATAGCGTGTGTCCCGGCTGCATGCCACCGCAGTACTCGTCGATGAGTTCGCGCACGCTGATGCCCGCGGGGGCCAGATGTACACCGGGTTTCACGACGCGACCCGAGACCGAGAAACTGCGCAGTCCTCGGCGGTCACGACGCCCGAAACTTGAGAACCAGGAAGCCCCTCGTTCGAGAATGTCACGCACCCAGTAGAGGGTTTCCAGATTGTGTTCCAGCGTGGGGCGACCAAAAAGACCCACCTGGGCCACGTAGGGCGGACGCAGCCTGGGCAGCCCCCGCTTGCCCTCTATGGACTCGATCATGGCGGACTCTTCGCCGCAGATGTAGGCGCCCGCGCCACGACGAAGGTGAATCTCGGGCAGGGGCAGACCAAAGGGCGGGGCGGCACGCAGGCGGGCGAGCTCGCGCTCGAGCAGACCGCGACAGCCGTGGTACTCATCGCGCAAATAGACATAGCAGGCCTGTGCCTCGATGGCCCATGAGGCAATCAGCAGGCCTTCAATAAAGCGATGGGGGTCGCGCTCAAGCCAGGTCCGATCTTTAAAGGTGCCCGGTTCGCCCTCATCGATGTTGACGGCGATCAGCCGCGGCCCGGGCTGCTCGCGCACCGTACGCCATTTGCGGCCGGCGGGGAAACCTGCCCCACCCAGCCCGCGCAGGCCCGAGGATTCGAGCTCGGCAATGACTGCACCGACCTCGCGCTCGCCGCGCATGCAGGCTCGCCACAGCGCATAGCCGCCCTGCTCTTGGTAGGTGTCCAGACCCGCGTAGGCTGGAGCGATATCCTGCAGCGCCCCCGGCGTGTTGGTTGGCGTGAGCCAGCTCGAAGGCTCAAAGGGCGAATCATCTTTTGCAGGTGGGTGCCGCGTCGCAGCGCTTTCGACGTGCTGGCAGACTCTGTCGGCATTGGCATGCGGCAATGGGTGCTGACCGACCGTGACGGCGGGCGCCTGCTCGCAGCGACCGATGCAGGGCGCGGCGATGACGCGTACCCCCGGGCCCAGGCGCGCGGCCAGCTCAGCGCGTAACGAAGCGGCCCCCGCCATTGCGCAGGACAGGGACTCGCACACCCGGACCGTCAGGCTAGCCGGAGTCTGTTCGCCGTCACGTACGACATCGAAGTGGTGATAGAAGCTCGCGACCTCGTAGACCTCGGCCATCGACAGGCGCATTTCCTGGGCAAGAGCAACCAGGTGACGACTGTGCAGGTACCCAAAGTGGTCCTGAATTTTATGAAGGTGCTCAATCAGTAGATCACGTCGGCGCGGCGAATCGCCCAACAGTTGAGTGATCTCGGCAAGTGCCTGCGCATCGGCTCGGCGGCCCTTGACGGCCGATCGGAATTTCAACGGCCTGGTTACCGCGGCAGGTGCCGTTGGCTCACCCATGCTTCCTCCTGGTTCAGCATCTTGTTATCGTTGTGTGTTGTTTGATTTGTAGTGATTATCCTCGTCCGTCATGAACTCGTCGATCCAGGGTTCCGAGTTCGGTACCCATAAACGCCCTTCTCCCCAGCAGCGGGCCGAGCTTCGGCGCTGGATGATCGCTCAGCGTCAGTCGATTGCGCTTGAGCAGCGTCTGATCTGGTCTGAGCAGATCGATCTGCATCTCAAGCTCTTGCTTGAGCGGCTTGATCCATGCCGGGTGGGGGCTTGCTGGCCCTTTCGCGCTGAGCATGACTTGCGTCCTGTCTGCGCGTGGCTGCGATCACGGGGGGTGGTCACAGCCCTGCCGCAGGTGTTGGGTGCCGGCCAGGCCCTGCAATGGCGGAGATGGGATGAGACCGCAGCCTTAAGCGCCGATCGTATGGGCCTGATGTTTCCGGCAGACGGTGAGCTCATTGAGCCCGATCTGTGGCTAATCCCGGGAAACGCCTTTGACGATAGTGGTTTTCGCCTGGGCTATGGCGCCGGGTTTTTCGACATCAGCCTTGCTCAGGCCCGGCCGCGACCGATCGCCGTGGGGGTTGGGTACTCAATCGCGCGGGTGCCCGATCTGCGACCGCAAGCCCACGACCTGCCCATGAATTGGCTGGTGACCGAGCATGGCATTGAGTCCACCGATGGACGGCTTGGGTCCGTGTAGGCGTCCTCAGGGCGGTGCAGGCCTCAGTTCGGACTTATTCAACAGGCCTATGTGCTTTTCGATGGTGGATTCAGCGAGATCAAGACGCTGCAGGGTGCCGTGTCCATCAGTGTGGCGCCCAGTGATCCGCGCCACCAGCGCTCAGCCCAGCCCTTAGCCCGGCGGTGTCCGACGATGATGAGGTCAACACCCAGGCGACGGGCGGCGTCGGCGATCTGATCGACCGGTTCGCCGCGCGCCAGATGCCCGGTACATTCATAACCACGGTCATGCAGAATTTTGACGCCTTCATCGAGCACGCGCTGAAAGCGCTGGGTCTCGTCGGCGAGATCGGGTGTATCAGCCACTACCACTTCGTACAGAACGGCGGCCGGCAGCGGTTGCACGACCGCAATCAGGTGTATTTCGGCCTTGACGAGCGCTGCAACGTCCGAACACTCGAACAGTGCGGACCGTCCCGCTTCCGATCCGTCGTATGCGAGCAGAATTTTCCGGTACATGGGCTGCCCTCCGCTACAGTCGGCACCGGTGGGTCCGGTGTCGTATTCAATCGATGCTAGCCCATCTCGGTGTTGCAAGGATGACCGGTTGGCCCAATCACGGGAAAACACTAAGTCCGTTTGAGGGATTCATGCGAGTCGCCACGCAAGCCCTTGAGCGCATCGCCTTGAACCACGGCTATGCGATGGGTGACAGGATGTGAATAGCTCTACTGGCAACCATGTCACGAGTACGGGCGCCGTAGGCCTGCATGTGAGGCGCCGCTGCATGCGCCTTCAGAGCGTCGAGGCTGGCCCATTTTTCGATGACGACGAAAGTATCTGGTCCCAGAGCGGCCTGAAAGGCGGCTGTGGGTTGATTGTCGATGGCTGCGCCGTATTCTATGCAACCGTCTTCAGCAAGCACGGCCGGAACATTAGCGCGGAAAGCCTCGAGTACTTGTTCGCGTAGTCCAGGTTTGGTGGTGATCATGGCGAGTACGTGAATCATGTTGGTCTCCGATAAGGGTTCAGGGTTTGATCCTACTCACAACAACGCTGATGTCGAGTTTGACGTGTGTTTGATGAACCGCATGTTCAGGATAGGTTGTGCAATTCATGGCGGCTTCGGATCGCGATAATTTCCGGGGTCAACACGCGGAGATCAGCCATGAACATGGGCCCTGAAGAAGCGATCCATGCAGGAACTCCCGTCGTCGAGAGCAAGAGCCGCCTGGAACAGCTTGCGGGTGATCTGCTGGCGCACGCCGATATTCAGATCGGCGGGCCACGCCCCTGGGACCTGCAGATTCACCATACTGACTTCTTTTCACGCGTTCTGACCCAGGGTAGCCTCGGACTTGGTGAAAGCTACCAGCAGGGTTGGTGGGATTGCAGCCAGATCGATGCCCTGATCGCGCGCATGCTGTCCGCACGATTAGACCGGGAGGTCAAGCATCGTGGTCTTGTCTGGCTGGCGTTAAAGGCGCGCCTGAGTAACCCTCAGTCGATTCGTCGCGCCTGGCAGGTGGGCCGCGAGCACTATGATCTGGGCAACACGCTTTTTGAGTGCATGCTGGGCCCGTCTATGGCCTACAGCTGCGGCTATTGGGCCAACGCCCGCACGCTCGATGAGGCGCAAGCGGCCAAGCACGATCTGGTCTGTCGTAAGCTGGGCCTGCAACCCGGTATGCGACTGCTCGACATCGGTTGCGGGTGGGGAGGGCTGATGCGTCATGCCGCTGAGCACTACGGCGCACACTGCGTCGGTCTGACTGTATCGCGCGAACAGGCTGAGTTTGTCAGGCAACGCTCGCAGGGATTCCCCATTCAAGTCGAGCTCACTGATTACCGGGAATTGAGTGCTGAGTCAGTGCAGGGTTTCGATCGTGTTGCCTCGATCGGCATGTTTGAGCATGTGGGTCTCAGAAACTATCGAAGTTTCTTTGCGGCGGCGGCGGGTCATCTGGCGCCCGATGGTCTGATGCTCTTACATACCATCGGTAAAAACCGACGAGGTCTGGGCGTAGACCCCTGGATTGAAAAATACATTTTCCCCAACGGCAGCCTGCCTGCGATCGGTGAGATCAGTGATGCAGCTGAGGCCTTTTTCGTGATCGAGGACGTACATAACTTCGGTGCTGACTATGACTCCACCCTGATGGCCTGGCACGACAACTTCGAAAAGGCGTGGCCCTCGCTGCAACATAGCTATTCGCCGGGCTTTTATCGGATGTGGCGTTACTACCTGCTGGTGTGCGCAGGAACCTTCCGCGCACGCGACAACCAGCTGTGGCAGTTTGTGCTCTCGCCTCGGGGCATGCCGGGCGGTTATCGACGACCGCTGCGTTAAGCCTGACGCTGCGCGCGGGAATCATCCGGTCTGATTGATGGGCCGAGCCCTTCTGCCCTGGCCCCCTGCGCATGCTCGGTCTCATTAGAATGCGCGCTGTCGTTGCAGGTCATGGGTGCCTGCGCGCAGGGACTGGAGAAGGACATGGCAGCAGGGCATTTTTCATCGGATCTCGCTGATCTGAGCGCGGTGGAGTTGCGGCGTTTAATCGGTGCGCGTGCAGTGTCGCCCCTCGAGATTCTGGATGCGTGCATCGCGCGCATCCATACCGTAAACCCGGCCGCGAATGCGCTGGCGGCGACTGACTTTGAGCGGGCCCGTGTTGCTGCCCGCCAGGCAGGCGATACGCTGATGCGTGGTGATGCCCTGGGGCCCCTGCACGGCATACCCGTCGGAATCAAGGATCTGCAGGAGACCGCGGGTCTGCTCACCACCTACGGTAATGTCCGGTTCCGTGACCACGTACCCGCGCACGATCACAGTATGGTCAGTCGGCTGAGAAAAGCGGGCGCCATCATTACCGCCAAGACGAACACGCCTGACATGGGCGCGGGTGCCAATACGCAGAATGCGGTCTGGGGTGCGACGGGTAATCCCTTCAATCCAACGCTGAATGCGGGCGGCTCATCCGGCGGCTCGACGGTTGCGCTGGCCACCGGCATGCTGCCCTTAGCCACAGGCTCTGATCTGGGCGGCTCGCTTCGTATCCCAGCGGCCATGTGTGGAGTTGTGGGACTTCGGCCCTCGGCCGGACTGGTCGCGGATACCGCCCGCTCGCTGGGATGGTCTGCCTTGTCTGTGGTCGGCCCCATGGCGCGCAGCATCGCGGACATGGCTCTGCTGTTGTCGGCCATGACTGGGCTGGATGCCGGCGATCCCTTGTCCTACCCCACAGGCGCTCGCGAGATCTGGCCTCTTCAGCCGATTGACCTCTCGACTTTGCGCATTGCCTATACAGAAGACCTGGGCTTTTGCGCCATCGATGACGATATTCGCCGCGTTTTTCGCCATCGAATGGCGGCGATTTCAAGCCGGGTTCATCGCTGCGAGCCGATTGATCTGGCGCTAG
>JBDLQY010000224.1:0-7724 GCA_039800325.1 Pseudomonadota bacterium | reverse complement strand
TGAGCCGACCCCAGGCTTGAATTACAGGTGGCGATACCCAACACCTGGTTGCCATGCCCGCGCGCCTGATTAAGCCGGGTATGGGCCGCCGAAGCAGCCAGGTTGCAGCCCTGCTCTTGCGGCTCGGTAAGACTGAGCTTGACCTGAAGCGCGCGTGCGCCCTCATCGCCGGGACGCTGACGCGACAGCGCGGCGCTGACTTCAACGCCGTCCAAGACTGCAAAAGCGGGCGCCACATTCCAGACATGACCACCGCCGGGTTGTCGCTCGTACCAGGCTTCAAGGTGACCATGTCCTTTGTCGTTGGTACCCGTGTCATCTACCATCAGGGGGCGCCCCGCCTGAGCGACGAGAGATATGGCTGCCATCGATAAGGTAGCAAGAGACTGAAGCGCAAAACGGCTCATGGGTGATGCTCCTTGGCAGACTATCGATAGGCCAGATCTCTGAGCCACAAGCTCAGTTCAGGTACGGCTGTGATCACCGCGAGGCAAGCCACCACCACCACCACGTACGGAATAATGGCCGGGATAATTTCGTCGTACGAGATTTTGGCCACCGTGCAGGCCGCAAACAGATTGACACCAAACGGCGGTGTGATCATGCCCAAGGCCAGATTGACCACCATGATGATGCCGAAGTGAACCGGATCGACTCCGAACTGCACAGCCACCGGTGCGAGGATTGGAGCCAGCACAACGATGGCTGCCCCAGTCTCGATGAACATGCCGATCACAAATAGAAAGACGTTGACGCCCAGCAGGAAGGCAAAAGCAGTGTCAAGATTGCCGGCGACCCAGTTGCCGAAGGCGGCGGGTACACCGGCCCGGGTGATCAGAAACGCAAAGAAACCGGCCGTCGCAATGATCATCATGATGACCGTGGTCGATACCACCGACTTCTGCAGCGCCCGCCACAAGATGGGTAGCGTGATCTTGCGATATACAAACATACCCACAATCAAGGCATAAAACACCGCGATGACAGAGGCTTCGGTCGGTGTGAAGACGCCGCCGTAAATACCACCCAGCACAATGACTGGCATCAGCAGTGCCAAGGCGGCCTGACGCAGCGCAACGGTGAGTTCAAGTCGCCCCTCGCCGTCTCGCTTACCGTGCCCGGTGATCTTGCACCAGACATAGATGAAAAGAATGAGGGCGCCGCCGATCAGAAGACCCGGCCCAAAACCGGCGATAAACAATTCGCCGATGGACACTTCAGCCGCCACCCCATAAAGAATCATGGGGATAGACGGCGGAATGATCACACCGAGTTCGGCCGCTGAGGCCTGCAGGGCCGCAGCGCGCTGCACGGGATAGCCCAGCTTAACCATGGCCGGAATGAGTATGGCGCCGATCGCAAACGTGGTGGCAACGCTGGAGCCTGAGACGGCCGCAAAAATCATGCAGGTGATCACGCAACTCATGGCGAGGCCACCCTGTACCCCACCAACCAGTGCGCGAGCAAAGTTCACCAGACGCTCAGAAATACCGCCCGCTTCCATCAAGTTGCCTGACAGAATAAAAAACGGAATCGCGGCGAGCGGAAACTTGTCAATGGAGACGAACAGTTGCTGGCCTGTCACCAGCATGGGCATGTTGGAGAAAAACTTGACCCCCGCGATAGAGGCCAAACCGATGGCGACCGCCACTGGCACACTCAAGGCCAACAGGCCTAAAAAAATGGTGAATAGGGCTGCAGTCATGAGTGGCTCAGATCTGTTGGGTTTCAAGCTCCCCGCGACGGGGATCGATGTAATGGGCAATGACCGCAAGCACACTGCAGATGCCTCCAACCGGAATGGCGGCATAAGCCCAAGAGATAGAAATTTCAAGGCCGGCCAGTGTCTGAAAGCGCACGCGATGCACCATTTCAAGGCCGAACCAGATGATCAGCACCAGAAATAGCAGCGTGAGACCGGTGATGAACACCTGAAGCACAGGCAGGAAGCGGGTCCTGGCGACGGTTCGGTACATAAGGTCAACCGACAGCAGCGCACCACCGCGAAGCGCGGCAGCCAACCCCAAAAAAACACTCCAGATGATCAGCGTGCGCGTCAGCACCTCAGTCCACGTGGAGGGTTCCTGCAGAACAAAGCGGGCGATGATCTGGTATAGCCCGGCAAGCGCCGCCAGCGCCAGCGCCACGCAGGCCAGCGTAAGGACCAGCCCACCCACCCAGCGGTCTGCGGTAAGAATGATGCGCCGCATGTTGTGTATCCGGAAACACTGCCGCACGATTGAAGCCGGCAGTTGAGCAAATAAAAAACCGGGAGCGTTGAATTCGCCCCCGGTACCTGGCTATCAGGCCTGACGGCTGATTACTTGGCGTTACGAATCGCGTCGATATTGGCCTGTCCAAAACGCTTGGCGAATTCGGTGTAGGCCGGTGCCAGCGCTGTCTGGAAGGCTGCTTTTTCGTCGTTGCTGAGGACACGAATCTGCATACCCGCCGCCTTCAGGGACTCAATACCCTGGCTCTCGAGCTCTTGAACCCGCTTGCGAGTGATCTGAGCACCCTCTTTGGCGATTTGAACCATCAGCTTACGGTCATCGGCCGACATCTTGTTAAACGCAGCTGGCGACATCAGCACCATGGCCGGCGAGTAGAGGTGACCGGTCAGGGTCAGGTGCTTTTGAACCTGATTGAGCTTGGCCGACACGATCACGCCAATGGGGTTTTCCTGACCGTCAACAGTGCCCTGCTGCAGCGCGCCAAAAACTTCGGGGAATGCCATGGGGGTGGGTAAAACGCCCAGTGTGCGGAAGGCCTGCATATGCACCGGGTTCTCCATGGTACGAACCTTGAGACCTTTGGCATCGGCCGGCGTGGCCACTTCACGGCGGTTATTGGTCATGTGGCGAAAGCCGTTCTCAGCCCAGGCCAGACAGATCAGACCCTTGGCCGTGCACTTATCGAGAATACCCTGCCCAATCGGGCCATCGAGCACTCCGCGAGCATGCGCATAGTCGCGGAACAGGAAAGGGATGTCGGTAATCAGCGTGTCGGGCACAAAATTACCAACCGGCCCCGTGGATGTGGTGACCAGGTCGATGGTGCCAAGCTGCGCGCCCTCGGTCATCTCGCGCTCGCCACCCAACTGAAAGTTGGGAAAGAGCTCGATCTTGTAACGGCCACCCATGCGCTCAGCAACCGCCTTCTGCATATAAACGGCGCCCACACCGTAATGCGCTTCTACCTGAAGGCCAAACCCGAACTTGAGCACCGTCTGCGACTGCGCTGCACCCGCGATAGCCAGTGAGGCTGCGAGCAGCAGTGGTTTTGCGAACCGCGAAAATTTGTTAGCCATGTCTTCCTCGACCAAGGTGTGATTGAATACCGGAGCTCCTGGGGCACACCCCCGCAGGCCGCTCACGAACCGCGACTTTAGTCGCGCTTTCAATTCCACTCAAGTTGTTCCCCGCAGCCTCCGGGGACTAGGAGATACCCTTAGATGAAGCCTAATCTGGTAAAGCCCGATGTGCTTGCCGGCAAAACCGTGGTCGGCGCTATGACGTTTGAATTTTTCTCACCTGGCATGTCAGCCATCCTGTCGAATGCGGGTTGCCAGTTCGTCATCTACGACATGGAACACACCGGCCTGGGATTTGAGACCCTGAAGTGGTTGTTCTCCACCTGCCGGGGGCTTCCTATCGAGCCCATGGTTCGCGTTCCGCGTAGCGACTACACCTACCTGGCGCGTGCCCTTGACATCGGCGCCCGGGGGGTAATGATTCCCATGGTTGAGACGGCTGAGCAGGCACGGGATATCGTCGAGTCCTGCAAGTACCCTCCTGCGGGCCGCCGTGGTGCTGGCTTCGGCTTCGCGCAATGCGATTACTTGGGTGGCGACGTTGGTAAGAAGATCCATATTGCCAATGAAAGAACTCTGGTCATCGCCCAGATTGAGACAGAACGCGGTCTGGCCAATGCTGAGGCAATCGCTGCGATTGACGGCATCGATGTGCTTTGGGTGGGACACTTTGATTTGTCCAACTTCATGGGCATGCCGGCCCAATTCGACAACCCAGACTTCGACCGCGCGATGCGGGACGTAGCCGCCATCGCAAAACGTCATGGTAAAGCCGCCGGTTTCATGGCCACAGACCGCCGCTGGATTGATCGGGTCAAGAACATGGGCTATAGCATGCTTGCCGTGGGTACTGATGTTGGGCTGCTGGCCGATGCCACCCGAGGCCTGGCCGACTATGCTGCAGGGCGCGGCGCTTAATTCACCGGAGACGACTCATGGCCTTTAAACTTGGACTTACGCGCGATATTCTCAACGCTCAGGGACAGCCCTCCTTCGGGCTCAGCCCGCTTGAGGTCCTCAGCCAGAATCCCGACATCGACTGGGAATGGATCCCAGAGACCCTCACCGAGATCACGCCCGATATCGCCGCCCGGTATGACGGCATCTACGTCAACGCTCCAAAGGTCACGGCCCAGTCGGTCGGCCGCTCGGACTGCAGGGTTCGGCTCTTCGCACGCCATGGGGTGGGATACGACGCGGTCGACGTGGGTGCGCTCACCGCGCGTCGCATTACGCTCACGAATACCCCCGTGGCCATCCGCAGGCCGGTGGCGGTTGCAGCGCTGACCATGATCTTTGCCCTGGCGGGTCGTCTATTTAAAAAAGATCAACTGGTACGCACAGGTCGCTGGAACGATAGAACCAGCCATATGGGCCTTGGACTGACCACCCGCACCCTGGGTGTCATCGGCGCCGGCGGCATCGGTCGAGAACTGCTGGCATTGGCTCGCCCGTTCGGCTGGCGCATGCTGGCAGCCGACCCCTACGCCCCGGCTGAGTCGGTGAGCGCACTGGGCGCTAAGCTGTTACCCCTGGACGACATGCTGCCCCAGGCGGATTTCGTGGTGGCTACCTGCATCCTCAACGAAGAGACACGCCACCTGGTGAACACGCGCCGATTTGCGCTCATGAAGCGCTCGGCCTACTTCATCAATATGGCGCGCGGCCCGGTAGCCGATGAGCAAGCGCTGATTGCGGCCCTGCAAAGCGGCGCCATCGCGGGTGCAGGTCTGGACGTCTTCGAGCAGGAACCCATTGCAACCAACAACCCGCTCATCGGCATGGAGCAGGTCATTCTCACGCCCCACGCACTGTGCTGGACCGACGAGTGCTTTGACGCCATTGCGCGCGAGGGCCTGGGCTGCGTGGTGGACTTTTCGCTGGGTAAGGCGCCGAAATCGGTGGTGAATCGATAAGGGGCTGATCCTCCGAGATCGCGCAAATCGCCATGCACTAGCGAATCCTTCGATTGAAGGATATACTTCGCAAAATTTTGTAAGTTTTCGATGTAAGTTATTGATTTTTATAAAACTTAACAAACCTTAACCGGGGCGATGTGGCGCTTTGTCTTTCTGGAGATGAGACTATGGGAGCAGGTCAGGTGTCGAAGGGGTCGATGATTCAGCGTAAAGCTCGTGTTCACACGGTCTTGCCGCTGGTACTGGCGCTCGCCATGGCCGGCTGTGCCAGCATTAACCCAGTCCCGCTCGAAACCCCAAGCCTCAAAGAGGCCACCGCCAAAGACGTACAGACCGCACGAGCCCAGTCGCAGCCTGTTACCGGCCCGCTGACTATCGAAGAGTCGATGGCGCGGGCGCTCAAGTTCAACCTCGATCGCCGTGCCAAGCTGATGGAAGAGGCTTTGGCCTTCAACCAGCTCGACGTCTCCAAGCTCGATATGCTGCCCAAACTCGTGGCCAACGCGGGCTATGCCTGGCGAGACAGCGACAAAATCAGCCTCAGTACTCCCGTCGGCCAAACCCTACCCAACGACACTAATTCATTGCCGCGCTTTGTCTCCCAAGAGCGCGAGCGAGTACTGGGCAGCCTTGACTTTTCCTGGAGCCTGCTCGACGTCGGCATGGGCTATTACGGCTCTCGCCAGCAAGCCGACCGGGTGCTTATTGCCACTGAGCGTCGTCGCAAGGCCATGCATCAGCTGATGCTGGACGTGCGTACCGCCTACTGGCGTGCAGCGGCCGCTCAGCAGCTGCGTGACAAGGTCAAGAGCACTGTGGCCATGGCTGAAGATGCGCTTAAGGATGCTCGTAGCGCCGAGGGCCAGCGAGTTCGCAACCCGCTCGACTCTATGCGCTATCAGCGCCAACTGCTTGAGAATCTGCGCCTGCTGGAGGCCATTGGCCAAGAGTTGGCATCGGCTCAGGTAGAACTCGCTCAGCTGATCAATGCACCGGTGGGTACGCCCATCACGCTGTCCTACCAGACACCCGTCGACGCCGGCAAATCCCTGCTTCAAGCCTCTATCGAACAGCTTGAGAACGCCGTGCTAGCCAACAACCCTGATCTGCGCGAGGCGCACTACAACTCGCGCATTGCCCGTGACGAGGTTCGCCGAACCCTGGCCCGTCTCTTTCCTAACGTCAACCTGAACTGGGGCCTCAAGTACGACTCAGACAGCTATCTCGTTAACCGCGAGTGGCAGGAGGCTGGCTTGCAGGTGTCGTTCAACCTTCTCAATTTGTTTACTGGTCCAACCCAGATGAAACTCGCCGAAGCGGGCGTGGCCCTGGCCGATCAGCGTCGGGTGGCCATGCAGATGGGCGCCATCACTCAGATGCATCTGGCCAAACTCGGACTCCAAAATGCGCGCGAGCAATTTGATCGCGCCGATGCCATTTTTGACGTCGACGTCAAGATTGCGGACTTCGTCCAAAATCGCCAAAGCGCTCAGGCACAAAGCAAACTCGATGTCGTGAGCAACGCCACCACGGCAACCCTGAGCATGCTGCGTCGTTATCAGGCGCTGGCGCAGGTTCAGGCGGCTGAAAGCCGGCTGATCTCAACGCTTGGACTTGAGCCGCGGCTGGGCAGCGTTGACGAGATGAATATCGGGCAGATTGTCGAGCAGTTAAAAACGCAGGGCTCATCCATTACCGAGCTGCTGAAGTAACTCACGTACGCGGCGTATTCCTGTCATGAGGATTACCGGGCACGGGCGATACTCCCCGGGCGGCGGCTTCGCGTCCACTCGACGCAAAATCACGCTGCTGCGTGGGCTGTGGTCGTGGTGGAATCTTGTCCTCGCTCTTGGGCTTGGTTGCTTGCAACCGGGGGCTCTTGCTCAAACAGCGCCGGCGGCCGGCGCTGCATCCCGCCCCGCCGTGGTTGACAGGGTTGCGTCGGGCTCAGCCGGCATGACAGATATTCGAGCTCAGATTGTTCCTCGTCGTTACACGACCATCGCAGCCGAAATTGGTGCCCGCATCAGCAGCTTACCCGTGGGCGAGGCCGGCAGCTTCGGTAGGGGGCGGATGCTGGTTGCTTTCGACTGCTCCGTACAAGAGGCGCAGCGAGACCGGGCAAGGGCAGAGCTACAGGCTGCAGAGGCCACGCTTCGCTCCAATCGCCAGCTTGCCGAATTGAATTCAGTGGGGCAGCTTGAGCTCGACTTGTCGTTCAGCGCAGTCAATCGGGCGAGAGCCGAACTCAATTCCCAGCAGGCACTTATCGAAAAGTGCAGCATTGTTGCACCGTTTAGCGGCCGCGTCGCTGAGCAGAAAGTTCGTGAACAGCAATTCGTCCAGCCAGGCCAGGCTTTGTTAGATATTTTGGATGATAGTTCACTCGAACTCGAATTTTTAGTGCCCTCCGCCTGGCTGCGCTGGCTGAAAATCGGTTTCCCTCTGAAGGTCTCCATCGATGAAACTCAGAAAACCTACCCTGCCCGCTT
>JBDLQY010000223.1:0-4631 GCA_039800325.1 Pseudomonadota bacterium | reverse complement strand
CGCCATAAGCCACGACAAAAATGAGTGCGGCAGCCGCTGAGTCGCCTGCCAGCATCAGGGGAAAAAAGGCTATGGGTAGCACAACCATGACGGGCACGGTCAGAGCGACGACGCTGATACGCCGCTGGGCGAGTAATTCGATTGAGCGCGCGGCAACCTGAGCGGGTCCCATGAGGGATGCAGCGGTAATGGCCATGACGGCTGATAGCCCCAGGGACTGCAACAGTCCTGGTAGGTGCACGGCGATTGCCGCCGATATAACAGAATGAAACGCAAATAGCGCCCCCAACAAGAGCACCACCCGCTCGCGTGCGGAGGCTGTGTCCGGATGCTTCAGGCCCGCCTGCGCCTGAGGCTCCGCAGATGTTTGCTCTACGCGCAGTGGGCGGTCGTCATTCGCAGAGTGTTGAGTCTGTTTGGGGCTCGTACCGGCGAACCAGAAATGCAGTGGCGCACAGACCAGAAGATTGAGCGCAGCGTAGACACCTAAAGCCAGTCGCCAGTCAAGGTGCTGCAATAGCCCGTGACCTATCGGCCAGAAAACGGAGGAGGCTAGTCCTCCAAACAGGGTTAGCAGCGAGATGGCCCGTCGTGCCTGGCTTCCAGAGATTGCCGTGAGCGCGGCAAAGGCGCCGTCGTACAATATCGCGCGCATAGCCAGCCCCAGAAGCGTCCATGACACCCAGACGCTGACGATACTCGAGGCGGACGCCTGTATGAGAAGAGCCACCGCTGCCAGAATAGATCCGATAGCCATGACGCGGTTGGCACCGTACCGGTCTATCAGCGCGCCGATGCGTCTGGACAGGAGACCCGAGATCAGCATGGCCCAGGCGAATGCGCCGAGTACCGTCGCGTTCGAAGTATCGAGACCATCAGCGATGGGGCGCGTGAATAAGGCAGGCAGATAGTAGAGCGTTCCCCAGCCAATGACCTGCGTGATACCCAGCGCAAGGATTGCACGGGTCAACATACTCTGCCGCGCGACGTCGCTGTCACCCGGTGTGCGAGTTGCTTCGGACGGTGGCTGATTCATGGGCAGCAACCGTCCTTTCTCAGATCAGTCTTCGCGTTTCAAAGCGGGGAACAAAACAACGTCGCGAATGCTTGGACTATCGGTGAGCAGCATAATCAGTCGATCGATACCGATGCCACACCCACCGGTGGGTGGCATGCCGAACTCGAGCGCCCGGATGTAATCGGCGTCGTAATACATAGCTTCCTCGTCGCCGGCATCTTTTGCCTTGACCTGATCGTGAAATCGGTTGGCTTGATCTTCAGGGTCGTTGAGCTCGGAAAAGCCGTTGGCGATTTCTCGTCCGGCGATGAAGAGTTCGAATCGCTCGGTGATACCAGGCCGAGTATCCGATGCACGGGCGAGGGGTGATACCTCAACCGGATAATCAATGATGTAGGTCGGATCCCACAGCTTTGATTCAGCCACTTCTTCGAAGAGCGCGAGTTGAAGGGCTCCAAGCCCCGCATTGGCCAGTGGCGGCGAAAAGACATCAGCGCCCAGGCGTTTGAGCTCAGAGCGTAGAAATAATTCATCGCCAAGCTGGGCGGGGCTGTAATGCGGCGCATATTTGGCAATCGCACCCGTGATAGACAATCGCTCAAAGGGTCGACTCAGATCGATGCTTTTGCCCTGGTAGGTCAGCAGCGCACTACCTGTGGCGGTACGGGCCGTTTCACGCAACACTGACTCAGTAAAGTCCATTAACCAGCGATAGTCGGTAAACGCTGCGTAAAACTCCATCATGGTGAATTCGGGGTTGTGGCGCGGACTGATACCCTCATTGCGGAAGTTTCGATTGATCTCATAAACGCGATCAAAGCCACCCACAATCAATCGCTTTAAATACAGTTCGGGCGCAATACGCAGAAACATCTGCTGATCGAGCGCGTTGTGATGCGTGACAAAGGGCTTGGCCGCCGCGCCGCCCGGAATGGGATGCAGCATGGGCGTTTCGACTTCAAGAAAGCCATGCGACACCATGAACGCACGAATGGCGCTGATGGCTTTGCTGCGAGTGATGAAGGTGTCGCGGGTCTCCTGGTTGGCGATCAGATCGACATAGCGTTGTCGGTATCGTAGTTCTCGGTCGGCTACGCCGTGAAATTTGTCCGGTAGCGGGCGTAAGGACTTGGTCAGCAGGCGCAGCTGCTGGGCACGAAGCGAGAGTTCTCCCTTCATGGTCTTAAACAGCACACCCTCGCAGCTGATGATGTCGCCCAGATCCCAATGCTTAAAGGCTTCATGGACCTCGGCGCCAACGCCTTCGTCGTTCAGATAAAGCTGAAAGCGTCCGGTGGCGTCCTGAATCGTTGCAAAGCTGGCCTTGCCTTGCACCCGTTTAAGAACAATGCGGCCCGCCAGCGAGGCATGGACCTTTTGCGCCTCGAGATCTTCGCGGGACTTGAATCCGTGATGCGTGCTGAGATCTGCTGCGTGATGGGCCGGGCGAAAGTCGTTGGGAAACGCCGGCTTGCCGCTTAAACGCAACCGGGCCAGCTTAGCCCGTCGCTCGGCGATGATGGTGTTTTCATCGTCGTGGGAGGTTGATGCGGCTTCGTGTACGTGGAGCCGCTGCTGATGGCTTGGGTCGTTTTGCATCAAAGTTTGCCGAGGCCATGAAGGCCGCAGTCTTTCAAAGAAGGGTTAGACGCCTTGCTTGAGGCTTGCCGAGATGAACTCATCGAGATCACCGTCGAGAACCGACCGGGTATTGCTGATTTCAACGTTGGTGCGCAGATCTTTAATGCGTGATTGATCAAGCACGTACGAGCGAATCTGGTGACCCCATCCGATGTCAGTCTTGGAGGCTTCAACTTTATCCTGTTCGGCACGACGTTTGCGTAACTCGAGTTCAAATAAGCGCGAGCGCAGCATACCCATGGCCTCATCGCGATTGCGATGCTGCGATCGGTCATTTTGGCACTGGACGACGATGCCGCTGGGCAAGTGAGTGATTCGCACAGCCGATTCGGTCTTATTGACGTGCTGGCCGCCAGCCCCAGATGCGCGAAAAACATCGATGCGAAGATCGGCGGGATTGATGTCGACAGTAATGGTGTCGTCGACTTCAGGGTATACAAAGACTGATGCGAACGAGGTGTGTCTGCCGCCACTCGAATCGAAAGGCGACTTGCGGACAAGTCGGTGAATGCCTGTTTCTGTGCGCAGATAGCCGTAGGCGTAATCACCCTCGACCTTGATAGTTGCGCCTTTGATGCCTGCCACGTCACCTTCGGATTCTTCCAGCACCTCGGCCTTAAACCCTTTTCGTTCGCAGTAGCGCAAGTACTGGCGCAGCAGCATTTGCGCCCAATCCTGTGCCTCAGTGCCACCTGCACCAGACTGGATCTCGACGAAGCAGTTATTCGGGTCCGCGGGATTGGCAAACATACGCCTGAATTCAAGTCCTTCGACAAGTGTCTTCAGGCGTGCGAGATCGGACTCGACGGCGATCAGGGTGTCGTCATCACCTTCGGAACGGGCGATGTCGGCGAGTTCGCGGCAGTCGGACAGTCCGCTGTTTAGCTCGCTGATGGTTAGGACAATTGCGTCGAGCTGTTTTTTCTCACGTCCCAGGTCTTGAGCGTGCTTGGGGTCGTTCCAGATGTCCGGGGCCTCGAGTTGACGATTGATCTCTTCGAGGCGCGAGCGTTTGACATCAAAGTCAAAGATACCCCCGAAGCTCAACCACGCGGCGCTGCAGGTCGTCGAGCAGGGTAACGAGCTGATTAAGACGCTCGGCTTCCATGGCATGTTTCCGATAAAGGTAAACCGTCCATTATAGAGTCAGCGGGTCGCCAGCCATGGGATCGGCCAAACCCTCCACCAGAAACTCAAGCTGGCTCATGCCCCGCCAGTCATTGCGATTGAGCCGATAAATCAGGTGGGCCTGTGCCGGCAGCGGTGTTGATCGACCGAAAAAAATCGCCTGTCGCTCTCCATCCGGGGTGTTCAGGACCAGTTTGAGGTGTCGCTCGCCGACGATACGCTGAGAGCGAATGTCGAACCGTCCCGTAAAAACCGGTTCGGGGAAGCCCTGGCCCCAGACCTCAGACTCGATCTGGGCCAGCAGATCAAGACTGGCTTCGCCGGGGCGTAGCTCGCCGTCCGTGATCACGGTTGGGTCAAAGCAGGCGGGGTCAACCTGATCGTGCAAGACCGCTTGAAACAGTTCATCAAAGCGGGAGAGGTGCTCGCTTTTCAGGGTCAGGCCAGCCGCCATCGCATGTCCCCCAAACCGCGTGATGAGCCCTGGCTCGCGCCGGTCGACAAGATCAAGCATATCTCGCAGATGAATGCCCGGGATGGATCGTCCGGACCCCTTGAGCTGACCTGCCTCCCCCATCGCCGTGGCGAAGGCAAAGACCGGCCGCGTAAAGCGCTCGCGAAGACGCGTCGCCACCAGACCCACCACGCCCTCATGCCAGTCCGCATGGTGCAGCACGATCGCATGCCGCTCAGCCATTGAATCATCAACGGATTCGAGAGCCTGCTCGCGCATCGACTGTTCGATGTCGCGCCGTTCCCGATTGATGCCGTCCAGCGCCTGTGCAGCCTGGGCGGCGAGCGTTTCATCCTCGGTGAGTAGACACCGAATGCCCAGCGTGATGTC
>JBDLQY010000222.1:0-18653 GCA_039800325.1 Pseudomonadota bacterium | reverse complement strand
CGTAGCACCAATGATGGATTTCACAGACCGTCATTGCCGCTACTTTCACCGTCGCCTCAGCCGAAGGGCCCGCCTTTACACCGAAATGGTGACTACGGGGGCGCTCATCCATGGGCCGCGTGACCGATTGCTCGCTTTTGATGACAGTGAGCATGCCCTTGCACTGCAGTTGGGAGGCTCTGAACCTGCTGAACTCGCGCACTGTGCGCGCATGGCCGAGCAGCGTGGTTATGACGAGGTGAACCTGAATTGCGGCTGTCCCAGTGAGCGGGTTCAACGGGGCGCGTTTGGCGCCTGTTTGATGGCCGAGCCGCTTCTGGTTGCCGACTGCGTGCGTGCGATGCGTGATGCGGTGAGCATTCCTGTGACGGTGAAACACAGAATTGGCCTTGATCGTGAAGAGTCGTATGGCTTGGTGCGTGATTTCGTAGGCGAGCTCGCGCAGGCAGGATGCGAGGTTTTTATTGTTCACGCGCGAAATGCCTGGCTTAAGGGCCTAAGCCCCAAGGAAAACCGCGAGATCCCGCCGCTACGCTATGAGGTCGTGCAAAGCCTCAAGCAGGACTTTCCAGCCTGCCAGTTTGTGCTCAACGGTGGCCTGCGCACGCATGAACAGGCGCTGACCGCAATGCAGGGTCTGGACGGTGTGATGGTGGGGCGTCAGGCCTGCGATGAGCCGTGGTTTTTGGCTCAGGTTGATGCGCTTTATTTCGGTGATAGGCCGTCGGTGACAGATCGGGTAACGGCTGCGATGGGCATGCAGGGCTACCTTGAGTCAGCGGTTGTCGCCGGCGCTCCGGTGCGCGCTGTGGTGCGGCACATGCTGGGCTTGTTCAATGGGCTTGCTGGCGCGCGCCAGTGGCGCCGTCTGCTCAGCGACCCGGGCGCCTTGGCCGAACACGGCACAGGCATCGTACGGGTCGCACTTGAGCGGTGTGGCTTTGCCGAAGAAGGGGCGGCGCGGTAAAGCGTCAAGGCACAGCGGCAAGGCGAACGGGCAAGGCGAACGGGCAAGGCGAACGGGCAAGACTTAGGCTTGATGGGTTTCCGGTTTTGGCGGCCGTCTTGAGCGGGTGTACAGCAAAATGGCTGCAAACGCTGCACCCGACAGCACAGCCTCTAGCCAGCCCAGGGCAGCGCTCAGTGCGCTGGGGTCGCTCATGCCACGTACCAGTCCCTCGGTGAGGTAGATCATGACCAGCATCGACCACCATTGAAACGTGCGCAGCTGGGCGCGCCACAATGAAGGCAGGGCAATGACCAGCGGCAGCACTTTTAAAGACATCAGCCAGGCGCCTGGCCTGAGCGGAGCCAGCCAAAGCTCCCAGGCAAGTCCCAGGACAATCAGCGCGATGAAAAGCCCTAAAACGATTTGACGCAGACGCGCTTCAGTCATTGCAGCAATCCCCAGGCCTGATGAACTCTGAGTCATCGAAGCCGCGCAAGAAAGGTCTGCAGCGTGGTGAGCACTGCCTGAGGCCGCTCGCTCATCATGGCATGTCCACAACCCGCCAGCTGAACGGTTTCGGGGGCGGCAAGTCCGTGGCTCTGGGCGCTCACCGTCAGGCGCTCTATAAGTGCTTTGGCTGCCCGGGGAGGGGTCATGAGATCTCGTCCACCCATCAGCACCACCGCTGGACATTTGAGGTGATCGGCGCGATCGAGCGCGTGTGAGTAGGCGTTACAGGCCTGAAAATCATTCAGGAGAACCCCAGGGCGTTGCCGCTCCATCAGGCGTCGATTCTGAACAAAGATTGAAAAGCCTGGTCCGGGCGTGGCCGGCCTGGCAAAGACGTCTGTGTGGGACCAGGCGTTAATCATGTCAAAGGCGCGGGATTCATCGCTGCGTGCGGCATCCAGCAAAGCGTCCGAGACTTTCATGGGGGCGGCGGTGCCAAGGAGTGCGACCCCAGCCACAAGTCCGGCCGGCGCACGCGCCGCCGCATCAAGTGCAATCAGCGAGCCCATGCTGTGTCCGACCAGCACACTGCGCTGAGCGCCGCAGGCCGCCAGCAGCTTGAGCACCCAATCAGCCATCTGACCGACGTCGGGTAAAGCGGGTCCGTCGCTGCGTCCATGCCCTGGAAGATCAAGAGCCAGCACTGAGTAACCGTGATGAGCCAGGTAGCGCGACTGAAGAATCCACACGCTATGGTCATGCTGGGCGCCGTGAATGAACACCACCGACATACGAGCCGGGTCATAGGGGCGTGATCCGGTGTAGGCGTAAGCCGTGCGACCATCAACCAGCAGTTTCATGATCTTAGCCTTTCTCGGCGGCGCGAAAGGCCGTCTTTAAGTCGGCGATCAGATCATCGGGATCTTCAAGTCCGATCGATAGGCGTAGCGTACCCTCGCTGATACCGGCTGCGGCCAGCGCGGCAGCGTCCATGCGGAAGTGCGTGGTTGACGCCGGGTGAATGACCAAGGACTTGGCATCGCCCACGTTGGCCAGATGCGAGAAGATGCGCAACGCCTCGACAAAGCGACGTCCAGCGGCGCGGTCACCGCGCAGATCAAAGCTGAAAATCGCGCCACAGCCGCGCGGCAGCAGGCGCTTGGCCAGTGCATGATCGGGATGCTCGGGCAGGCCCGGGTAGGAAATGCGCGCAACCTGCGGATGCTGGGCCAGAAAGCCAACGATGGTCTCAGTGTTGGCCACGTGCCGCTGCATGCGAAGTGAAAGGGTTTCAATGCCCTGAAGAATCTGAAATGCATTCATAGGGCTAAGGCAGGCGCCAAAGTCGCGTAAGCCCTCGCGACGTGCGCGCAGGAGAAAGGGCGCGACCGTGGACTCTTCTGAAAATACCATTCCGTGAAAGCCCTCATAGGGCTCGGTTAACTCTGGGAATTGACCTGACGCGTCCCAATCAAATCGACCCGAGTCAACGAGAACGCCGCCGATCGCAGTTCCGTGACCGCACAGAAACTTTGTAGCGGAATGAAATAGCAGATCGGCACCGTGCTCAAAGGGCCGCAGCAGGCACGGAGGGGTGAAGGTGCTGTCGAGCAGCAGGGGAACGCGATGAGCATGCGCGATCTCTGCAACCGACTCGATATCAAGAACATCCAGACCCGGATTACCCAAAGTCTCTGCGAAGAGCAGCCGGGTATTGGGGCGTAGCGCGGCCTTCCATGCGTCAAGATCGCGTGGCTTCACGAAGGTGGTCGAGATACCAAAGCGACTGAGCGTGTAGTGCAGCAGGTTGTGTGACCCGCCATAAAGAGCGCTGGACGCGACGATGTGCGAGCCAGCGCCGGCTAGGGTTGCGATGGCGAGGTGCAGTGCCGCCTGACCGCTGGCGGTGGCGATCGCACCCACACCCGCCTCCAGGGCAGCGACGCGCTCTTCGAGAACAGCGACCGTTGGGTTGCTGATGCGCGAGTAAACATGGCCCGACTGCTCCATGTTGAAAAGCGCTGCGGCATGATCCGAGTCTCGAAACACAAAAGACGTTGACATGTAGATCGGCGTAGCCCGGGCTCCGGTCTCGGCGTCGGGGGCGGCGCCAGCGTGAAGAGCCAGGGTGTCGAGGCCGTAGTAGTCTCGCTGGGACATGGCAGTGGTTTAAGCAGGTAAGGGCGCTTCGAGCGCGATGAGAGGGATTTTGCAGCAGCGTTCGGATCGATGCTAGCACGGGCATTTTCTTCGCTGGGGCAGTCGCTTGTACGGGCTCTTGGGTGGACCTGCAGGCGCTTCCGTTACACTGGGAAATATGAAAATTCTGATTAGTAACGACGACGGCTATTTCTCGCCGGGAATCGCGGCTCTGGCACGCGTGGCTCGTGAGTTTGGCGAGGTCACGGTCATTGCGCCTGAGCGTGACCGAAGCGGCGCATCCAACTCACTGACGCTTGATCGCCCTCTGTCAGTGCGCACGGCTGCTAGTGGCTTTCATTACATCAACGGCACGCCGACTGATTGCGTGCACGTGGCCATTACCGGCCTGCTTGACCATCGTCCCGATCTGGTGCTTTCCGGCATCAATGACGGTGCCAATATGGGCGATGACACGGTGTACTCGGGGACGGTCGCAGCAGCCATGGAAGGTTTCCTGTTGGGCGTGCCTGCGATTGCGTTTTCGTTGGCGCAGAAGGGCTATGAGCACCTTGAGGCAGCCGCGGAGCAGGCACGGGCAATCATCGAGCGGGCGGTTCGGCAGCAGTTCGCTCAGCCCACCCTGCTTAATGTGAATATTCCCGCCGTGCCCGCCGCCCAGATCCGTGGGGTCAAGGTGACGCGTCTGGGTAAGCGTCATGTCGCTGAGCCCGTCATCAAGACCAGCAATCCCCGCGGTGATCCGATATACTGGATCGGGCCGGCAGGAGCGGCCAAAGATGCAGGACCAGGCACCGACTTCCATGCGGTTGAAACCGGTTATGTGTCGATCACGCCCATCAACATTGACCTGACGGCGCATGCCCAACTTGGTTCGGTCACCCAATGGCTGGGTGAGGCACCCTAGCAGAGGTCGTCATGGTGCGCCGGGTCGCCAGGTGGATGGACGAGACGGTGATCGCCCGCACCTCTAAGCGCAGTGCTGGCGCCGGGCAGGCACCAGAGCGGCCTGCCGCTGAGCCCCTGGTGAGCGGCCCTGGCTTGGTATCCGAGCGAAATCGTCAGGCTATGGTTGAGGCTCTTCAGCGCGGTGGCCTGCGTGACCCGCGTGTACTGGCCGCCATGCTGAGTGTGCCGAGACACCTTTTCGTCGAGCAGGGTCTGGCAAGTCGGGCCTACGAAGACGTCGCGTTGCCCATCGGTCATGCCCAAACCATCTCAAGGCCCTACACTGTCTCCCGAATGATCGAGATTATCTGTGCGCAGCTTGATGCCGAGCAAATGTCGGGTGCGCGCGTGCTCGAGGTCGGCACAGGCTGCGGTTATCAGGCAGCGGTGCTTGCGCATCTTTTTGGGGAGGTGGTCTCGGTTGAGCGCATCCGCGGGCTTCATGAGCGTGCTCGTGCAAACCTGCGCAGCCTGCGCCTGCCCAACCTGCGCCTGGTGTTCGGTGACGGGGTAAATGGGGTACCGAAGGCTGCGCCCTTTGATGTCATCCTGTCTGCTGCGGCAGGCTCTGAGGTGCCCCGAGCTTGGCTTGAGCAAATGAAGACCGGCGGGCGGCTGCTGGCGCCCGTTATTCAGGCTGACGGACAGGTTTTGCAGCTTATCGAACGGCGTACGCGCGAAGAGTGGCGCCTGACAGTGCTTGATGCGGTACGATTCGTGCCGTTGAGAAGTGGCCTCGCCTGATGAACCCGATGAAGCCTGAATGCCCGACCGTTAACTGCTGTACCGTGCCCAAAGCTACAGAGGCGTCCGTATTTAGACCGCTCTGGCCATTGCTGGGCGCGTTCCTGATTCTTGCGGGTTGCGCGGCGCGGCCGCCCGCGCCGGTGGTAGATCGCTCGACACCTGCGCCGGCACCCGTCGCTCAGCAGCAGGGTGCGTCATCCACAGGGCCTGCGCGTTCAAGCTCAGCGACCGCTGATCGGCGTGCGCCCAGCTCGGGTTCGTCGTCAACGCAGCGTCCGCCTCAGTCGGCTGCCGTACAGACCGCTCCGGTGCGCTCGGGGCAGATTGAGTCTCGGCCCTTGAGTCAGGCGCAGGCAGCGCAGCCATCGCCGCAGCCCGCAACGCCCGGCGCTTCTTCGGCGCTTCCGCCGGTGACCTTGTCGTCCGAGACGCCGTCTGAGGCCGCGCCCGCTTCGCGTTCCGAGACGGCGCGACCTGCACCCGTCTCGCCCGATGTGGTCCGCAGCGAGCCCAGCGGTCTCAAGCAGCCTTACTCTGAAACCGCCTTGGCACGAGCGCGCCAGGCAGAGGCGGCCTCGGCGGCGGCGCGTGCGCCGGGTCCGATCGCGACAGCGCCGGCTGCTGCGCGGTCAGAGACTGGGTCTGCGGCCGCACCTGCGGCGGCCACCGCCGCGAAATCTGCGGAAGAGACCAGTGCGTTTTCTTGGCCGGCGCCGGGCCGGGTATTACAGCCTTTCGCTGACCCAACCAACATGGGTATTGTGATCGATGGCAAAGCAGGCGAGCCCGTGCTCGCCGCAGCTGACGGGCGGGTCATTTTCAGCGGTACTGGTCCTCGTGGCTACGGCAATTTGCTGATTGTTAAGCACGATGATGACTTGCTGTCCGTGTACGGCCATAACCGCAGTCTGTTGGTTAAAGAAGGCGATGCGGTGACGCGCGGTCAACGAATCGCCGAGATCGGCAATAGCGATGCCGAGCGCGCGCAGCTTCGTTTCGAAATCCGTCGGCAAGGCAAGCCGGTTGACCCCATGCGCTACCTGGCGCCGCGCTGATTGACGCGCGGCCATGTCGCCTGTTCTTTGCTTCGATCTAGAAACCATTCCTGATGTTTCCGGCCTGAGGCAGGCGTGGGATCTGAACGATCGGGGTGACGATACTGCCGTGGTAGAGGCTGCATTCGCACGACGTCGTGAGCAAAACGGCAGCGAATTCCTTCCTCTGCATTTGCATCGCGTCGTAGCGGTCGGATGCCTCATGAGAGACGATAAGGGCATTCATGTGCGCTGCCTTGGCCAACCCGACGACGCTGAGTCAAAACAGATACAAACCTTCTTTAAGCTGATTGATCGATATACGCCGCAGCTCGTGTCCTGGAATGGCGGCGGCTTCGATCTGCAAGTGCTGCACTACCGCAGCATGATCCACGCCATTCAGGCGCCGCGCTACTGGGAGCAGGGCGACGACGACCGCGACTTCAAGTGGAACAGTTACCTCGGGCGCTATCACTGGCGACATCTTGACCTGATGGACGTGCTGGCCCGCTACACGCCTCGGGCCAACGCGCCTTTAGATGAGCTTGCCCGCTTGTGCGGTTTTCCTGGCAAATTAGGTATGGACGGGTCCCAGGTGTGGCCAGCCTGGCAGCAAGGGCGCATCGCTGAGATCCGCGCTTATTGCGAAACCGACGTCGTCAATACCTATCTGCTTTTTTGCCGCTTTCAGCTCATGCGTGGCGTGTGGTCGCTGGACCGCTACCAGGACGAAATCAACCTGGTTCGGGCCAGTCTGCAGTCGCAGGCCGAGGCGGGTCTGCAACACTGGGCTGAGTTTATGGCTGCCTGGCCTAGCGCCTGATTTCTTTAGCCGTCCCTCATGTCTTCAGCCGAAACCCTGATGCTTCAGATTGAATCAATGGACCTTGAAGGGCAGGGTGTCGCTCGCCATGAGGGCAAAGTTGTTTTCGTGCAGGGCGCCCTCGCGGGTGAGCAGGTGCTGGCTCGCGTCGTCAAGCGAAAGCCCCGGTTTGATCGAGCAGAGCTCGTCAGCATCTTGCGCGGCAGTTCGCAGCGCGTGACACCAGCCTGTCCGCATTTTGGTGTGTGCGGTGGGTGCTCGATGCAGCATCTTGAGCCTGCCGCCCAACTGGCCGTCAAGCAGCAGGCGCTTGAGGATCAGCTGCTGCATATCGGCGGGATAAGACCAGAGACAGTGCTGCGACCTGTGGCGGGGCCTACCTGGGGTTATCGTTTTCGCGCACGTCTGTCGGTGCGACATGTTCCGCGTAAGGGTGGTGTGCTGGTTGGTTTTCATGAGCGTGGCTCAAGCTACGTGGCCGATATGCGCGAATGTCGCGTTTTGCCACGGCGGGTTTCCGACCTGCTGATGCCGCTGCGCGAGTTGGTCGGGTCGCTCAGCATCCGCGATCGTGCGCCACAGATTGAGCTGGCGGTCGGCGAGGTATCCGCGGCAAGGTCTGAGAGCTCGGGCGATGGTACAGCCGGCCGAACTCGGCAGATCATCGCGTTGGTGCTACGTATTCTTGAGCCCCTGACGGATAGCGATCGCAATGCGCTCAGTCGCTTCGCACTCAGCTATAGCGTCGAATGGTGGCTACAGCCTAAAGGGCCTGACTCCATCGTGTTGTTCTGTGACGATGAGGGGCGGTTGGCGCCGGGCGAGCCTAGCAACCCCGTGTGCTCATCGCTGGCTTATGAGCTTCCTGAGTATGGCATTCGAATGCCGTACAGGCCGACTGACTTCACTCAGGTGAATCACGCCGTCAACACGGTGCTGATACGCCAGGCTTTGGGTCTTTTAAAGCCGCAAGCGGGTGAGCGTATTGCCGATTTGTTCTGTGGTCTTGGTAATTTTTCACTGCCCATGGCCAGCCTCGGATGCCAGGTGCTGGGTATTGAGGGCAGTTCAGCGCTTGTCGAGCGGGCCGCCGAAAATGCCCGTCTGAATGGCCTGGCCGGGCGTGCCGAGTTCATGGCTGAGGATTTATTCGGGATGACCGTCGAGCGCTGGCGACAGATCGGTCACCTTGACCGACTGCTGATCGATCCGCCCCGCGAAGGAGCACTGGCGGTCTGCCAAGCTCTGGCGTCCACCGAGACGATGCGCCCCAAGCGGATCGTCTACGTATCGTGCAACCCAGGGACGCTGGCCCGCGACGCTGCCATTTTGGTGAACACTGGAGGCTGGCAACTGAAGTCGGCCGGTGCCGTCAACATGTTTCCGCACACCTCGCACGTCGAATCCATCGCCGTGTTTGAGCCGGCAGGCCGCGACGCGTGAAAACAAAACGCGCGACCGAAGTCGCGCGTCGATTGAAACAGGGACGTGTCTGGCAAGAGACATGTCCCAGTCAGCGCTGATTAGTCACGATCGCCGCCGACAATACCCAGAATGGCCAGCAGGTTGCTGAAGACGTTGTAGACGCTGAGGTACACGGACAACGTGGCCGTCACGTAATTGGTTTCGCCGCCGTTGACCACGCGCTGCAGGTCAACCAGGATGAAGGCCGAGAAAATCAGCACGGCCAAGGTCGAGATTGTCAGCGTGAGCGCGGGCATCTGCAGAAAGATGTTGGCGATGGCCGCCACGAAGATGACCAGGAAGCCAACGAACAGCCACTTGCCCATGCCCGTGAAGTCGCGCTTCGATACGGTGGCCACCGTGGCCATAATGCCGAAGATGACGGCGGTTCCGCCGAACGCGGTCATGACCAGGCTGGCGCCATTGGCCAGGCCGAGCACTGATCCGATAAGGCGCGACAGCATCAGTCCCATGAAGAACGTGAAGGCCAGCAGCAGGGCTACGCCGATGCCGCTATTCTTGAAGCGATCAATGGCGAAGAAAAACCCAAACGCAACGCCCAGAAATACCAGCAAGCCGATGAACGGGCTGCCTGCAAAGAAACTGAAGCCAGTTGCCACACCGATCCAGGCGCCCAGCACGGTGGGGACCATTGACAGGGCCAGTAGCAGGTAGGTATTGCGCAAAACCCGGTTTCGCGCAGCCTGGTCGAGCGCGCCGGAATGGATGTCGACGATATTGGGCTGGTTGTAGTGCATTGAAACCTCCGGATCTGAACGCTTGTGTAGAAAGCACATGCCAAATCGAATGGCAAACGCCTGATCGACTGGCAACTCGAATCTTGGGGCATTCACGCTGTCTATCAAGCGCTTCCCCAGTGCCAACGTGGGAGCTTCAGTCAGCTTCCATCAGCGTGCTATTATGACAGTTTTCGTGAAACTTTGAAGAGTCGGTGCAAGCCACTCTTTTTCCACAATTTTCACCGCCCGTCGGGCATGGTCTTTTGGAGTCGTTATGGCGGTTGAGCGCACCCTTTCCATTATTAAGCCTGATGCTGTAGCAAAGAATGTCATCGGACAAATTTACAGCCGCTTCGAGAATTCAGGCTTGCGGGTCATCGCAGCCCGCATGATGCATCTGTCCCGCGCCCAGGCAGAGGCCTTTTACGCGGTTCACCGCGAGCGCCCGTTTTTCAAAGATTTGGTTGACTTCATGGTGTCGGGCCCGGTCATGATCCAGGTTTTGCAGGGCGAAGGCGCGATTGCCCGCAACCGTGACCTCATGGGGGCGACTGATCCCAAAAAGGCTGCTCCCGGCACCATTCGGGCCGATTTCGCCGACAGCATTGACGCCAATGCGGTTCACGGGTCTGACGGTCCAGAAACAGCCAGGGGTGAAATTTCGTTTTTCTTTCCTGGCCTAGATATTCACCCACGTTGAGCCCCGTCGGGGGCGATTTCGTCTGATGCCTGTCAACCTGCTCGGACTCTCCGCCCCTGAACTTGCCACGGCTTGCGCGGCCTGGGGACAGAAGCCTTTTCGTGCCCGTCAACTGATGCGCTGGTTGCATCAGCGCGGCGCGAGCGATTTTGTCAGCATGACTGATCTCGCGCGTGAGTTTCGCGAGATTCTCCTGCACCAGGCGGAAGTGAGCCCGCCTGCGGTTGTGCGCGATCACACATCGGCTGATGGCACCCGCAAGTGGTTACTTGACGTTGGTTCTGGCAACGCGGTCGAAGCGGTTTTTATTCCCGAGACCAATCGCGGCACGCTTTGCGTGTCCACTCAGGCGGGCTGCGCTGTCAACTGCCGCTTTTGCTCAACCGGCAAGCAGGGTTTTGCCCGTAACCTGGCCGCTCACGAAATTGTGGGTCAGTTGTGGTTGGCGCGACGCGCCCTGGGCGGCGCCACGGGGCAGACCGGGCCATTGCCAGAACGCATCATCAGTAACGTCGTATTTATGGGTATGGGCGAGCCCCTACAGAATTATGAGGCCACTTTGGCCGCGCTTCGTATCATGCTCGATGACGATGCCTATGGGCTTTCGCGGCGGCGTGTAACGGTGTCGACGTCGGGCGTGGTTCCCATGATGGACCGCCTGCGCGAAGACTGTCCGGTGGCGCTCGCGGTGTCGCTACACGCGCCTGATGACGATTTGCGAGATGACCTAGTTCCCATCAATCGCAAGTACCCTCTCGTTGAATTGATGGCAGCCTGCCAGCGCTATCTCGAGCGCGCGCCTCGGGACTTCATTACCTTCGAGTACGTCATGCTTGATGGGGTCAACGATACGGATGCGCACGCGGGTCGTCTGCTTGCACTAACCCGTGATGTCCCCTGCAAATTCAACCTGATTCCGTTCAATCCGTTCCCGGCTTCTGGGCTGAAACGTTCCACAGGCGATCGGGTTCGCGCTTTTGCGCAACGGCTATCGGATGCGGGGCGCGTCACCACGATTCGCAAGACTCGAGGCGACGACATTGACGCCGCCTGTGGACAGCTTGCCGGCGAAGTCAAAGACCGCACACGGCTGCGTGAGCGCGACGCGCGGCGCGTCATTTCTCTGCAGGAGGCTTGATGGTCACGTCGATGCCGCAGGCACCCGATGCCAACCCACCGCCCGGTGCTCCGCCCCGTGGTCCACAGCCTAGCCAGGCGGGCAGCGTGGCGCAGCTGGTCGAGGCTCGCGAGGCCGCCGGCATGACGTCCGCCGACGTGGCGGCCCGGCTGGGCATGACCGTCCGGCAGATTGAATATCTTGAATCGGGCGCATGGGACCGACTGCCCGGGCGTCCCTTTGTTGTCAGCGCCCTGCGAGCCTACGGCCGTGCAGTTCGGGCCGATGTTGAGTTGTTGGTAAATTCGGTGAGGGGCAGCGTTCAGATCACTGAGACGCTCAAGCCGGTGGCACAGCTCGACCAGCCCATGCCTCGGCGGGGGGCTCTTGGGTTTGGTGGCGGCGGTTCGGGCAGCTTTCGGACTTGGTTGATTTTTCTGTTCATACTCATTTTGGCGCTTGCGTTCTTTTATGGTGGTGGCGCCACGTATCTGGGCATGTCGGCTCCCCCGATTGAAGGTGGGCGCCGCGGTGACGTGCAGACCCGCAACGGCTCTCTGACCAAGTCCGCGCCGCCCGCCAAGGCTGACTCAGCCAGCACGGCGGCTGGTTCGAATGGTGCCGCGTCCCGGGCGCTTGGCGCATCCGGGGGGGTAACCCCCGGCTCGTCCAGTGCGCCATCCGCGGCGACTGATGCTGTCGTATCGGCCCAGGCGCAGGCGTCTACGAGCCAGCCCGCTTCAGGCTCGTTGGCTTCAGGTCAGCGCTTATCTGCGCCGTCGTCCGCGGCACCGGGTCAGACACTGATCGCCTCAACGCCGAGAGATTCCGCCGTCATAGCGCCCGAGCCTGTGGCCCAGCCCATCTCAGGGCGGTCCGGGCCTGTGCAGGCGGGTGTATCCGCGTCGCCTGCGACGGAGGGCGGCGCCTCCCGTGCAACCGGTGCCGGTCCAACCACGCCAGCGCCTGTGTCGAGTGCAGCGGATCTGGTACTCAGCTTTGAGATCGAGTCGTGGATTGAAATTAAGGACGCCGACGGGCGAGTTCTGGTCATCGGAACCGAGCGACCTGGATCTACCCGAGCCGTCGAGGGGCGTGCGCCCTTCAGTCTCATTATTGGTAATGCACCGGGTGTGCGCTTGTCTTATCGCGGACGGCCGATCAACCTTGAGGCCCATACTCAGCGAGGCATTGCCCGACTGGTGGTTGAATGAGCTTGTTGGGGCACAGTCATGGATAAGGAAAATCGTATGGACGCTGCCCGCGCTGTCAGCCCCACGCGCTCAACGGGTTCGGCACCGACACAGGCTGCTCCCATGCCTGTGGGATCACTGTCGCGTCGTCAGTCGCGCTCTATAAAGGTTAGCTGGGGGCAGCGAGTGGTCAGTATCGGGGGTGATGCTCCGGTGCGCGTTCAGTCGATGACCAACACCGACACGGCTGATGCCATCGCCACGGCCATCCAGGTCAAAGAGTTGGCTCGCGCGGGCTCTGAGCTGGTTCGCATCACGGTCAATTCGCCGGCCGCCGCTGCCGCTGTGCCAGGCATTCGCGAGCAGCTTGATCGCATGGGTGTTGATGTGCCTCTGGTGGGTGATTTTCACTACAACGGACATAAGCTGCTGACTGAGTATTCCGAGTGCGCACGGGCCTTGTCCAAGTACCGCATCAATCCAGGCAACGTGGGTGCCGGACGCAAGCGCGACGACAACTTTGCACAGATGATTGAGCTGGCCTGCCGGTACGACAAGCCGGTTCGCATCGGCGTGAACTGGGGAAGTCTTGACCAGGATCTGCTGGCGCGTCTCATGGATAACAACGCCGCTCGGTCTACACCTTGGCAAGCCCAGGAGGTCATGCGCGAAGCCCTGGTCACCTCGGCGATTGACAGCGCGCAAAGAGCCGAGCAGCTGGGTCTGCCGGGTAATGCCATTTGTCTGTCGGCCAAGGTCTCCAACGTCCAGGACCTCGTCGCAGTGTATCGGGCGCTGGCCCGTCGCTGCGACTACCCCCTGCACCTGGGCCTGACTGAGGCTGGTATGGGCAGCAAAGGCATCGTGGCCTCGACCGCAGCCATGTCCGTGCTTTTGCAGGAAGGCATTGGCGACACGATTCGCGTATCGCTCACTCCAGAGCCAGGCGGCGATCGCACGCGTGAGGTGGTGGTGGCACAGGAAATTCTGCAGACCATGGGACTGCGCGCTTTCGCTCCGCTGGTGGTCGCCTGTCCCGGTTGTGGCCGAACCAGCAGCACCTTCTTTCAAGAGTTGGCCGCCAGCATTCAGCACTTCCTGCGCGAGCAGATGCCTGTTTGGCGTGCGCAGTACCCGGGCGTGGAAACCCTGCAGGTGGCCGTCATGGGCTGCGTGGTCAACGGCCCGGGCGAAAGCAAGCATGCCGATATTGGTATTTCTCTTCCGGGTGCGGATGAGGCGCCGGTCGCTCCTGTTTTTGTGGATGGCCAACGTACGGTGACGCTCAAGGGCGAACGCATCGCCGAAGAATTTCAGGCCATCGTCGAAGACTATGTGCAGCGTCGTTATGCAAGGAGCGCTTCGCTTTGAGCCAGGATCGCCTGCAAGCCGTCAAGGGCATGAACGATGTTTTGCCCGAGGACGAACCCCTTTGGCGTCAACTGGAGGACACCGTGGCCTCGACTATGCGCGCTTACGGATATCGCCGTATTCGCACGCCCATCGTTGAGCCTACTCGCCTGTTTGTACGCGGTATCGGCGAGGTGACCGATATTGTCGAAAAAGAGATGTACTCCTTCACTGACTCCCTGAACGGTGAGCAGCTCACGCTTCGTCCCGAAAACACCGCCGGCGTGGTACGTGCCGTCATCCAGCACAATCTGCTGCATGAGGGCCCTAAACGCCTGTGGTACACCGGCCCGATGTTTCGTCACGAGCGCCCGCAGAAGGGACGGTACCGCCAATTTCACCAGGTTGGCGCTGAAGTACTGGGGTTGGCGGGACCCGATACCGATGTCGAAGTAATCTTGCTGTGCCAGCGGCTGTGGGATGACCTGGGTCTGCGCGGTATCCAGCTTGAAATCAACTCCCTGGGCGCAGCCGAAGAGCGTGCCGCGCACAGGCAGGCGCTGGTTGAATACTTTGAAGCGCATCGCGATCAGCTGGATGCCGATGCCCAGCGGCGCCTGCATTCGAATCCGCTACGCATTCTCGACACCAAAAATCCGGCTATGCAGCCACTGGTCGAGCAAGCGCCCCGTCTGGTTGACTTTCTGGGTGAGGCTTCGCGCGCTCACTTTGCCCGCCTGCAGGCCTTGCTGGCCGAGCAGGGCGTTGTCTTCCGCGTGAACCCGCGTCTGGTGCGAGGTCTCGACTACTACAATCTCACCGTGTTCGAGTGGGTTGCCCCGATCGGCGGGACGACACTCACGGTATGTGGTGGTGGGCGTTACGACCCCTTAGTCGAAATGCTGGGCGGCAAGCCCGCGCCGGGCTGTGGCTTTGCGCTGGGCGTTGAACGCATTCTTGAGTTGATGCGCGAGCAATCCACAGAAACCGATGAGTCACAATGCGACGTTTACATCGTGCATGCGGGCGATGCAACGCTGGCCGCGGCAATCAACGCCGCTGAGCGACTGCGTGATGCAGGTCTTGATGTTCTGATGCATGCCGGTGGTGGCAGCTTCAAGTCTCAGTTCAAGCGGGCTGACGGCAGCGGTGCAGGCTGGGCGGTGATTCTGGGTGAAGATGAACTGACGCGCGGCGAGGCCTCGGTCAAGTGGCTTCGAGATCCGGAGGCGGCCAGCGGTGGCGGTCGACAGACCAGTGTTCGCATTGAGTCGCTGGGCGACTATCTGGTTGACGCTATCACGGCGGACGATGAAAACATCTAAGCGCCTCGGGGCGCGGTACAGGAACGGCAGATAATGGCTTACGACCTTCAAGAACAAGAACAGATCGACGAGCTGAAAGCATTCTGGAAGCGCTATGGCAACTTCCTGATGACCGTCATCACCCTGATTTTGCTCGCGATTGCCGGCTGGCGTGGCTGGGGCTGGTGGCAGGCTCGTCAGGCGGCAGAGGCGGCTGCCATCTACGACCAGTTGCGGGCGGCGGTAAGCGCGAAAGATTCGGGGCGGGTACGGGAGACCGCGGGGGCGATTTTCGAGAAATATGGCTCGACGGTGTACGGCCAGATGGCTGCCCTTCTGGCTGCACGGGCCTATCTTGATGCCGGTGATGCAAAGGCTGCACGCGTTCCGCTGCAGTGGGCGATTGACCACGCAGCCGATGAATCTTTCAGGCACATCGCCCGGGTCAGATTGGCGGGTGTACTGCTCGACGAGAAGGCGCTAGATCAGGCGCTGGGCTTGCTGTCGGCTAGCCCGCCTGAACGATTTCAGGGGCTTTACGCTGACCGGCGCGGCGATATTCTGCTTATGCAGAATAAGCCCGCAGAAGCGCGTACCGAGTATCGCAAGGCGCTCGAAAAGCTTGCGCTCGACTCCCCCCTGCGGTCGGTCGTGCAGATGAAACTGGACGCTCTTGGTGTGCAGGAGGGCGCATGACAGGCCGTGTGAGCGTCGTGCAGTCGTCTGAAGGCCTCACAGTGTCGACGGTTCGCAGGCGAGTGCTGGGCGGTGTCAGCTTAGGCGCTTTGCTCACGTCGGGCTGCTCAAGTTGGTTCAGTAGCTCTAAGCCCACGCCAGCGCCCCTGGCAGCACCCTCTGGCGGCGCCAAGCTGCAGATTGACTGGCAACGATCGCTGGCAGGCTCGTCCAACCTTGCGCCGGCCCTCACCGATCAGGTCGTCATGGCAGCTGGGCGGGATGGGTCGGTTTTCTGTTGGGATCTCGCCTCGGGCGCCGAACGTTGGCAAGCCAGGGCGCCTACTGAGCTCGTCGCAGGGGTTGGTGCGGCAGGTGATCTGGCGGTGGTTGCTGGACGCAACGGATCGCTTCATGCTTTTGCCACCGGCGGGCGTGCCGCCTGGTCTGTTCCAGTTGGAGCTGAGCTTGTATCGCAGCCTCTGGTCCATGAGGGTTTGGTACTGGTTCGCGGAAGCGACAACCGCGTCACCGCTTACGAGTTGGCCAATGGGCAGCGTCGCTGGTCTTTTGTGCGACAGGGGCCGGCTCTTGTTCTGCGCCAAATTACCGGCCTCGCCGCAGATCGCGAGTCGGTTTATGTTGGGTTACCCGGCGGTCGCCTGATTGCGTTGGCGCTCACCTCGGGCGCTCTGCGCTGGGAGGCTGCCGTTACATCGCCGCGGGGCTCTAACGAAATCGAGCGTATTGCCGACATTGTGGGCGCGCCTATTCTGTCCAACGGCGAAGTCTGTGCTTCGGCCTTCCAGGGGCGGGTGGGGTGTTTTGAGGCATCCTCGGGCCGTGTGTCATGGGCCCGCGAACTCAACGCAGCGGGTGGAATCGATGGCGACGCGCGCATTCTGGTCGCATGCGATGAAAAAGGTCATGTTCATGCCTTTGCCCGCAGTGGCGCAAGCCTTTGGCGTCAAGAGCAGTTAGCCGGCAGGGTGCTTTGCGCGCCCGCGCTGACGCCCGGACACGTGGTGGTCGGAGACGCTCAGGGACTGCTGCATGTGCTGTCCCGAGAAGACGGGGTTGTTCAGGCACGACTCTCTATAGATGGCAGCGCGATTTCGGCTGCTCCTCGGGTTCGTGGCCGACGGGTCGTGGTGCAGACGCGCGCGGGTACGATTGCCGCGCTCACCGTACAGTAAAGCGAATATTTTGGCGCAACTACCTGTTCTCGCCCTGGTGGGGCGTCCCAATGTTGGCAAGTCGACGCTCTTCAATCGACTGACCCGAAGCCGCGATGCGCTGGTGGCAGACTTTCCAGGCCTCACGCGCGACCGTCAGTATGGTCGCGCTCGAAGCGGCGAGCATGAGTTCATCGTCATCGACAGCGGCGGCTTCGAGCCCGTTGCCCGCGAAGGCCTGGTGGCCGAGATGGCTCGGCAGACGCGCCAGGCGGTACTTGAGGCGGACGCCGTGCTGTTCATCGTTGATGCACGACAGGGGCTTACATCGCAAGACCAGCGTATCGCCGCTGAGATTCGCAAATCGGCGACCCGAATCTGGCTGGCGGTGAACAAGGCCGAGGGGATGCGGCGCGAGGTGGTCTCGGCCGAGTTTCACGAGTTGGGTCTGGGTGAACCCTGCCCTATTTCCGCCTCGCACGGCGATGGCGTGGGTGATCTGATCGAGGCCGCGCTTGAGCCGTGGACGATTGCCCCCGTCGACATCGGAGGCGATGCCGAGGCGCCGCCGCAGTATTCTGAAGATGCCGACGGTCAGCCCGCCGTGGAGGCAGATGCGGCCTCCGCAGAGGGGCCGCGGCGTATCCGGGTGGCGGTTATTGGCCGGCCCAACGTAGGCAAGTCTACCCTCATCAATACCTTGTTAGGCGAAGAGCGCCTCATCGCTTTTGATCAGCCCGGTACTACCCGTGATTCGGTGGCGATTGATTTCAGCCGAGGCGGTCGTCCTTACACCCTGGTTGATACCGCAGGCCTGCGCAGACGCGGCAGGGTGACCGAGACCATCGAAAAATTTTCGGCCGTCAAGACGCTTCAGGCCATCGAAGATGCGCATGTTTGCGTGCTGCTGCTCGATGCTACTGAATCCATTTCCGATCAGGATGCGGTTGTGTCTGGCTATGTGCTTGAGGCGGGACGCGCGCTGGTGATTGCCGTCAACAAATGGGATGTGGCTTCGTCTGAGCAGCGCGACATCGTTCGGCGTGACCTTGACCGCAAGCTGCATTTTTTGCGCTTCGCGCGTCTGCATTTCATCTCGGCGCGCACGGGCGCTGGCATTAGCGCGGTACTCAGGTCGGTTGATCAGGCCTACGCTGCCGCCATGTCACGTCTGCCTACGCCCAAACTTACCCGCGCGCTGCGCGAGGCCGTTGAGCAGCAGGCGCCGCCACGGCGCGGGCCTATTCGGCCAAAGTTGCGGTACGCGCACCAGGGGGGGCACAACCCTCCCATCATCGTGGTTCATGGAACGTCGCTCGATGCGATTCCAGACACGTATCGCCGCTACCTTGAGTCCACCCTTCGAGAGCGTTTTCATCTCGAGGGAACGCCGCTGCGCATCGAGTTCAAGGTTGGCTCTAACCCGTATGCTCCGGCGACCTGAGTATCGGTGCTGAAACCACGGACGGGTTCCGCGTGCGGTCTTCAGATAGGTTAAAGTGAGTTGAGTTTTGCAATCCCAGGAAGCTTCGGAGTCTCTATGAGCAATAAAGGGCAACAGTTACAAGACCCGTTTCTGAATCTGCTCCGCAAGGAGCATGTTCCGGTCTCCATTTATCTCGTCAATGGCATCAAGCTTCAGGGCCACATCGAGTCGTTTGATCAGTACGTCGTGCTGCTGAGGAATACCGTCACCCAGATGGTGTACAAACATGCCATCTCGACGGTGGTCCCGGGCCGTGCGGTCAGCTACTCGCATGAGGGTGGCGAAAGCTGAGTACCTCACCGGTCAGCGCTGGGGGCGAACGCTGCCTGCTGGTGGGC
>JBDLQY010000221.1:0-61032 GCA_039800325.1 Pseudomonadota bacterium | reverse complement strand
GACTGCTTCGAGCGCAGGGCAGTCCGGCCACAGGCCGGACCGCAGCCGTATGAGCGAGCGGGGGCTTACCGCTCGCCGTCACCCCGCCTCAGCCAGGACCGAGACACGAGACAGAGCGGGGGCCTACCGCTTGCCGCCACATCCTGATCACCAGCAACCAGCGGGCGGTCAGTGCCGCGCGCTCGTCAAGACTCTGCCTTCGATTGAAAGTTGAGTGGCGGCGAGCGAAAAGCGCCGAGCAATCGCACGTGTGCCACCTGCGGTCGAGGACCCAGTGGCGGCGAGGGGGCAAGCCACCCGAGCGATTTCGGCAAGCCCAGCGAGGAGCAAGTCCGCCGGATACTCCTCAGCGCCCCGCATGTCTGAGGCTGCGTGAGCAGCCGAGTTCGGGGCGCTCCGGCGGACTGCTCCGAGCGCAGGGCAGTCCGGCCACAGGCCGGACCGCAGCCGTATGAGCGAGCGGGGGCTTACCGCTCGCCGTCACCCCGCCTCAGCCAGGACCGAGACACGAGACAGAGCGGGGGCTTACCGCTCGCCGTCACCCCGCCTCAGCCAGGACCGAGACACGAGACAGAGCGGGGACTTACCGCTCGCCGCTACCTAACCATACACAGGCACGACGTAGGGCGAGCGGTGGCTCACCGATCGCTGTTAGCGTCGACAACCGCCCAGGCCGTCATGTTGACCACCCGTCGAACTGTCGCGGACGGCGTGAGGATATGTACGGGTCGGGCGGCCCCCAGCAACACCGGTCCCACCGCAACATTATTGCCCGCTGCGGTTTTGAGCAGGTTGTAAGAAATATTGGCCGTATCAATTCCAGGCATCACCAGCAGATTGGCTCCGCCGGTGAGCGTGCTGCGCGGCATGATGAGCTTGCGCAGATCAGGGTCTAGCGCACTATCGCCGTGCATCTCACCGTCAACCTCGAGATCAGGGGCGCGTTCACGCAAGATGCTCAGGGCGTCGCGCATGCGCTGCGCTGATGGTAATCGCGACGAACCGAAGCTTGAGTGCGACAGCAACGCCACCTTGGGCCGAATGCCGAAGCGACGTAGTTCATCCGCCGCGGCCAGTGTGATCTCAGCTAGCTGTTCGGCCGTGGGCTCGGCATTCACGTGCGTATCAACCACAGTCACCTGTCGGTTGGGCAGCATCAGCGTATTCATGGCCGCGTAGACCGTCGCGCCCGGACGCATGCCGATTACCTGATCGATATAACGCAAATGCTGCGCATAGGATCCAAAAGTTCCACAGATCAGACCATCAGCCGCACCCAACCTGACCATCATGGCCCCAATCAGGGTAAGACGTCTGCGCATTTCAACCTTGGCATAGTCTTCCGTGACGCCCTTGCGGTCGGTGAGGCGGTGGTATTCCTGCCAATATTCTCGGAAGCGGTCGTCCCGCTCAGGGTTGACCACCTCAAAGTCAATGCTGGGGCGAATCCGCAAGCCAAGCCGCTCGATGCGAGACTCGAGCACCGAAGGCCGCCCAATGACAATCGGTTTGGCCAGTCGTTCATCAACAACCACCTGCACCGCACGCAGCACGCGCTCGTCCTCACCCTCGGCATACGCTATACGCGTTGAGCTGGCACGGCGTGCCCGCGCGAAGATGGGCTTCATGAAGTTGCCCGAGTGATACACAAACTGCTCTAGCTGCGAACGGTAAGCGTCGAAATCGGTAATCGGACGGGTTGCGACACCGCTATCCATGGCAGCCTTGGCGACCGCGGGCGCGATCTTGACGATCAGCCGTGGATCGAACGGCTTGGGAATCAGGTACTCGGGCCCGAAACCAGCCCCAGGCGCGCCGTAGGCAGCCGCGACCACATCGGACATTTCGGCACGGGCAAGCTCAGCCACCGCGTGTACTGAGGCGACCTCCATCTCACGCGTGATGGTGGTTGCGCCCACATCGAGAGCACCACGGAAAATAAACGGAAAACAAAGGACGTTATTGACCTGGTTAGGATAGTCGGTACGACCCGTCGCGATAATGGCGTCGTCACGAACTGCGCGTACGTCTTCGGGCAGGATCTCCGGATTGGGATTGGCCAGCGCAAAGATGATGGGGTTGGGCGCCATGAGCCGGACCATGTCCTGCTTCAATACGCCGCCCGCCGACAGTCCTAGAAAAATATCTGCGCCTTCGATGATATCGGCCAAAGTTCGTGCAGCAGTCTTTTGCGCAAACCGCGCCTTCTTGGGATCCATAAGCTCGGTACGACCTTCATAGACCACACCGGCCAAATCAGAAACCCAGATGTTCTCTCGCGTCAGCCCCAGATCGACCAGTAACTCGAGACAGGCTAGAGCGGCTGCGCCCGCACCGCTGCAAACGAGTTTGATCTTGCTGATGTCCTTGCCCACTACCCGCAGACCATTTGAGAGCGCAGCCCCTACGACAATGGCCGTACCGTGCTGATCGTCATGAAACACCGGAATTTTCATGCGCTGACGAAGTCGCTCTTCGACCTCAAAGCAATCGGGCGCCTTGATGTCCTCAAGGTTGATCCCCCCGAAGGTCGGCTCAAGCGCAGCAATGACCTCGACCAATCGATCAACATTGGTTTCATTGATTTCGATATCGAACACATCGATACCGGCGAATTTCTTAAATAGGACCGCCTTGCCCTCCATGACCGGTTTGGCTGCAAGCGGGCCGATATTTCCCAAGCCCAGCACTGCCGTGCCGTTTGTGACCACGCCGACCAGGTTGCCGCGACTGGTGTATCGCGACACGGTCGAGGGGTCGCGCACAATTTCATCGCAGGCAGCCGCGACACCCGGGGAATACGCCAGCGCCAGATCGCGCTGGTTGGTGAGCTGTTTGGTCGGCGTGACTGAAATCTTGCCAGGACTGCCCGCCTCGTGGTACTCGAGCGCTGCTTTTCTGAGCTGTGGATCCATGGTGTACGCCGACCCGCGTTGGGATACCCGCCGGTTCGGCCCTTTGTCGTTGTGATGCAGCGATTATCCGCCCGTCGATGCCAAGCCCACAACCTCGCCACGGGAAAGCCTGATCTCAGCTGGCCGCAGTGCTGCGGCCAAGACCTCGGCCACGTGCACGGCCGTACGTCCTGTGCCATCGAAAATCTGATGTCGGCAGCTTGTGCCATCGGCCACCACCGTGCAGTTGGCATCGGCCCCCCGTACCGCCGGCAGCAGCGACAACTCCCCCATCCGTTGCGACACTTCATAGTGCTCAGCCTGATAACCAAAAGCGCCCGCCATACCGCAGCAGCTGCTGTCGATGACCGATACCCGAGCCTCCTTGATAAGACCCAACACGCGCTGCACGGGCGTCATGGCATCAAAGGCCTTCTGGTGACAATGTCCGTGTACCAAGAAATGCTTTCCCGGCATGGGCTCAAGCGGCAACGAAAGCCTCTTGGCCGACAGTTCGCGATCGAGGAATTCCTCAAACAGAAAGGCTGATTGAGCCAATCGTTGCGCGTCCGGGCCCAGACCCAAAGCGAGAAATTCGTCGCGTAGGCTTAGAAGACACGAGGGCTCAAGACCGATGACCGGAACGCCACGCTCAATCGCAGGCAACAGCGCCTTCAGAACCCGTTGTGCCTCAAGCCGCGCTTTATCGACAAAGCCCGCCGCAAGCAGCGTTCGCCCACAGCATAGCGCCCGCTGAGGCTCGGCATCGTCAGCCGCAGCCCGGGCCACGAGCACCTGATAACCACCCGCCTTGAGCACTGCACGCGCGGCGCGCAGATTGTCGGGTTCAAAGTGATTGTTGAACGTATCAGCGAAGAGAATCACCTCCTGTCCGGCCCGCGCAGATGCTGCCTCAGACAGCGAGGCGCCCTGCTTCGAATCTGCGCGCGGCTCCGCCCGATCAGTCTCCAAAGAATCGGCCGTAAACACATCACGACGCCACCGGGGAAGGCTTCGCTGCGCCGCCAGACCGAGCACGCGCTCACGTGCCCAGGCGGCGCCGGGCATAGACTGGGCCGCATTGACCAGGGGCGCAAAACGCGAAAGCCATGGTGCAAGGCGCGGCAGGCGGGCGATAAGTCGTTCGCGAAGCGGCGCAGGCTGGCGCTTGCGCACCTGGTGCAGATACTCGGTCTTCATGCGCGACATGTCGACACCCGTCGGACACTCTCGCCGGCAGGCCTTGCAACCCACGCACAAAGACATGGTCTGCGCCATCTCATCCGAGGTCAGCGCATCCGGTCCCAATTGCCCCGAAAGCGCCAGGCGCAGGCTGTTGGCGCGTCCGCGCGTCAGGTGCTGTTCATCGCCGGTGACTCGCCAGCTTGGACACATGGTGCCGGCGTCGAACTTTCGGCAATGACCGTTGTTGTTACACATCTCGACAGCCTTGGAGAAACCCCCAGCAGGATCGCCGCCCGTACCTGGCGCGCTAACGGTTTCCGTGAGCGGATCGTTCTGAACATTCCAGGCTGACCAATCAAGACCGGTGTCCAACGATATCGCGCGGTAGCCAGGTTTGAAGCGGAAAAGGCTACGATCGTCCATGCGGGTGCTGCGCACGATCTTGCCCGGGTTCATCAGGCCCTGGGGATCGAAAGCATCCTTGACCGATTCAAAAGCCTGGGTCAATCGCGGGCCGAACTGCCAGGCCACCCACTCACTACGGACCAGCCCATCGCCATGCTCGCCTGAAAACGCTCCTTTAAACCGCCTGACCAGTTCGCCAGCCTCTTCGGCGATGCGACGCATGCGAGCAGCTCCTCCGTCTTGCCCCTCGGCCCGCATATCAAGAATGGGCCTCACATGCAGGGTACCGACGGAGGCATGTGCGTACCAGGTGCCCCGTGTGCCATGACGCCGAAAAACTTCAGACAGTCGATCGGTGTATTCGGCCAGGTGCTCAAGCGGTACGGCGCAGTCTTCAATGAAGCTGACCGGCTTGCCGTCGCCGCGCAGCGACATCATGATGTTGAGGCCGGCCTTGCGCACCTCCCACAAAGCCTTCTGCGCCTTATCGTCGACCAGCTGCACAACGGCTCCCGCCAGACCCAGATCAGCCACACAGTCCACCAATTCGTGCAACTTCGCCAATAGCCGGGTCTTGTCGTCACCGGCAAACTCCACCAGCAAAATGGCTTCAGGCAGTTTCCCATCTCGATGGATCAGTGCGGTATCAATCACCGGTCTGAAAGCAGGATTGGCGCGGGCAAGATCAATCATGGTGCGATCGACCAGTTCGACAGCGCTGGGGCCCAGCTTCACCAGATGCTGCGCACTATCCATCGCCGCATGAAAATCGGGGTAATTCACCACGCCCAACACCCGCGCGCTCGGCAGCGGTGACAGCTTCAGGTGCAGGCGCCTGAAGCAGGCCAGGGTGCCCTCAGACCCTACCAGAAGATGCGCAAGATTGACCGAACCGTCGGGCGTGTAGGGCCGCTCTGAGCGCGGATGAAAAACGTCCAGGTTATAACCACCCACTCGACGCATAACTGTGGGCCAGACACGCTCGATTTCATCACGCTCGGCGGCTCCGATTTCGAATAGTCGAGACACCAGTGCCGAACTGCGGGCGCCCGAAAGGGGTCGGGCAGCGTCGGCTCCAAACGGGCCGAAATACTCGCGAACGCCGTCGGCAAGAATCGCATCGATACCCAGGACGTTGTGAACCATGTTGCCGTAAGCAATCGAACGCGAACCGCAAGAGTTGTTGCCCGCCATTCCGCCGAGTGTGGCCTGGGCCGATGTGGACACGTCCACCGGAAACCACAGACCATGCGGCTTGAGGTATGCGTTAAGGCGATCCAGAACAATGCCAGGCTGTACCTCTACACTCATCGCATCGGCATCAAACTTCACCACCGAGTTGAGGTGACGACTCATGTCGATCACCAGCGCTTCGCCCACCGTCTGTCCACACTGACTGGTTCCCGCGCCCCTCGGCAGAATGGGAATCTTCATATCACGGGCGAACTCGAGAGTGGTCTGTAAATCGACCTCATCGGCGGGCACCACCACCCCGATAGGGTCGACCTGGTAAATCGATGCATCGGTGGCGTAACGGCCACGTGTGAACGCGTCAAAACGCACCTCGCCCTTCAGAACGCGCTTGAGGCGCTGGGCCAGACGACTTCGCTCAGGCGAGGCGGACGGGGTGAGGGCGATCGATTTAGCGACGGTACTCATGGACAGACTCACGGGTAGATGCGGGGCAGCCTTAAACGTACTGGATCGTCATCGCTGGGAACGGACGAGGCCAGGGCGGCCAGAGCATACAATGTCAACCAATCTGAAAGAGGTTGTCATGAAACTTCCCAGTGGCGTAATGCTTGATACCCATGCAAGCGGGCGACATTTCCTGCAGATCCCGGGCCCTACCAATGTCCCGGATCGGGTCCTGCGGGCCATAGATCATCCCACCATAGACCATCGCGGCCCTGAATTTCAGCAGCTGGGACTCAAGGTACTCAGCGGTATACGGCAGATTTTTCAGACGGCCCAACCCGTGGTCATTTATCCGGCTTCGGGCACTGGCGCATGGGAGGCGGCACTGGTCAACACGCTGTCACCCGGAGACCATATTCTGATGGCCGAAACCGGCCACTTCGCCACCCTCTGGAAGCGACTCGCTGAGCGCCTTGGACTGCAGCCTGAATTTATCGCGGGCGACTGGCGACAGGGCGTGAATGCCGCAGCCATCGCCCAGCGTCTTTCGGATGACAAAGCGCACGCCATCAAAGCGGTCTGTGTAGTCCACAATGAGACCTCGACGGGCGTCACGTCAAACATCGCCGCGGTGCGTCAGGCCATTGATACCTGCGGGCATCCGGCCCTACTGATGGTCGACACGATTTCATCGCTGGGATCGGTTGACTACCGGCATGATGAATGGGGTGTCGATGTCACGGTGGCGGGCTCGCAAAAGGGTCTCATGCTGCCGCCAGGCCTGTCCTTCAATGCGGTCAGTGCCAAGGCGCTGGCTGCCAGCCGTAGCGCCCGCCTGCCACGCGCCTACTGGGACTGGCAGGAAATCATTACTGCCAATGAAAAGGGTTATTGGCCCAGTACCCCTTCGACCAACTTGTTATACGGGCTTGCTGAAGCTATCGACATGCTGCTGGCCGAGGGCCTGCCGCAGGTGTTCGCTCGCCATCAGCGGCACGCTGAGGCGACCCGGCGTGCCGTCACGGCTTGGGGTCTCGAACTGCTATGCCAGAACCCGGCCGAATACAGCCCCGCCCTGACCGCGGTGGTTATGCCAACCAACCCAGCCACCGGTAAGCGCCACGATGCAGATGCATTCCGTCGCGCTGTGCTGCAACACTTCAATATGTCGCTGGGTACAGGGCTTGGCCGTCTCGCTGGCTGGGTCTTTCGCATCGGACACCTGGGCGACTTCAATGATCTCAGCCTGATGGGTACGCTATCGGGTATTGAAATGGGTCTGTTGGTGGCCGGGGTGCCGCATCAGCGGGGCGGTATTCAGGCGGCCATTGATTTTCTCGCGCACAGTGCGATGGCGCACCCAGGTGGTGCAGCCCGATCCCCTGCCCGATAAAGGCAGCCGGGCACATGATTTCTGGTACAACCGAACGCAGGGCCCGGGTCGCTAATCGGGTTCAGCACATCGCGCCCTTTCACGTGATGGAGCTGGTCAAGCGGGCTAACGCACTGGCTGCCGCCGGTCATCCCGTCATACAGATGAATATTGGCGAGCCTGATTTCACGGCAGCGCCCGATGTCGTCAAGGCACTGGCCCAAGCAGCTGAAGCCGGCCTCAGTCAGTACACACCCGCACTGGGCATCGCGCCTCTTCGAGAAGCCATCGCTCGCGATTATCACGATCGTTTCGGACTGAATATCGATCCATCCCGCATCATCATCACAGCCGGCGCATCGGCAGCGCTATCACTGGCCTGTACTGCCCTCATTAATCCGGGTGATCGGGTGCTGCTAACCGACCCAAGTTACCCCTGTAATCGTCACTTCGTGGCGGCTGTTGATGGCATTCCAGAGGCTGTTCCGGTGGGGCCGGACACGGCGTTTCAAATGACCCGCGAGGTGGTGCAGGCGCACTGGCGCCCGGACACCGTAGGCGCTCTGCTGGCATCGCCTGCAAACCCTACAGGCACCTCAATCGCGCGTGAGGAAATGGGCGAGATCATCCGCGCCATTCGTGCGCGAAATGGATTTTGCATTGTCGACGAAATCTATCTGGGCCTCACCTACGGCGCACAGCCGAGCTCGGCACTCAGCTGGGGCGATGACATCATCGTTACCAACAGCTTTTCTAAGTACTACAGCATGACTGGCTGGCGCCTGGGCTGGCTGGTTGTGCCCCCCGCGCTGGTCGCCACGTTTGAGAAGTTATCGCAAAACCTGTTCATCTGCGCTTCAGCGCTGGCCCAACGCGCAGCCCTTGCCTGCTTCACCCCCGCGTCGCGCGACATCTTTGAGGCGCAGCGGGAGTCTTTTCGTCAGCGACGTGACTTCATCGTGCCCGCGCTACGACAGGCTGGATTGAGCGTACCGGTAACGCCTGACGGTGCTTTCTATGTTTGGCTGGACTGCAGCGCCCATGCGGATGACAGCAGCGAATTTGCCGAGGCGCTGCTTGACCGGGCACATGTTTCGATTGTTCCGGGCCGAGACTTTGGTGTTCATCAGTCGCAACGCTATTTGCGCCTGTCTTATGCCACCCGGCAAGATTTGCTTGAGCAGGCCGTCGAGCGCATCGCACATTTTCTGCGTCAGGGCTAAGAATTTAGCAGGAAGACTGCGCGCCTTAATTGCTCTGCACTTGCAGCGTGCGTCAGCCGCCGAGGCGACGTGTGTCGCCTGCCGATGAGCCCGTAAACGGGTGCTCACCCCGTGTCGAAGCCGCCAGGGGTTCTTGACCGCGAGCCACGGCCGACAGTCGCGCACGTTCACCGAGTACTTTCGCGCCATAGCCGCCATCGTGAGGCCGCTGTGCGGCTCCAACATACGACTTCAACGCGCGCTCGACCGTACCCTCACGCGCAAGGTAATCCTTGAAAATAGAAATGCCCACATGGATGTTGGCCCAGGGATCAAAGGCCGCAAGGCGACCACCAAAAGGCTCAAAGCGCTCAGCGTGTACCCGAGTTCTGACCTGCATCAGACCCTGCGCACCGCGACGGCTCTGCGCGGTCGGATTGAAGGCTGACTCGACCGAGATAATGGCCAGTACCAGCAGCGGGTCAATGTTGACTGACTGAGCTGCCAGATAAGCCACGCGCACCACGCTCTCGACGGTTTCGACGTCCAAGCGATACTTCTGCGCGATAAAGCCCGCCACAGCCCGCTGCTCGTCGGTCAACGACGCCACGTTCAATTCCGGCGAAGCCTTTGAGGTCTCGGCTGAGCTGTCATCAGCAACCGAGACCGCGCTTCGCGCAAACATCGGACGCGCCTGCAGCGCATCGCGCTCGGACGGCCCCAGGCGCAGTTCACGCGGCAATAACACCACTTCGAGTGCGAGCACGCTGAGTGCCAGCACAACAAGCTTCAAACCTCGAAGGCACATCAACTTCAGCGACCGAGGTACCGTTAGATGCATTGACTCTGTACTTATCATGAAATCTCCCCCGGGGCCGACGCATGAGGTACGCCAGCAGTCAGTTGGATTGATTCAAGATTGACAATATCCCTGCCTGGCATAAGGGGCCGGACGGGAAAGGCGCATTAGTGCGCCACACATTCGTAAGCTCGAGGCCCGAGGGGATCAAGACGTATGTCTCGACTTCGCCACCTGGGGCAACACCATGTTCCATTAGCTGCACACAGGCGGCACCAGCTCAGGAACCCAGAACAGGCCGAACAGATCGCTGTATCGACCGAAGTATCAAACAAGGCTCTATTGTAACGTCACGGAGTCAGGCGCCGCGCGGATGTGCCTGCAGTTCGTCATCCTAAGTTCAAATCTACACCAAAGGCCGTGCGAAGATTCATAACCGTTCATCAGCCTGGATTCCGCCCTCATGAAATACGAAGACCTGCGCGACTTCATCCGGCAACTTGAAACCCAAGGCGAACTCAAACGAATTTCGGTTGGTGTTTCTCCAAAACTGGAGATGACCGAGATTGCCGACCGGGTGTTGCGCAACGAGGGCCCTGCGCTACTGTTCGAGCAGGTACGTGACGGTCAACGTACCTGGCCCATACCTGTACTCGCTAACCTGTTTGGCACGCCGCATCGAGTTGCCATGGGTATGGGCGAAGACTCCACGGAAGCCTTGCGGGAAGTCGGACGTCTGCTTGCCTATCTCAAAGAGCCGGAGCCCCCTCGCGGACTGCGCGACGCATGGGAAAAACTCCCGGTGTTGCGACAGGTGCTCAACATGAGCCCACGCGAGGTGAGTTCGCCGGCGTGTCAGCAGACTGTGCACGAGGGTTCAGCCGTCGACCTGGACATGCTCCCGGTTCAAACCTGTTGGCCCGACGATGCAGCGCCGCTCATCACCTGGGGCCTTGTGGTCACTCGCGGCCCTGGAAAACCTCGACAAAATCTGGGTATTTACCGCCAGCAGGTCATTTCACGGAACCAGACCATCATGCGCTGGTTGGCCCATCGCGGCGGCGCACTCGATTTTCGAGATCACGCGCGCGCGCACGCGGGCTCGCCCTTTCCGATCGCGGTCGCCCTGGGCGCAGACCCCGCCACAATCTTGGGTGCGGTCACACCCGTGCCGGACAATCTGTCCGAATACCAGTTCGCGGGCTTGCTGCGCGGCAGTCGCACCGAACTTGCGCGCTGCCTGGGTAGCGACCTAAAGGTACCGGCCAGTGCAGAGATTGTGCTTGAGGGCAACATCCGTCCCGATGCAGACGGGGAACTCACGCGCGCACACGCGGCGCGGCTGGGGTGGCAGGGGCCATTACCCCAGGCCGCGCTCACGGGCTATGAGATGGCACTTGAAGGCCCGTTTGGCGACCACACTGGCTATTACAACGAACAGGATTGGTTTCCGGTGTTCACCATAGACCGCATCACGCATCGCCGAGACCCGATTTACCACTCTACATACACTGGAAAGCCGCCGGATGAGCCAGCCATTCTGGGCGTCGCCCTCAATGAGGTTTTCGTTCCTATTTTGTGCCGCCAGTTCCCCGAGATCGTCGACTTCTACCTGCCTCCGGAAGGTTGTTCATATCGCCTGGCTGTGGTGTCGATGCGCAAGCAGTATCCAGGTCATGCCAAGCGAGTCATGTTCGGCATCTGGAGCTTTTTGCGACAATTCATGTACACCAAGCTCATCATCGTGGTTGACGATGACGTTGATATTCGCCAGTGGCGAGAAGTCATCTGGGCACTCACCACGCGCGTGGACCCGGCTCGAGACACCGTCATGGTCGAGAACACGCCCATCGATTACCTCGACTTCGCATCCCCGGTATCGGGTCTGGGCTCAAAGATGGGCATTGACGCTACCGGCAAGTGGCCCGGCGAGACATCGCGCGAGTGGGGGCGACCCATCAGCATGGATCCCGCAGTAAAGGCACGGGTCGATTCGCTGTGGGACTCTCTGAGTCTTTGAAGCGGCTTATCACCAATTCGGTGGGCCAGCGTCTGGTTAAGAGGCTTCAGCCGTTTTCGTAAATCCAACGCAAAAATGCATCCTGCGCAGGCTGGGCACCCAGTATGGGCTCGCCATTGAAGATGAGCACGACCGCATACCGCTTGCCAGAGGCCGCATCAACATAGCCCGCAATCGAACGCACATCGCGCAAGCTGCCTGTCTTGATAAAGGCGCGCCCCGAAACCGGGTGCCTTGCCAGCCGATGGCGCATGGTGCCATCGACACCCACCTGGGGAAGTGACACGCGCAAGAGTTCGCCGTGAGACGTACCTGCGGCGTGCACTAACAGACGCGCCAGCGCCAGTGCACTGATTCGCTCGTCACGCGACAAACCCGAGCCATTGTCGATGTAAAGGCTCGCATCGGCGAGCCCGCGCTGCTCAAGCCATACGCGGGCTCGCTCTCGAGCACCTTCAGGCGTCGCAGGAGTTCCATCGCGAGCCGCGATTCCCAAGAGTACCTGGCGGGTCATCACGTTATTGCTGAATTTATTGATGTCCTGCACCACATCAGCCAGCGTGCGCGGCGATACCCATCGCAACCAGGGCTCGCCGCGCGCAGCATGCGACTCGACGCGGGTCGTTCCAGTGAGCACCCCACCGGCTGAAAGCCACGCCGCCTTGAAGAAGCCGTGAATAAAGTGTCGGTGAGACAGAACGGCCGCAAACAACGCCTGCTCGCCACAGGCGGGCGAGTAGCGACCTGCCACATGAATGGCTGGCCGCGCGACGGAACCGGCCTCGACCGGAGCGGGCGACTCGCGCACCCAAAGCGACTGCCCACCCGCCTGGCAGGGGCCACTGATCAGCTTGAGTTCGTTGACGATCCGTACGTCTGCGATGGGCGGATCGAGGGAAATTCGAACCTGCTCGGCAACAGGCTTTACAACAACGCGCGTCGCTTTAAAGTTCATGAGCGCAGCATGAGGCCCCACGTTGTAGGGTTGCGAAGCATCACCGTCGATAGGCGCACTGCGGTCGGCTGCCAGATCGAAAAGACCATCATCAATCACCAGATCGCCGCGAATCTCGCGCAGGCCCGCGGCGCGAATTCGACTGATGAGCTCGGTGAGATCTTCGATCACGAGCTTGGGATCCCCGCCGCCGCGCAGCACCAGATTGCCGCGCAACACCCCCTCGCGCAGTTCGCCATCCAGGTGCACCGCAGTAACCCAGCGATGCTCAGGACCCATGACGGACAGAGCCACATGGGTGGTCAGCAGCTTCATCGCCGATGCCGGGTTAAGGGATCGCTGCGAATTCCATTGAATCAGCGCAGGGCCACCGTCAAGGGGCAGCGCGATGAGGCCAGTTCGGTCAGACGCCACACCCGCTGTTTTGATCCAGGCGGCGATGGGCGCTGGTGGCTCGGCCGCATGCGCGGCGGTGAGCGCAAGGCCAAGCGTCCAAAGCAGCAGCAGTCCGAGCAGCGACCCCGCGCCCCGAAACCGGTGGGCAGGGCAAAGCCGATGGAGCCACCGGAGCCACCAAAACTGTTGTGATTGCCGACGCAGCCGTGTGATCATGAACTCATCATTCCGGGTTTTATTATCGCCCATTAGAATCGCCCAGACCGCCCCGCTGGCTATCCTTCCAAGAAAGGGGTGTGCCGCAGCTGAGCGCAGGGCGCTCGAGCAGGTCGGGCCGTCGACGAAGGAGGCTTGTGATGCGTTTGCAGGGAAAAGTAGCGCTGGTAAGCGGTGGTGCTGGCGGCATTGGGTCGGCAATCGTGCGCCGGTTCGCTCAGGAGGGCGCTCAGGTTTTGATCGTTGATATCGATGAAGCAGGTGGACACCGGCTTGAACAATCAGTGCCGGGTGCCCGCTACGCCCAGGGTGACCTCACCCGCCCGGGGGTCGCCGCCGGTATGGTGAAAACGGCTGTCGATCGCTTTGGCCGTCTCGATATTTTGGTCAATAACGCTGGCATTACGCACGCGGCTCATTTTCTCGAGCTCACTGAGGCCGACTTCGATCGAGTCATGGCGCTTAACCTGCGTGCGTACTTCACGCTCGGCCAGTCGGCGGCACGGCAGATGGTGGCTCAGGGCGGGGGCGGAGCCATCGTGAATATGTCCAGCGTGAATGCCCTTTTGATCATCCCCGACCAGATTGCGTACGCGGTCTCAAAAGGTGCGGTCAACCAGCTGACGCGAGGTATGGCGCTGTCGCTGGTCGAACACGGCATTCGCGTCAACGGTATTGGGCCCGGGACCATCGCAACCGACCTGGCCCGTAAAGCGGTGCTGGGCTCAGAGGCGGCCCGCAGAAAAATCATGTCGCGAACACCGATGAGGCGACTGGGCGAACCCGAGGAAATCGCTTCGGTCGCACTATTTCTCGCCAGCGACGATTCGTCGTACATCACCGGCCAGATCATTTATCCGGATGGTGGACGCCTACCCCTCAACTACACGGTGGCGGTCGACGACTAAACGTTTGCGCCCAAACCGGGTGGGACCTTAAGCCAGCAAAGCCACGACGTTGCATCGGTTTTCATGCATGGTCTGCCACGCCAGACGCCCCACATAGTTGAGGCCACGGTTAAACGCACCGTTGAACTAGGCCCGGACCGCTTCGCGCACAGCCGCCTTGCGCACAGCCGAATCGCTTAAAGCGAAAACCGGGTCGCTTGCATCAAGCTTCCGGCAAAAAATCCCCCGCTTAAACCCCCGATGGACTTGAAACGGCGTCGATGCACCTTATAATTAGCACTCGCAGGAGATGAGTGCTAACAACATTTGCGTCTGTTAAGACTCTTCCCCCTGATGACACAGCGCCGGCCAAAGCCGTCGCAACAAGCACAATCTGTTTTCTTTCAAGTACTTAGGAGCATGTTTCATGAAACTGCGTCCCCTGCATGATCGCGTGATCATCAAGCGTCTGGACAATGAGCGTAAGACCGCCTCCGGCATCGTGATTCCGGATTCGGCCGCCGAAAAACCCGATCAGGGTGAGGTTATGGCTGTCGGTAACGGCAAGGTTGGCGATGACGGCAAAGTCCGTGCCATGGCTGTCAAGGTCGGCGACAAAGTGCTGTTTGGCAAGTACAGCGGCCAAACCGTCAAGGTCGAAGGCGAAGAGCTTCTCGTGATGCGCGAGGAAGACATCATGGCGGTGGTCGAGTAACTCACCCGCCTTACTACCCATTCAGCGAATTATTAGGAGTATCTAAAACATGGCAGCGAAAATCGTTCTGTTCCACGACGATGCCCGTCACAAGATGGTCAACGGCGTCAACATCCTGGCCAACGCGGTCAAGGTGACGCTGGGCCCCAAGGGTCGTAACGTCGTGCTCGAGCGCAGCTTTGGCGCCCCCACTGTCACCAAGGACGGCGTGTCAGTCGCCAAGGAAATCGAACTGAAGGACAAGTTCGAGAACATGGGCGCCCAGATGGTCAAGGAAGTCGCCTCCAAGACCTCCGACAACGCCGGTGATGGAACCACGACCGCCACCGTGCTGGCCCAGGCCATCGTGCGCGAAGGCATGAAGTATGTCGCCGCCGGCATGAACCCATGGACCTCAAGCGCGGCATCGACAAAGCGGTTACCGCGCTGACCGAAGAGCTCAGAAAGATCAGCAAACCCTGCACCACCACCAAGGAAATTGCCCAGGTGGGCTCGATTTCCGCCAACAGCGATGACGAGATCGGCAACATCATCGCCCAGGCGATGGAGAAAGTGGGCAAGGAAGGCGTCATCACCGTCGAAGACGGCAAGTCGCTCAACAATGAGCTCGACGTCGTGGAGGGAATGCAATTTGATCGCGGCTACCTCTCCCCCTACTTCATCAACAATCCCGACAAGCAAATCGCGGTGATGGATGATCCGTTCGTGCTGTTGCACGACAAAAAGATCAGCAATATCCGTGACCTGCTGCCGGTGCTCGAGCAGGTTGCCAAGGCCGGTCGTCCCCTGCTGATCATCGCCGAAGAAGTCGAAGGCGAGGCGCTGGCCACTCTGGTGGTGAACAACATCCGGGGTATCCTCAAGACTGTCTCCGTCAAAGCCCCCGGCTTTGGTGATCGTCGTAAGGCCATGCTCGAAGATATGGCCATTCTCACGGGTGGTGTCGTTATCGCCGAAGAAACCGGCATGTCGCTGGACAAAGCCACGCTGGCCGACCTGGGTCGTGCGAAGCGTGTCGAGGTGGGCAAAGAGAACACCACCATCATCGACGGTGCTGGCGAGACCAAGGCCATTGAGGCTCGCGTCAAGGCTATCCGTCAGCAGATCGACGAGGCCACCAGCGACTATGACCGCGAGAAGCTGCAGGAGCGCGTTGCCAAGCTGGCTGGCGGTGTGGCTGTCATCCGCGTCGGTGCTGCTACCGAAGTCGAGATGAAAGAGAAAAAAGCCCGTGTTGAAGACGCACTGCACGCCACGCGTGCGGCCGTTGAAGAAGGCATTGTGGCCGGCGGCGGTGTGGCTCTTCTGCGCGCCCGCTCGGTCATCAAGGTCAAGGGCGACAACGCCGATCAGGACGCTGGCGTGCAGATCGTCATGCGTGCGGTTGAAGAGCCGCTACGCCAGATCGTCTCCAACTGCGGCGAAGAAGCCAGCGTAGTCGTGTCAGAGGTGCTCAAAGGCAAAGGTAACCATGGCTACAACGCTGCCACGGGCACCTATGGCGACCTGTTGGACATGGGCGTGGTTGACCCCACCAAAGTCACCCGTACAGCACTGCAAAACGCGGCCTCTGTGGCCAGTCTGATGCTCACCACCGACGCCATGGTGGCCGAGCAGCCGGAAGACAAGCCAGCTGCTGGCGGCATGCCAGGTGGCATGGGCGGCATGGGTGGCATGGGCGGCATGGATATGTAATTCCTGCTGCCGGCCAGAGCCTGGCAGCGCGATCTTTCTCGCGTTGCCTGCTGTCCGCAACCCGCGCCGCACGGATGTGCCGCGCGGGTTTTTTTCAACATGGGCTCCGTATAATTTCCCGACTCCCCCGATTTATATTCGGATAGCGCGATGCAACAGACACTGCGACAGGTCATCAATTTCAGCGCCGGACCGGCAACCTTGCCCGAAACAGTGCTGCAACAGGCCGCCAGCGAAATGCTCGACTGGCACGGCACCGGCGTATCCGTGATGGAAATGAGTCACCGCGGGCCGCACTATATGCGCATTCACGAAGAGGCCCGGCAGAATCTGCGCGACCTGCTCGCTGTCCCGCCCGGACACCATATTCTTTTTCTGCAGGGTGGTGCCACGCTGCAATTCGCGCAAGTGCCTTTGAACCTGATTGGCCGGGGCGACGGCGCCGACTTTGTCAACACCGGTGACTGGTCAGCCAAGGCCATTAAAGAGGCCGCGCGCTACGGCGCAGCGCGCGAGATCGCCTCCAGTCAGCCCGAGGGCTTTACCCGCATTCCGGCGCAGTCCTCATGGAAGCGCTCAGAGCGCGCCGCCTATCTGCACATCTGCTCTAACGAGACCATTCGGGGCGTTGAATATCAATTTGATCCCGACGATCATGGCGTGCCGCTGGTGGCGGATATGTCGTCCAACATACTGTCCCGACCCGTCGATGTCTCGCGTTATGGTCTGATTTACGCAGGCGCGCAAAAAAACATCGGCCCAGCGGGTCTGGTTATCGTAATTATTCGTGATGATCTACTGGGACACGCACTAAGCGCCACACCCACATTGCTTGACTACCGCGAACAGGCCCAGCATGACTCTATGCTGAACACACCGCCCACGTTTTCTATATACATCGCTGGCCTGGTGTTCAAATGGCTGAAGGCCCAGGGAGGGTTGGCTGCAATGGGCGAACACAATGCGCGCAAGGCGCAGCGACTTTATGACTGCATCGATGCCAGCGGGTTTTATCGCAATGCAGTCGCTAAGGATGATCGCTCGCGTATGAATGCCACCTTTACCCTGAGCGATCCAGCCCTCGATGAACGATTCCTCAAAGAGGCAGCGGCCGAGGGCATGACCGACCTTAAGGGCCACCGCACCTCCGGAGGTATGCGGGCATCCCTCTACAACGCCATGCCGATGGAAGGCGTCGATCGACTCGTCAGCTTCATGCGGCAGTTTGAGACTCGCTATGGTTAATGCCAGTGGCCATGCGCCCGGGCTGCCGCAGGCGAACTCTGGCCCATTTCTTGAGCCCTATCTGGCAAGTACCCCCTTTCTGAACTTCACGCATCCACGGGTTCAGGCTTTTGTAGCCCAAGCCATCGAGCATGCTCAGAGCCCTCTTGAGCAGGCGGTTAAGCTTTTCTATGCGGTGCGCGACCGCATTCGCTACGATCCCTACCGCATCCGTTTCGATGACGCGAGTTACCAGGCCAGCGCCGTCGTGGAGGGCGGCTATGGCTGGTGTGTGCCCAAAGCCTCGCTGCTTGCGGCCTGCGCCCGGGCAGTTGGTATTCCTTCGGCGATCGGGCTTGCCGATGTGATCAATCATCTCAACACCGAAAAGCTTCGCGCACGCATGGGTGGCATCGACGTGTTCTATGACCACGGCTATGTAGCCCTGCTGCTCAATGGCCGATGGGTCAAGGCCGTACCCGCCTTCAATATCGAACTGTGTGAGCGCTTCGGGGTCAGTCCGACTGAGTTCGACGGCCGCTCGGATGCGCTTTACCAGGAGTTTGATGCTCAGGGCCGCCGTCACATGCAGTACCAGGCTGACCATGGCACCTGGAGTGATCTGCCGCTTGATAAAGTACGCGAGGACTTCAGGCGCTTTTATCCCGCCTCGCTGGCAAGCTCGGCAGAGCCCGCGCCGCACGAGCGCTTCGAGAACGACCGCCCACTCGGTTCGAGCATCTGAGTTCTGGCAATTCACTCACGCAGAACAACCAAGCTCAAGAGCGGGCTGCTTCGTCAGCGAGCTTCGCGCTTTCGACCGATGATCTGCTGGGCGATCGCCACGCCAATCAACGCAATGGCGGCGCCCGTGATCTTGGCAGCACTAAACTGCTCGTCCTTGGCCAGCCAGGCAACCAGGCCTGCGGTAGGCGTCATGAGGTACATGATGGGAGCGGACCGGGCTAGCCCCAGCAGACGGTTAACCCACGCCCAGAGCAGCCAGCCGCCAAACGAGGTCACCGCAGCAATAAAAATAGTACCAGCCCAGGCTGTCAGGGGCGCGGCTGACCACTCCACCCGCGCCGCCGCCGTCCAGGAAACAAGCACCACCGCCGGCGAACCGAAGAGCGTTGCCCAACCCAGCACCAAGGGGATTCCCAGGCGCTGATTCAGAGGGCGCGAGGCGATGGTGTACCAGGAAAAGCACAGCCCGGCGATCAGCAGCGCCACATCGCCACCCGACGCCTGCCAGCGCGCACCCAGCAATTTGTCAGACAGAAAGATCAGTACACCCAGCAGCGCGATGATCACACCCAGAACCTGCGCGCGCCCCAGTCGCTCACCCATGAGGCGCAGCAGCAACAGGGTGTACACCGGTCCGCACGAAAGAATCAGCGATGACGAAAATGCCGTCGACCAGTGCACCCCATAGGTGACGATGCCGATATGCAGAAGATGGCCGATCAGCCCCAGGCCCGCCAGACGTAAGAGGTCCTCGCGGGGTAGCCAGATAGAACCATGCCGGCTAAGAATCGCAAGTAGCACGATCGCGCAGACGGGTTGCACAGCGGCATAACGCACCAGCAGGAAACCGTCGGGGCCAAACGCGTCCATGGCGTGTTTCTGCACCGTGAACATAGCGCCCCAGATGCAGGCCAGGGTGACGCCTACCACTAGCGCAAGGCGTCGGGCGCGCTCCACACGATCGCGCAGGCTGATTTCGGCATCGTCTTGCATCAGCCCGATTCTAGCGGGCTGATGCGAGGTTCATGCCCCAGACAACTGCCGCTTTGGGCGTGCCGCGAGCAGCGCGGCGACCTCAGCGTCCTCTACCTGTTTGAAATCGCGGTAAAACTGCGAGATTGCATACAGATCGGGCCGAATCAGGGGGCAGACGCATTCATCCGCGATCGCGCTCGCCCGCTCGACTGCCTGCGGCGCTGCAACAGGAACCGCGCAAACCAGCCAACTTGGTGAATGCTTTTTTACGTAATTCAGTGCGGCAAGCATGGTTGACCCGGTCGCCATACCATCGTCGACCACAATGACTGTGCGGCCCTGCAACGACCCCGCCTCAAGAGGCTCTCCCCAGGCGGCCCGCCTATAGCGAATTAACGCGAGTTGCCGCTCACGCTCGGCGCGAAACCAGGGCGCAGTCAGGTCAAGCTCGATTCCCGGGCTGGCGGTCACGCTTCCCGTCTCATCGATCGCACCCACCGCGAGTTCAGGGTGCCCAGGCGCACGCAGCTTACGAACGAGCACAACATCAAACTCAGCGCCCAGGGTCTTGGCAATATCTCGGGCCATGATGACGGCCCCACGGGGAATCGCCAACACCAGGCTGTGATGCCCCGCATGATGGGAAAGCCTTTGCGAAAGCACCGCTGCCGCGTCGATACGGTCCTGATACATGAGCGACTCCGGGCAAGGTTTGGTGGACTCGACAAGGGTTACAGCTGCCCTCGCTCCCGCGCCTGACCCTTATCAAGCCCTGCCGTCGTGACATGGTTAAGGTTCCGGAAAGAGGGGGCGGTAATGATCCAAAGCTCGAACGCACTGCATGGCCTGCCGGGCAAGGTGCAGGCCTATACGACCCCGTGGGAATTGATGCTGGGCGCAGAATCCGTGTGGCGCTGGTCACGCTTCGTACCTGCCGTATGGCTGGCCACACAGGGCAACCGCGACCTGGTGAACTCGCTGAGCCGGAATCGCCTTGCGCACCTGCTGGACAGTGCGCGCATGCATTCCCCGTTTTACCGGCAGTACTATTCCGGCATAGCCCACCATGCAGCGCTGAAAGACTACCCGGTGGTCACCCGTAGCGCCCTGATGGATCGTTTCAACGATTGGGTCACTAATCCGGCCATCCGGCGCAGTGATGTAGACGCCTTCATCGCCGACCCTAATCGCCTGGGTGAACCCTACCTGGGACGATATGCGGTGTGGACGAGCTCAGGCACGACCGGTAGGCCAGGCATTTATGTGGTCGAGCCGGACGCGCTGGCGATTTACCAGGCACTACTGACCACTCGACTGACCAGCGCCGAGGGCGAGACCCTGCCCTGGCACTGCCTGGCATCGGGCGGACAGATCGCCATGATTGCTGCTACTGAGGGGCACTATGCCGGAATCGTTTCCTGGGAGCGTGAACGCCGTCTGCATCCCTGGATCAGTGGCCGAGCCCGTGCCATCTCGATTACGGAGCCGATTGCGCAGATCGTCAATCGTCTCAATCAGTGGCAACCTCGGCTGCTTTCAAGCTACCCGACCATGCTGGCGCTGCTGGCGGAAGAACAAGAGGCAGGACGGCTAAAGATTAAGCCTTCGGTTCTGTGGAGTGGCGGCGAAAATCTGGGCGCCCCGGAGCGTGAATATCTCAGCCGTATTTTTGGCAGCACCATATTGGAAGAATATGGAGCTTCGGAATGCATGAGTATTGCTTTCGGCTGCCGCGATGGCGGCCTGCACGTCAATGCTGACTGGGTCATCCTGGAAGCGGTTGATGAGTGCTACCGGCCAGTACCGGCGGGAGTGGCCTCACACACGACGCTACTGACCAACCTTGCCAATCACGTCCAGCCCATTATCCGCTACGATCTGGGCGACAGCATCACCGTGTTACCAGATCGATGCAGTTGCTCCATACCGCTGCCGCGCATTCGGGTCGAAGGCAGACGCGACGACATTCTCACGTTGCCGGGACAGAACGGACGAAGCATCAAGCTTGCCCCGCTGGCGCTGGAAACGGTCATTGAAAATGCAGCCGGACTCCAGAGATTTCAACTCATTCAGACCGACAGTGCTCATCTGCAATTGCGCTTGGGTGTCACGGAACCCACGGCCCGCAGGCAGGTCTGGCGACAGATTCGCGAGCGTCTAACCCGATACCTGACGGCGCAGGGCGCGTCAGCGGTGTCGCTGCGACTTGACCCGGCACTGCCCAAAGCGGATGCCCGCAGCGGCAAGCTGCGACACATAGTGGTTAGTCCTTCGACGCGCCGGCTCGGCCTGCTTCGACCATGAAACGTGCCTGTGTGCGGATAGCCGAGCCTGGGTCTGTTACATCGTCCAGTACCCGCAGCTCAGTCTGCCAGCGTTGAGCATTCAGTTCGACCAATACATAGCCTCGGCGCGTTGCATCGGCAAATCGCACATGCGGATTACGCGCCATCTGGGCGTTGAGTGCTGCCTGCGGGCGTCCCTGCGAGGTAATCGAGGTGCCGCAAAACTCGGTCGCCACCACCCGCGAGTCGGGTCGCCAGAAATCAGCCTTGACGTCGCAGACCCAGTTGGCATGCACATCGCCACCAATAATGACCGGATTGCTCAGCTGGCTGCGCATCATGGCGTCGGTCAGCCGGCGGCGTGCCGCCGGATAGCCATCCCAACCGTCAGTCCAGTAACGCTCGCCACTGGCGTCACCCGAATCGGCGCGCGAAAACAGGGTTTGTTGAGCCACGATATTCCAACGTGCCGCGCTTCGAGTAAACGCCTGTTCGAGCCACTGTTCTTGCTGCCAGCCCAGCAGCGTACGCCGAGGGTCAGCGAGCGACTCGCATGAGCTGACCGTATTTGAACCGCCGCGACCCGGTCGCGGGCAGGCCTGGACGTCGCGATATTGACGGTCGTCGAGCACATAGAACGAGGCCAGCGACCCGAAGGACCAGTCACCGTAGAGCTGCATGGCCGAACCCTGCGGCTTGGCTGATGGCGGCAGCGGCATGTGCTCCCAGTAAGCCTGATAGGCAGCTGCACGGCGCTCTAGAAAGTTTAGGGCAAGATCTTGTGCCTGAGCATTGGCGTAATCATTGTCAACCTCATGATCGTCCCAGGTCACCAGCCAGGGAGCGGCTGCATGCATACGCTGTAAATCGGCATCTGAGCGATAGAGGGCGTGACGAGCACGGTACTCCTGCAGCGTGTAGGGTTCGCCACGCCCGTGCTGACGCACGCGCCGCACGCCCCAACTGCTTTCGTAGATGTAATCACCCAGAAACACCACCAGCGATGGCGAATCTCGCAGCATGTGTCTGTAGGCGCTATACCAGCCCTGCTCAAACTGCTGACACGATGCAAAGGCAAATCGCAGGCTACCGGCTGCCGCCCCTAGGGCGGGAGCGGTACGGGTTCGCCCGACCGGCGAGGTTGCGGCCTGCGTGCCCTCACCGACGATAAATCGATACCAGTACCCGCGGTCGGGCTGCAGCCCCTGAACCTGCACATGAATGCTGTGTGCCTCGTCGGGCCGCGCCATGACATGGCCCTGCCGGACGATTCGGCTGAAGGCCTCGTCATCGGCCAGCATCCAGCGAACAGGCCAGGAAAACGGCCCGAGCCCGTCGATGGCCAACGGATCAACCGACAGGCGCGTCCACAGGACGACTGAATCAGATTGAGGCGATCCTGAGGCTACACCCAGCGCAAAAGGGTATCCGGCAAATAGGGTGCCCGCAGGCGGACGCGCAGTACGCGTGGCCGGCGCGCTGCAGGCCGTCTGCGCTGCCAGACCCATGGCGGCTGCGCCACGAATCATATGGCGTCTAGATGTCGATAAGATTTGCATGCGCAAGTGTCGCATGGACAGGACCCGCGTTAATCTAGGTATTCTGCATAGGCAAATAGGAGGTACTTGGTGATGGGCTCAATGATCGATTTCAAACGACTGGATGGTGGTCCGGCTCGGGCCTACCTGGCCCGCAGCGATCGGGCCGCAGCGCCCGGTGTCGTAGTGATTCAGGAGTGGTGGGGGCTTCAGGAGCAGATCAAGGGCATCTGCGATCGTCTGGCTGCAGCGGGATACCACGCGCTGGCACCAGATCTGTACGGCGGGATCGCAGTGCCGTACCACGATCCCGAAGCAGCCAATAAAGCCATGACCTCATTGAATTTTATCGACGCCACCGATCAGGCGGTCAGAGGCGCAGTCGCGCATCTGAAGTCGCAGGGCATCAAGGTCGGGCTGACCGGCTTTTGCATGGGGGGCGCAGTGACCATCATGGGCGCAGTTCGAATCCCCGAACTCGACGCCGCCGTTTGCTTTTATGGTCTGCCACCTGCTGAGGTCGCGCCAGCAGCCGGTGTACGCGTGCCCCTTCAGGGTCACTTTGCTAATCGCGATGACTGGTGTACCCCACAGGCGGTTGACGGCTTCGAGGCAGAACTCAAGACCGCTGGCATCAAGGCCGATGTCTTTCGCTACGAGGCCGACCATGGCTTCATGAACGAACAGCGCGACGCCGTTCACGATGCGGCAAGCGCGCAGCTAGCCTGGGAGCGCATGCTGGCCTTCTGGAAGAAGCACCTGGGATAGTTGCCCGTTTACGCACGCCCCGCCGCAGCACTGGCGGGGTCTGGCAACCCTTGCTATTTGGTCAGGGACGTACCGAGCGCGGCAATAACACCGATGCAATGGCCAGCACGATACAGCCCAGCGCAGCCCAGTCCTGCCAGGCAATCGGCTCACCCAGCCAGAGCGTTCCAGAGAACACGCCGATCACCGGAATGAGCATGACCGACAGGCTGCTGGCCACAGGCGGTAGTATTGAGGCCAAACGAAACCAGAGAATCTGCGTGAAGGCAAAAATCAGAACACCGTTGTAAAAGACGGCCACCCAGGCTGCTGTGCCCGCCTGACCATCCCATTGACCGCGCTCGGTCAACAGTGCGAGAAACATACAGGCCAGCCAGGACTGCAATAGCGCCCAAAAAGTAACCACCAGCGCCGAGGTCGGCTGTCGCCGCCGACGCATACGGTGCGTTCCATAACCCCAGGTCACCGCAGCAGCAAGAATCAGCAATGAGCCCAGCGGGCTGCCGCTAATGACCGAGAACTCACGCGCAAGCAGCAGACTCACACCCGCAGCTGCCGCCGCCACACCTAATAGCAGGCGCCGCTCAGGCCGGTCTCCAAAGAGTAGAACCCCCAGCAGTGCCACCCAGATCGGCATGGTGTAGCCCAGGATGGCGGCGCGACCCGAAGGCAGAAGCATCACGCCGTACATGACGCAGACATACCAGATCGTCATGTTGGTCAATGCGATGATGGTGAGCTCGCCCCAGTGCTCACGCGGCACTGAGACGCGCTCGCCACTGACCCGGATGATCACCCACAACACTGGCAGACCTACCGACATCGTAAGTGCACGAAAGGTCATGGGCGGAATATCGGATACGCCCAGCTTCATCATCGACCAGTTCATGCCCCAGATCACTGTCACCAGGGCCAGCCAGATCAGTTCTCGCCCGGCGGGGCGATCAGCATTACTCAAGAGGTCTCCCGCGCTAGAATCGGTCGAGGTCTGGCAGGCACACCCCATCTGCTAAGCAAGGTTTGCCCGAACCAGGATGCCATTGTGGGCAATTACGCCCAAGGAGTCGATGTGGATTTCCGGAAGTCTTTGCAGACCGCCTGGCAGCAGGCTGATTCGATGCTGTGCGTGGGTCTAGACCCAGACCCCTCTCGTCTGCCACAGGGGCTGGGCACGGGGGCCGGCGCAGTGCTCGAATTCTGCCGCGCCATTGTTGACGCCACGGCGCCTTATGTTTGCTCCTTTAAACCGCAGATTGCCTACTTCGCAGCCCTGCGTGCCGAAGCGCAGTTGGAGGCGCTCATTGCCCATATTCACCAGCGCTGGCCCCAGGTGCCCGTGGTGCTCGACGCGAAACGCGGCGATATCGGCTCGACCGCTGAACAGTACGCCCGCGAAGTCTTCGGCCGTTACGGTGCCGACGCGGTCACCGTAAGTCCCTACATGGGATTCGACTCGGTTGAGCCCTACCTGGCCTGGGAGGGACGCGGGGTCATCGTACTCTGCCGCACCTCCAACGCAGGCGGCAGCGACCTGCAGGCGCTCGATGTCGGACAGGGCAAGCTTTACGAACAGGTCGCCCGACTGGTCAGTGGCCCCTGGAACCGTAACGGCCAGCTCGGTCTGGTGGTGGGAGCAACCTTTCCTGCCGAGCTGCAACGCGTACGTGCACTCGTCGGAGACTTGCCGCTACTGGTCCCCGGCATCGGAGCGCAGGGCGGCGATATCGACGCGACCGTCGCTGCTGGTATGGCTATGAATGGTTACGGCATGATGATCAATTCTTCCAGGGCCATTCTTTATGCGGGAAGTGGGCCAGACTTCGCCGAGCGGGCTGCTCAGGCTGCGCGACAGACCCGCGACGCGATCCGCCAGGCGCAGGCTCTGCATCGGCACACTCGTATGGCTGGCGACTGAGGCACAGCGATGCGCGTGCTCATCGCAGAAGACGACCGGGTTCTGGCCGACGGGCTTTGCCGGGCACTGCGTGCAGCCGGCTATGCAGTTGACCATGTCATTGACGGCAGCGCGGCCGACAGCGCGCTCAGCACGCAGGGCTTCGACCTGCTCATTCTTGACCTCGGGTTACCGCGTCTTCAGGGCATCGATGTACTGAAGCGGCTGCGCGCGCGCGGCAATGCAACGCCTGTGCTGATCCTGACCGCCGCCGATTCGGTTGAACAGCGGGTTCGCGGACTCGATCTCGGCGCTGACGACTTCATGGCTAAACCGTTTGCGTTATCCGAACTCGAGGCACGGGTTCGCGCGCTAGTCCGGCGGGGCATGGGTGCGGCCAGCAGTCAACTGAAGCTCGGACCGCTCAGCTACGATCAGGTCGACAGACTGGCCTGGCTGAATGGCGAGGCTCTTGAGCTATCCGCCCGCGAGCTGGGTCTGCTGGAGATTTTGCTCAAACGCCCGGGACGCCTGGTGAGCAAAGAGCAAATCGTCGAACACCTGTGCGAATGGGGCGAGGAGGTCAGCCACAACGCCATTGAGGTCTACGTGCACCGACTGCGCCGCAAGCTCGAGGGCGGCGATGTGCGCGTCTCAACGGTACGCGGCCTCGGTTATAGCCTGCAACTGCACACGCGCGATGCGAGTCCGTGAGTACGCCCATCCGCTCAAACTCGGTACTGTCTGACCTGCTGGCAACGCGAGAGTCGCCTGCACGCAGCGAACTGAAACGGACGGCACCGACTGGCACCTCAGGACGATCATCACGTGCTCAGCGCCGCATGCCAGTCACCCATGAGCAGCGCTCGCTCTTCGGTGAGATTCTCGACTGGATGTTTGCTCCGCTCATGCTGCTGTGGCCGCTGTCGGTTGCGATTACCTTTGTCGTGGCGCGTTCGCTAGCTGACGCGCCCTTTGACCAGGCTCTGATCGACCGCGCTGCGGTACTGAGAGAGCAGCTTCTGGTCGTGGAGCCAGGCGGAAATCCGAGGCTTCCGCAGATTGTCGAGAAACTGCTCAAACTCAACGAGGGTGAGTCGATTGCCGTGCAGATTGTCTCTGGTGCAGGCGAGGTTCTCGCCGGAGATTTCGATCTGCCTAGGCCCGGTATTTATGATTTCCCGACACCTGATCGAACACGACTGCGTAACGCCGTCTGGCGCGGCGACGAGGTTCGAATCGCCTATACCTACGTCAGCGCAGACAGCGCAGCACCCGACGATCAGGCCACCTTAGTTCAGGTTGCGGAAACCCTGGATACGCGGGCGCGACTGGCTAACGAAATCATCCGCGGTGTTCTGTTTCCGCAGTTCCTGATCCTACCCTTGGCCATTGGTCTGGTCTGGTTCGGTCTCAGTCGGGGCCTGTCCCCCTTGAAGGCTCTGCAGGAAGGCATCCATCAACGCCGGCAGGACGACCTGTCGCCCATAGACACACGCAGTGCCCCGGAAGAATTAGCGCCTCTAGTCGACGCTTTCAACGACTTGCTGAATCGACAGTCCAAAAGTCTACAGTCCCAGACGCGCTTTATCGCCGATGCAGCTCATCAGCTAAAAACGCCCTTGGCCGGTCTACGCACGCAAGCCGAGCTGGCACTACGCGCCACTGATCCGCAAGACTTGCGCCGTTCGCTGGAGCAGATCGCCGACAGCGCGAGCCGCAGTGCGCATATGGTGAGTCAGCTGCTGGCGCTGACGCGTATGGAACACCTGCGCGAGGCCACCCGACTAGAGACCCTTGATCTCGCACCACTGGTGCGAAGCGTCATGGTCGATTTTTATGAAAGGGCCAACGGACGCGGCATCGAACTGAGCTACGACGCTGATGACATGCCCGCTCCGATAGCCGGCCATCCGGTTCTTCTGCGCGAACTGATTGCCAACTTGCTGGACAACGCCATTCGCTACAGTCCATATGGAGGCCACATCTCGGTCGAGGTACGCGGCAAAACGCATGGCGAAATCGAACTGGTGGTCGAGGATGACGGCGTTGGCATCGCACCCGACGACCGTCCTCGGATCTTCGATCGGTTTTATCGCGTGCTTGGCACCGACGTTGAAGGCAGTGGCCTGGGTCTTTCAATCGTCAATGAGATTGCCATGCAGCACGGTGCCACCGTACAGGTGAGCGATGGTCTGCTATGGCATAAACACCGCGGTGCCGGCACGGGTTCCCGTTTTACGGTTAAGTTTCGCAAGTTAATCGACGAACTTCTTTGAAAGCTCATGCCTTCGAGGCTTGAGCGCCACGCCCTAAATCATGGACTCTGTTTCTCAATTCGCGCTGGGTGCGGTCGTTGGCGTTGCCGTCATGCGCAGGCGTATGACGGTTGGCCAGGCAGCGCTTTGGGGAGGACTGTGCGGCACTCTTCCTGATTTAGACTCTTTCATCGATCACGGCGATGCGCTGCGCGACATGGTGTTACACCGTGCCCAAACGCATGCCCTGATCTGGCAGACCATCGCCACACCCCTGATTGCCGCTGTGTTCATGACGCTATCGGGCTGGTTCAATCGGCGTCGGCTGGCATACCTTCCCGCATCCGAACAAGCAGGCTACGCACGCTGGTGCCTGATGGTATGGCTTGCGCTCACCACCCATGCGCTGCTCGACGGTTTCACGGTCTACGGAACGCAACTCCTGCTTCCGCTATCCCGCGAGGCTTATGGGCTGGGCAGCATCTTCATCATCGACCCGCTGTACACGCTGCCTCTACTTATTGGTCTTACGATAGCGCTTCTTACAAAAGGCCCGCGTGGTCTTCGGGCCAACGCCTGGGGGCTTGCACTGTCGTGTCTATACCTCGGCTGGAGTTCAATAGCGCAGGTCTATGTCAGTCATCATGTCAAGGCAGAGCTGAGAGCCCAGGGGAGTCCCGCTGAAGACAAACACCTGCTGGTAACGCCGACTGCGTTTAACACCCTGCTGTGGCGTATCGTGGTCATGCGGGGTGACCGCTACGAAGAGGGCTTTTATTCTCTGCTGGACGGCGGGCGCCCGATTCGATTCAGCCAACACCCCATCGATACAGCTTTACGTGACGAAGCACAGTCGATTGAGTCGGTGCGAACCTTGTATGCGTTTAGCGACGGTTTTGTGCGCACCGATGAGCGACAGGGCCTTATCCGTGTCACTGATTTACGCATGGGCCAGGAGCCTGCTTATGTATTTTCTTTTGTAGTGGCTCAGCGTGGCTCGGCCCTGACACCGGTCGTACCCCGAGCCGTCGGCGGTCGAGGCGACGTGCCAATCGGTCAGGCGCTTAATTGGTTATGGCGCAGGGCAGCCGGTGCGGATATTGATCCGCCCCGTTGAAGTCAGGGCTTGATCGAAGGGGGATGAACCGGTCTAAACACGGGCCTTAGCAACCATCGCTGCGCCACTTCCCAATAACCCGGAAAGTGAAAACTCGCGTTGTCGCGCAAAACACGTTCGTGATGTCGGCGCCAATAGCCTGGGATACGCCACCAGGCCAGGCGCGGGTGGCGATGATGAATCGCGTGATAGTTATTGTTCAGAAATAGTAAAGACCAAAACAGATTGGATTCAATGATGGCGGTTCGCTGCTCGGGATGCTCGCCGTATCGGTGCTCAATAAAGGCTCGAACCCAACCCAGACAAAAACCTGGCCACGCAAATAACAGTACGTACTGCCACCAGGGCATGCCGCAGACTCCGCTGATGTAGCTGAACAGCAAAGCCAGCAGGGCAGCATGTACCGCCCAGTGCTTAAGATGCTGGAAGTCACGCCGGCGCAGTCGATCAGTCTCGCGCAGCAGCAGTTTCTCAAGGCGTAAGATAGGTCCCAGCAGGACACGACCTGCCAGCGTCTGGTTGATCATGAGCAGAGACCGACGCAGCGGCGACAGGGCCTGCCAATCGCATGCTCGCCAGTACACCGATTCGGTGTCTACCCCAGGCTCAGTCAGATGCACGTTTCGGTGATGCTGCCGATGCGATGCGAAGTACAACGGAAACGGTAGCCATAGCCCGATGGGCGGCATCACCACTGCCCAGCGTAACCAGCCGGGTGCCGAGCGAAAGGAATGAATCGCCTCGTGTTGCAGCGAAAAATGCCAGGCAACCAGGTAAGCCCCCAGCGGCGCCATCACCCACCAGGCAAGCACCTCATGCAAGGCAATGAGCAGGGCCCAGCTGGCATACAGCACAAGGGCCACCAGCCAGGTCGGTCCGTCCCAGCGGTAAAACGCGCGGAGAAGTCGTAGCCACCCTGTCCTGCCGCTTGAACCAGCCAGCGCCTGGCCTGAGCGCGACACATCGGCCTCAGTGGTCTTCACGGGTTCAGAATGCGTCATCGGGACTCTTCAGGCGTTCAGGTAGAACACGCAGCATGTCGTAATCGTGGAACTCGGGAAATGCAAAACCCTTCAGCAACAGCGCGGAGCGCTGCTGCGCAAGCTCTGGCGCGTCGGCACTGGCGGCGAAGGCCTCTCGGAGTCGTCTTAGAGGCACCAGAGAAAGCGGTGTGGTCGCCACAAAGAGCGGCAGGGGGCGCGGCTCAGTCTGAGCAATGACGCGCACTCGCGACGCGCACTGCGGATCGGCGGCGCGCAGCAGATCGTGATAGTAGCTGTCGAGGGGACCCACATCGATACGCCCTTCGCTCAAGGCTTCAATGACGCCCCGGGCGTGAATAAGCCCTCCCACGACAGACTGATACAGGGGCCGAGCTGCCGCCTGTCTGAATGGCTGTAGATGCTGAGCCAAGGCCACTGCTCCCGACAGCGAGTCGGGTACCGTGTAACCGACCCGGCCGCCGAAGGTATCGGAAAGCGCGCGTGCAGCGGAGTCGGCAGACACTACGATGTCGGTGAAATACACGGCCCGACCGCCATAACGAGCGGGACTCGGAATAGGGGCCGCTATGGGCTGTGCCCGGGGGTACTGTCGAGAAAACGGTAAACCGCACATCAGAACCGCGCCCAGATCATTACGTGCCCATAGCTGGGATAGCGGCGCCGGAGCGTCGTAATCAAGCAACTCCCAATCGAGCCCGGCATGCCTGACTACCCAGGCGAGTAGCGTCTTCCAGTGCTCGCGCAACCTCGGCGTTGCACTGTACATGCGCGCGTTAACGATGGCGGTGGTCATAGGGGCGTGTCGGCAAAGGCACCTGTAGGTCGCACAATCAGGATTTTTGTGTTTGGATTATCAGCGTAAAGTTAGAACAAATCTATTTAATCAAAGTTCCTGGAGACCACCATCACGCAGCTAACAGCCTCCCCGAGCGGAACTGCACTCATCATCGGTGCAGGTGGCTTCATCGGGGTCAACGTGGCACAAGCCCTCGCTGCCCGTGGTTTTAGACTGGTTCTGGCTGATCGTCAGTCACCGCCCGATCCGGTGCGCGCCACACTGAACAACGCGCAGTGGGTTCTGGGTGACGTACGCGATAGCGATTTTCTCTCTTCAATCATCACGCCAGACCTATCGGTGATTATCTGGGGCGCTGCACTCACCGCCGATGCCCAGCGAGACGCGCTTGAGCCCGACGCGATTCTCGATGTCAATCTGGTGGGTCTTGCTCGCACCTTAAAGCTCGCAAGACAGCAGGGCGTCCCACAGGTGATCAATCTGGGATCGGTAGCCAGCTTTGGCGATGCCGCGTTCAGCGAACGCGCTCTGCTTGAAGACGACCCGACCGACCCTAGAAGTCTTTATGCGCTGTCCAAGTTTGCCGGCGAACGTCTGTGCGCACGCTTTTCCGAATTGACTGGGCAGTCCGTCACCACCGTACGACTGTCTGCGGTCTTTGGACCCTGGGAACGACTCACCGGCGCGCGCGATACGCCAAGCCCGTTCATGCAACTGATGATCTTGGCCGAGCGTCGCGAGCCCGCCCTGCTGCAGCGGCCCTGCTTTCGTGACTGGGTTTATGCGCCCGATGTTGCTGCAGCGGTCGCTCTCATCATTGAGCGACGGGCTCAGGCACCGCATCGAATCTTTCACATCAGCAGTGGACAACGGTTCAGCGCTTTGGCCTGGGGAGAGGCACTGGCCGAACGTCGCCCGGACTGGGTGTGCCGGTTGGCAGCTCCCGATGAGCGACCCAATGTAGATCCACAGGGCCCGCGGGACCGAGCCGACCTTTCCGTGCACAGGCTCGCCCATGAGTTGTCATTCCGCGCCCGCTTCGGTTTGGCCGAATCAGTGGCTCACCTCGATACCTGGGCGAGAACCCACCCAGGCTGGTTTTCATCAATTCAAAAATCATGAATACAGCGCACCGTCGCTTTGAGGGTCGCCGCGTCGTCATAACGGGCGCAGCCTCGGGCATTGGTCTTGCTGCCACGCATGCCTTTGCTCGCGAAGGTGCGCGCCTGGCCATCGTCGATCGAGATGAATCGGCAACCGAGACATTAGCTCGCAACCTGCGTAACCAGGCGGTAGAGGTACTGAGCTGCGTCTGCGATGTCAGCAGGCCCGATCATGTCGAACGTGATGCGGCTACCATCCTGTCAGCCTGGGGCGGGGCCGACATATTGGTCGCGAGCGCCGGTTGGTCAAGCGGTGGTATTGCCACCACGATATCGCTCGACGACTGGACTCGTACCTTTCGTATCAATGTGGACGGTACCTGGCTTTGGGCACGCGCACTGCTGCCGTCCATGCAGAAAGCCCGAAAGGGGGTCATCATTACGCTGGCCTCACAACTGGCCATTGCGGGCGGACGTGGCAATGTCGCCTATGTGGCCGCCAAGGGCGCGATCATGTCTCTAACACGAACCATGGCACTTGATTACGTAGCCGACGGCATTCGGGTCAATGCGGTGGCTCCGGGCGCCACCGATACGCCACTGCTACGGCGCTCGTTCGCCCGCGCAGCAGACCCTGCCGCCGCACAGGCAAAGTCTGAGGCACGCCATGCCATGGGAAGACTGGGAACACCTGACGAAATCGCTGCTGCCATTACTTTTCTGGCCAGCGACGAGGCCAGCTTCATTACCGGCACCGTATTACCCGTCGAGGGAGGGTGGCTCGCTGCCTGAGGCGATGCACTCAACAGGGGCGCACCCTATCAGCACACATTAAAAGCTTGACCACAGGCAAGGTGTCTGTGCACGATATCAAGAGCGTCAAAGACCCGCACCATTACAAACAGGCACGGCGCTTCGCGCGGGCATATCCGCACACCCCAGGGAGATCAACACCATGATTCGTAAATTCGCAATAGCCGCGGCGCTCATGACCGCCGGTTTCGCCGTCAGCGCTCAAACGACGCTGCGTATCCATTCCTTCAGCGCGCCTCAGGCACTTGATCAAACCAAACACCTCAACCCCTGGGCTGAAAAGGTGATGAAAGAGTCGGGTGGAAAGCTCAAGGTTGAGGTCTACCCCAACATGCAGCTGGGCGGCAAACCCTCTGATCTGCCGCAGCAGCTCGAGGACGGCGTGGTCGACATCATCTGGACCATCGCGGGATTCACCCCTGGACGCTTTCCGGGCCTTGAAGGCGTTGAACTTCCTTTCATGAACACCGGCCTGTCGGCTACCCAAAGCCCCGCAGTGATGGAGTACGCCCAAAAGCACCTGCTCAACAATGAGCTCAAGGGCATCAAGATCATCAGCATCCATACGACCGATGCAGCCATCCTGCATTCCAAGGGCAAGCCCTTCAAGACGCTGGATGACTGGAAAGGTCAAAAGGTACGGGTGGCGGGCCGTTTCATCGGCGAGATGGTGAAGGCCTTTGGCGGCACGCCCGTGGGTATTCCACTGGGCGGCGTTTATGAAGCACTCGAGCGCGGCCAAGTCGATGCCATGCTCATCAACTGGGCCATCACTCAGCCTTATCGCTTTTACGAGGTCACCAAGCACCACACGAATAACGGGTTGTTCCAGGGCACGCTACTCACCCTGATGAGCCAGAAGAGTTACGACAAACTGTCGCCCGAGCTGAAGAAGGTCATTGATAACAATTCGGGCATTGAATACGCCAAGTACATCGGGGCCGTTTGGGATACGACGACAGCACCCGCCATCGAAGCTACCCGAAACAATAAGAACAACATCTTTGAGCTGCCGCCTGAAGAGCTGGCACGCTGGAAGGCGGCAGCTGAGCCGGTATATCAGGTCTGGATCGGCGAGATGAACAAGCTGGGCCGCAACGGTCAGCAGATGTTCGACGATCTCAAGGCCATCACCGCGAAGTACGGTCGTAAATAAGCCCCGACAGCACGATGACGGCGTCCGACGCCCCGACCGAATCAGCGGTTTACAAGCTCGCGAGACAGGCTGCCATTTTTGGTGGCCTGCTGCTGATGGTCGCGATGCTGACCACAGTAGCTTCGGTCCTTGCCAACGGTCTTTTTGGCAAGCCTATCCTGGGTGACACTGAAATTGTCGAATCGCTGGTCGGAGTGGCGGTCGCTGCGTTTTTACCCTGGTGCCAGGTTCGTGGCGCCAACGTCATCGTGGACTTCTTCACCATGCGCCTGTCACCCCGGACGACCAGCGCACTCGATGCGCTGGCCTATCTGGTATTCGCCGTCGTCGCGGCTGTTCTGACCTGGCGACTGATTGACGGTGCGTTTACTCAATACGAACGCGAACGCGTGTCAATGTTTCTCAAGATCCCCGTTTGGTGGGGCTACAGCCTGGCCTCGCTATCCTGCGTACTCTGGGTTCTGGTCTGCCTGCGAACCGCCTGGGATCGAGGCCGGTTTGCACTGATTCGCCATGGATAAATTTCAGATCGGTCTCTGGATGTTCATGGGGGCGCTGGTACTCATCGGTTTGCGAGTGCCCGTGGGCGCAGCGATGCTTTTAGCCGGCGGCTTGGGTTACGCCACCATCAATGGCTGGGGGCCGCTGCTGGCCAATCTCAAGTCGATGACCTACAGCAAATTTTCAAATTACACCCTGTCGGTCATTCCGCTCTTTCTGCTGATGGGCGAATTCGCGGGCAAAGGCGGTCTGTCATCGGCCCTGTATCGGGCGGGCCGCGCCTGGTTTGGCCACTGGCGAGGCGGGCTTGCTATCGCCACCATAGGCGGCTGCGCGGCTTTCGGAGCCATTTGCGGATCATCGCTGGCTACCGCTGCCACTATGTCGCAGGTTGCCCTTCCCGAGATGCGCAAGCTGGGTTACTCCAATCAGCTCACAACCGGCGTATTGGCCGCGGGGGGCACACTAGGCATCTTGATACCCCCTTCCATCATTTTGGTTATCTACGCGGTCTTTGTTGAGCAGTCTATCGGCGCGCTGTTTGTGGCTGCCATCATCCCCGGTCTGATCGCGGCCGTGCAATACATGATCGTTGTCAATATTTATGCGCGCCTGTACCCGGAAGCGGCGCCGCGCCTGCCCAAGGCATCCACCCGCGAGCGGTGGGAAGCAACCCGCCACGTCTGGCCTTCGGCGCTTACATTTTTGGTGGTTATCGTAGGCATTTACCGGGGGGGGTTCTCGCCCACAGAGGCAGCGGCCATCGGCGCGGCCATCGTCGGTCTGCTAGCCGTATTCCATGGAGGAATGCGTTGGAAGGGCTTCGTTGAATCGCTGCTGTCGACTGCTGAAACCACAGCCTTGATGTTCCTGATTCTGCTCGGCGCTGAATTGTTCTCGGCAGCATTGGCCCTGTCTCAGATGCCCACCGATCTTTCCCGCAAGATCGTTGCGTTTGATACGTCGCCCGTACTGGTCATGGTGGTCATCGTCGCGATTTACCTGCTGCTGGGCTGTTTCATGGAATCCATGGCCATGGTGCTCTTGACGCTGCCGGTATTTGTACCCGTTTTGCTGGGTCTTGATTTCGGTATGAGCCAGGCGGCCGTTCTGGTCTGGTTTGGCATTCTCGTACTGGTCAGCGTCGAGGTTGGCATGATCAGTCCGCCCTTCGGACTGAATCTGTTTCTCATCAACGCCATGGCCAAAGATGTGCCGATGGCAGATACCTACCGGGGTGTTCTGGGCTTCTGTCTGATGGACATCATCCGCCTGGCCGCACTGATCGCTTTCCCAGCACTAGCGCTCTGGCTACCGGGCCTGCGCTAGTGGTGGCCCATCACGGCGGTGTATCGCGCGCAAACACCAGAGGGAACTCGGGCGTGTCATAGCGCAGCAGCGTCTGGTAGTGCTGGTCGATATCCGCAAGAAACAGATCGCGCGTGATCGCATTTACCACCCGCGGCACCGCAAATTTCATGGCGTTAATCGAAGAGCCACTGGGGCCGAAGCTCATGGTGGCGCCAAAATCCATCAGGTGAATATTGCGCAGGAAGTCGGCATTGCCCGCGACTCGCGGCTGCAGCTCTTGCCCCGCACCCAGGTAAGGATAAAAAGCGAGCCGGTCGTTGACTTCAGTGGGCGCTGGCGTGTATCGATCGGCCCAGGTGGCGATCTCGCCGCCCCAGGCACCAAACTCGGGACGATCGCGAACATCCAGCACGAAGCCCGTCCCGGTGATGAGAAAGTCGGCCGTATGTATCCCTAGCGGGGTTTCGATTCGTACCTGGTCGTCAATGACGCTCAGTTGTTGCCAGGGGCTACCAGTATGCAGTTCGAAGTTGGCATACCGGGTGACCCGGTTCCAGGTCTCGACTGGCAAGGCCTCGCGCACAGACAGCAAGTAGTTCATAAAACGCCAGCGGGTTGCATCGTCAGCACTGCCGATATGACGCAGAAAACCAGGAAATGAAATTGCCTTATAAGGCTGAACTCTCTGCAGTTGTTCGCGGCGACAAAACAGAGCAACACGCTCGGCACCCGCCTCAAGGGCGGAAGCCGCATTATCAAAAGCCGATGCTCCGGCGCCTAACACCGCAACCCGCCTTCCACGTAGCGCTGCAAAATCGATAGGGTCGGCTGCATGCGCTCGAAAGCGCGCAGGTAACTCAGCCACATGATCAGGCATCCACCAACGACCGGATGATACGATTCCCATCGCGAGTACCACTTTGCGGGCATACAGCGTCTGCGTGCGGGCGTTCGCGTCCATCACCCGCGCTGCGATCAGATCACCTGCGGGCTCAAGCGCGAGCAAGCGGGTTTGATTTAACACCGGAAGCCGCAATACATCACGCACCCACAGCAAGTAATCTTGCCATTGCTCCTTAGGTATTTTGTTTAGGGCCGTGAAAGCGGCCGCGCCAAACTGAGCCTCAAACCACGACTGAAAGGTCAGCGATGGCAGCGCCAAATCAGGCCCTGTCACCGTCTTCCAGGTTCGCAACGTCTGCATACGGGCAAACGTTGTCCAGGGGCCTTCCTGGCCCCGTCCGGCGGCGTCAATCAATCGAATATTGTCGACCCGCTCGCGCAGCAGCTGCGTGGCTACAGCCTGTCCGCACTGGCCAGCGCCGACAATCAGGACATCGAGGGCCGCCTGGCCATCCGGTGCGGTACAAGCCGGGACCCAGCGTGGCTCGGGATATTTGATGAGCTCGAGGTCGCGGGCGACGCGATCATTCAGGGCAGCAAGCCCCTGCGGAACAAGGTTGGGATCTGAAGGCGCATTCATGCGGCCAGCATAATGGGCATCGGTTTTAGCGACAAGCGACCGCGACATGCGGGCATACCCAAGTGCGGGCGCCTATACCGAGCTCATCGGGGGTATGTGGAGGTGCAGTTGACGATCGCGCGTGCGCCCGCAACGTCGCTAGTTTGAAAACTCTATTTACGGCATACCGTGCAATGGTGACCGTACCGGTAATGACCGCCACCAAAGCGATCGATATGAAGAGGCTGCTTGGCTAAACCTGGACAAAAGGTACCCACGATCTTCTCAAGCTTGAAGTAAAGCGATTTGCTGGAGCGATTATGTTTCTCAAGTCGGGCACGCGCCTGCTCAGCCTGTCTCGCGATGCTGGCCATATCGATCGTGAGCAGGCGACGATTCTCAACCACCATGCGCCCGCCAATCATCACGGAATGCACCGCGGTACCGTCTTCGGTGTGCACTAACTGATTAATGGGGTCATTACAGGGAATCCAGTTGACATGCTCAAGATCGAGAAAAACGATATCGGCCTTGTAGCCGGTCTCGATACGGCCGATTCGCTCGCCCATCCCAAGTGCGCGTGCGCTGCCCGCGGTGGCCGCATGCAGAACCTCATCAGTAGTAACCCACTGCTGCCAGTCAGGGCCCTGCACTTTAGACACCATAGACGCCAGACGCATGTTTTCGTACATATTCTGATTGTCTGAACAGTTGGCGCCGTCAGTACCGATGCCTACATTGACTTTACGGTCGAGCATGGCTCGCATGTCGGCAAGACCGTTGCCCAAGCGCATGTTGCTGCCAGGATTGTGAGATACCGAGGCACCCTTGTCGCCCAGTAGCTGCATGTCGTCGTCATCGAGCCAGACGCCGTGGGCCACCGTGAACTTGGGACCCACAAGACCAAGAGAGTCCATGTATGCGGTAAGCGAAGACCCGTACAACTCATAGCCAGCGATTACCTGTACCTTAGACTCTGAAACATGAGTGTGCAGACCGGTATCGTAATCACGCGCCAGGTCACGGCAGGCGATGAGGAACTCGCGGCTGCAGTGATGCGGAATGGTGGGCGCGACCGCCAGGCTCACGCCCCGGCGGTCAAGTTTCCACCCCTGCAAAGCCTTGCGCATCTGCTTGACACTGGCCTTGTAGGGCGCCAGTTGGAAGCGTTCAACTTCCTTTTGGAGGCCTGCAGGCAAGCGCTGCATCAGCCCTGGAATCGCCTGAAAGAAACTCAGATCAGCCACCATCGGAGCAAGCACTGCCCGCATGCCGACGTCGGCATACGCTTGACCGATTGCCTGCAGACCCTCAGCTGACGGCATGGGAAATTCGGATGCCAGATCGTAGGCTGCTGTGCATCCTTTGAGCACCATTTCAGCTGCGCCAATGACACTGGACAGGTATTTATCTTCAACGGTGCGTCCGCCATTGATCCAGGGCCCTGCCGTCAGCAGAAGCTCGAGGGTCCAGCGATCGCCCACGCCCTTGGCCAGATTGCCGTGACTATGCGTGTGTCCGTTGATAAGCCCGGGATGCATCAGTCGCCCACGCGCGTCAACCGTGACGGCATCAGCAGGGGCGGGCATTCCCGGTCGGCCAATTTCGACGATTGTGTCGCCCCGGATCATGATGTCAGCCTTGGGTGCGGTGCGTCGCCGTACATCAAGCAGACGGCCACCACGGATCACGGTTGTCTTGACTGCTGCCATCGGCGAACTCCTCATGAATACACGGCTGCTGCGGCGACCGGAAAAGATCTACGCACCGGGCGTGGCGTTGCTGCTCGACCAGGGAAAAAAGATACGTTCAACGAGTACCACGATCTGAAAAAGAATCACGCCCATCAGCGACAAAATGATCAAAGCCCCAAACGCCACGGGCACCTTGAAAAACGCCGTTGATGTCTGAATCAGAAATCCGAGCCCGGCATCGGCATTGACGAACTCAGCGACAACAGCCCCCACCACCGCCAGCGCGATAGCCACTTTGAGACCAGCGAAAATAAACGGCACTGCAAACGGCAGACGAATCTTGACCAGTTCACGCCACTTGGATGCGCGACAAGCCCGACCCAACTCGATGAGCTCGGGCGGAACCGACATGAGCCCGGTCGCAATCGAGATCACCAGGGGGAAAAAAGCTACCAGAACCGTTATGACGACACGCGGTAATTCATTAGCCCCCAGCATGACCACCAAAATGGGAGCAAGCGCCACTTTGGGAATGGACTGAGTCCAAACCAGAAAGGGATAAACCGCCGACGCCAGCGACGGCGACGAGGTCAAAACAACGGCCAGCGGGAGACTGATCGCGATTGACACCACAAAACCTAACAGCACCGTCTTGAGCGTGGCTGCACTATGCCCCGCTACCGAGCCAGCGATGGCAAATGTGCCGCTCCAGATTTCGCTAGGGGATGGCAGTAGATATTCGGGTATGGAAAAGACCCGACACGCCAGCTCCCAGATCAGGAAAAAAACCAGGGTGACCAACACCGGCACGCCAACCTCTCTCCAGAGCGCTGCGGCACGGCGACGGCGCTTTCCGGCCGATAGACGGGCTGCGTCGTCAGTGTTCGGCGTGACTGCTGACATATGCGCTTCCAAAAATGAGTTCGCGGATCTCTCGCGTGGCCCGTTGAAACTCGGTACGACCCTCCTGATTAAAGCTTCTGGGTCGCGGCACCTCAATCTCGATGATTCGGGCAATTCTTCCCGGACGGGCCGACATCACCACCACGCGATCAGCCAGCAGAACCGCCTCAGGGATCGAGTGGGTGACAAATAAAACCGTCTTTGGCCGCTCACTCCAGATACGCAGTAACTCGAGCGACATGACCTCGCGGGTCAGAGCATCCAGTGCGCCAAAGGGTTCGTCCATGAGCAAGATGTCGGGGTCATGCACCAGTGCGCGACAAATCGCTACGCGCTGCTGCATACCCCCCGACAGCTCTCGCGGCGCCCGCTTTTCGAACCCCGTCAAGCCAACCAGTTTCAGCAGTGCCCTTGCCTGCTGCTCACCGTCAGTTGCGGAGCGACCCATCATCTCTAGCGGAAAGAGAACGTTTTCGAGCACGCTGGCCCAGGGCAACAGGGTGGGCGCCTGAAACACGATTCCGGTCTCAGGTCGAGGTTCGACGATGGGGCTGCCGTTGATCGCAGCGAGACCTCCGCTCGGGCGAATGAGCCCGGCCACGACTCTAAGCAAGGTCGACTTACCACACCCCGAGGGGCCCACCAGAGCTACGAACTCGTTTCGCTTGACCTCGAGCGAAACGTCTCTTAGCGCCTCAACCCGATCGCCGTCTGGCGTCGTGTAGACGTGCGAGACCCCTTCAAGCGTAATCATCGAGTCGGCGTCACGTCACTTGGGCAACAGCGACGTATTGATCGCCTGCTTGTAGTTCCAGTCTTTTTTGAGTTCCTGCGAGTCGGCAACCACATCCCAGGTAAATTTCAAACGCTCTTCGCTCTCACGCCCGAACCCGAACTGCTGAGAATGCTCGTTGAAGACGAAGGCCATCACGGCTCTGACGCTGCCCATGCAGTCGTCGACCTCAACCTCAGGGAAACGCCGGTTATGCAGAGTACAGGCCTCCTGAGGGTTATCGCGCGCCCACTCAAAGGACTCACGCATCGCAGCAAGAAACCGGCGTACCAGGTCAGGCTTTTCAGCGACCATCTTGTCAGAGGTAATCACCGAGGCGGCATAAATACGAAAGCCCGCCTCGACGAAGGGCAGCACTACGATTTCTTCACCCGCCCGCTTGGCGGCCTTGTTTTGATAGTAGTGATGAATGGAATAAAACGGCGCCGCATCAATATTTTTTGCAATCAGCTGCGCCGCCATAGCCGCGCCATCCATATTGGTCCAGACGAGCTTGTTGGGGTCAGTACCCGAGCGCTCGGCAACCTTGGGAAAATAAAAACGATGACTGTTGCCCGGCGTGACACCAATCTTCTTGCCTTCTAGCCCCTTGAAAGAGGTAATACCGGAACTCTTCAGAACGAACAGCGAGTGCGGAGACTGGTTGTACAGCACTGCAATGGTTTTGACCGGAACATTGGTACGAGAACGCGCGGTCATGACCGCTGACACGTGGGCGATACCGAAGTCAGACGCCCCTCCGGCAAGCTTGGTAACAGTGTCGCCCGAGCCGTAGCCACGGGTGATCGAGATATCGATTCCGTGCTTGGCATAAATGCCTTTGCTCCAGGCGCCGTAATGCATGGCGTGCTCGCCGGACGGAATCCAATCGGTCTGCAGTCTGACCTTATCCTGCGCCATGGCGCCAGAACCAAACCCGATTGCCGATAGCACAGACGCCAACACTAATCGACTGATCATGCCTGTCTCCTTTTTGGATTTGTAATCGTGAACCCTGCGATGCTTACAGTAAAGCTCGCCCGCAAGACAACGTCAATCAATTTCTGGCGATCAAGCGCGGACTCGTATCGCTTCCTTGTAATTGACGCTGGCGGGCACTGCCTGATGCGTCCCCCGCCCAGCACCGGGGCCTGCAGGCCGCACTGCCTCGCTCTGTCCAGATCGCGGGCCGCCCGCCTTGTTGCCATCACATGAATCTGGCAGGCTTTAGCCTGTCGTCGCCAGGTACTGAAACATGCAAGCATATCTGCGAATACTTTGCCTAAGCTTGATGGTGTCAATCGTATCGCAGGCCAAGGCCCAGTCGTCACGTGAGCTTCGTATGACCTGCCAACATGGCAGCAAGACCTACTCGGTCACTTACGATGCCGTGCGCCGAGTATTTAAAACGGACAATGCTGAGGTCGGATCAAGCTTTAGACTCAAGCGCGAACAGATCGACGGCGAAGGCTCACTGGTCTGGGTCGGCGCGACCCATATCGGCGGCGAGCGTGATGTGCTGGCCAAATTCGGGCCCGACAAGTGGGTGCGCTATTTCTACGGCAATGGCAGCCAGGTGATGGACCGTTGCCAGTAGGGCCCGGCCGCTTTGCGAACCTGACGCCGTGCCCAAGAACCGCTTGCATCCGCGCCTTTTCAGCGGCGAGAATCGCAGCCTGGAGGGAGTCAGCATTGATTGATTCAACGGGACGCGTGATCCTGGTTTCAGGCACAAGCCGAGGCATCGGACGTGCCATCGCCGAAAAACTGTTGCAGTCGGGATTTACCGTTAGTGCGGGTCTGCGCGACCCCCGCCAGGCGCCCGCGCATCAGCGGCTCATAGCCTTCCCGTATGACGCACGACAGCCTGGAGCCGCTGACGACTGGGTGCAGGCCACGCTACGCGCCGCGGGGCGTATCGATGGATTGGTCAATGCAGCCGGTCTCAGTCTTCGTATGCCCCTGCTAGGCAGTGACGAGGATGCTTTATTCGGCGCCCTTGATCAGATGATGCTGGTCAACGTCAAGGCGCCAATGGCCATGATTCGCGCAGCCTGGCCTTATCTGGTGGCCTGCGGCGAGGGTCGCGTTGTAAACGTGTCATCTCTGTCTGGCAAGCGTGTGCGCAATGAGAATATTGCATACGCCATGACCAAATTCGCCCTGATGGCACTCAACCAGGAAGTTCGCCGCTTGGGCTTCTCGCACGGAATTCGGTCCACAGCGCTATGCCCAGGCTTTGTGAATACCGATATGACTCGCGACGTCAACACGGTGCCGCGCGATCAGATGTCGCAGCTGCCCGATCTGGCTGAACTGGTCGATGTGGTGATGCGCCTACCCAATACCGCTGCCGTCTCTGAACTGCTCGTGAACTGGCGTCATGAGGACCTGCTTTGAGCTGGGTACGATTAGATGGCGAAGTGCGAACCCCAGTCAGCTTCCGGGTCGACGGCCAGCCGCTTGAGGCACGATCGGGTGACACCGTTCTGACCGCCCTGCTAAGCGCCGGCGAAAACTGGCTCTGCCGCAGCGAGATCGATGATAGTCCGCGTGCTGGGTTCTGCGTCATGGGCGTTTGCCAGGAGTGCCGCATCCATGTTGTCGGGCACGGTCCGGCTCGCGCATGTACGACGCTTGTTGAGGCGGGCATGGAGGTCATGCGTCGATGAACACCGTCGTGGTGGGGGCGGGGCCGGCGGGCGTGCGCGCGGTCGAAACGCTGCTGCAGGCTGGGATACGGCCAATCTGGCTGGACGAGGCCCGCGACGGCGGCGGGCGTGTGTATCAGCGACCGCCATCGGCGATCGCACTCGATGCAGCAAAGCTGTACGGCTTTGAGGCCGTGCGTGCGCAGTCTATTCACCGCACTTTTGAACAGACGGCCGCGCAGACCGACTGGCGACCGGGCACACTGGTGTGGCAGGTTCGCGCCGAGAAAAATGTATTCGAAGTTCGCACATTGACCGACGGCCTGCGTCATGGTCGTGTGCTGGCCGAAAGGCTGCTTCTGTGCACGGGTGCGACCGAACGCATCGTGCCCATCCCCGGCTGGACCTTACCCGGCGTTACCACGCTTGGCGGCGCGCAAATCGCCCTTAAGACTCAAAACTGCGCCATCGGTTCGCGGGTATCGCTGGTGGGTACCGGCCCGCTTCTTTGGTTGTTGGCACATCAGTATGTAAAGGCGGGCGTCACAGTGGCCGCGCTCATTGACACCACCGCTGCCCGGGTGAAGCGCGCATCGGCCTGGCCGATGCTTCGATATGGGGCCGCCACGCTCGCCAAAGGACTGGTCTATCTGTTTTCGGCGCGCCGTGGCGCACAGCAGGTGCATGAGGGCGCGGTACCCCTGGCTATTGAAGGTACGGATCATGTCAGCGGCCTGCGCTGGCGCGATGACGCCGGGCGCGAGCATCGTGTTGACTGCGATGCGGTCGCTATGGGCTGGGGCCTTAGGCCTGAATCGCAGCTTGCCGATCTGGCGGGTATACCGTTTCACTTCGATCACCTTCAGCGGCAGTGGCTTCCCACCGTTGACGCGGCGGGCCGTAGCCCAGTAGCAGGCGTTTATTGCGCCGGAGACGGTGCCTCCATCGGCGGAGCAGAGGTTGCCGAGCTTGCTGGGGCTCGCGCGGCCTGGGCGATGATTGCTGATCGCGCAGGCACGGTTGATACACAGGCGGTTTCGCGGCTCGATCAGGCACTGGCACGACAGGCACGCCTGCGGGCAGCACTTGAGCTTGCTTTTCCTTACCCGGCTGCACTCGCAGCATCCGTCGATGACGACACGATACTGTGTCGTTGCGAGTCACTGACTGCGGGCATGGTGCGTGCGGCGGCGGCACCCAGCGCACCCACTGGGGCTGCGCGAGAGCTCAACCGTGCCAAAGCCGTCAGCCGGCTGGGCATGGGGCGCTGTCAGGGCCGAATGTGTGCATCGGCCGCAGCCGAGGTCCTCGCATCGGTCCATCAAATCCAGATCGCCAAGGTGGGTCGCCTGCGCGCACAGCCGCCCGTGCGCCCGATACCGATGGTTGTACAGGAAGAGATCACATGAGCTCTTGGGCAGGCCGGATCACCACAGGCCCATCTGCATGAAGCGGGTCGATGCGGATGCGCTCATCGTGGGTGGCGGTGGCGCAGGCTGCTCGGCCGCTCTGCATCTGGCCGAGCGCGGCTCACGGGTTGTTTTACTTGAAAGAGGGCTGGTGGGCAGCCAGGCCACTGGCGTCAACTACGGAGGCGTGCGCCAACAAGGGCGTCATCCCGCCGAGTTACCCATTGCCCGCCGATCGCGCGTTCTCTGGGGTCGCATGAAAGAGTGGATTGGCACAGACGCCGAATTCAGGCCCACCGGGCATCTTAAACTCGCGCGCAGTGCAGCCGAAGAGGACGATCTGGTCGCCTATCTGGATATTGCCCGTCAACATGAGCTGCCGCTTAAGTTGTTCCGACGCGCCGAACTGCACCAGGACTACCCCTGGCTGGGCTCGGGCGTGGTCGCCGGTTCGTTGGCCGATGATGACGGTTGCGCCAATCCTAGATTGTTGGCGCCCGCCCTGGCCGAAGCGGCGCGACGCGCGGGGGCCGACATCCGCGAACACTCTCCGGCACGTTCGTGGACAGGAAGGGCGCATAGCTTCGAAATCTGCACCGACGACACTCAATTCACTGCCCCCGTACTCATCAATACCGCAGGCTTCTGGGGCGGTGCCATCGCAGAAAGTTTTGGTGAACCGGTACCCTGCACGCCGCTTTCACCCAACATGATCGTCACTGAACCTTTGCCCTATTTCATCGTGCCCAATCTGGGTGTTGTCGGCGGCGATATCTATCTGCGACAGACCGCGCGTGGCAATGTTGTGCTGGGCGGAGGCCGTGGCGAGTACGACGCAGAGCGGGCCTGGTCACGTCCACTACCCGAGGTCACCCTCGCGGGGATGCGGCGCGCGCTATTCCTGGTACCGCGTCTGGCGCAGGCGCAGATCATCCGTACATGGACAGGGATAGACGGCGGTCTGCCCGATAAAATTCCCGTACTGGGTCCATCAAAAACCACGCCCGGGCTTTTCCATGCCTTTGGTTTTTCGGGCCATGGGTTTCAGTTAGGGCCTGCCATTGGCGGTATCCTGGCCGAGTTGGTAATCGATGGAAAAACCGATATCGAACTTGAGGCCTTCAGACCCGATCGCTTCACTGGAGCCGCGCCTTAAACGCTTTGCTCGCTCATGACGAATAGGCTGCTGCAGAGAACAGCCACACACCAAGGAGACAACATGTATTTCAAGTTTTCAACCGCGCGTCAGGCCGCTGGCGGCCTGGCACTGACGCTTGCGCTCTGCGTGTCAGCGCCGGCATCGGCACAAAAGACAAGCTTCGTGGTCGGACTTGCATCAGCCGATGCAGGCGTGCTTGACCCACACATGAACTCCTCGACCCCCGGCAAGGCGTTTCTTCAGCAGATCTTCAATGGACTGGTGCGCCTGAAGCCTGGTGAAATCAGTCCTGACCTCATTGAGCCCGATCTGGCCGAGCGCTGGACCTCATCACCGGACGGCCTCGAGTGGACCTTCCAACTGCGCCGGGGCGTTCAATGCCACCACGACTTCGGCGAATTCACCGCCGACGATGCCGTGTTCTCGCTCAAGCGTGCAGCCACCCGGGCAACCTCGGCGTTTTCGTCGGACTATGCAGCTTTTCAGAGTGTCGAGGCTACTGATCGCTACACGGTACGCATCCGTCTCAGCACGCCCATTCCCAGTCTGCTGGGCGTGGTGATGAATTTTCACGGCGGCAATATGGTCTGCAAGGCCGCCGTCGAGAAGCTGGGCGAAGACGGCTTCAGACGTAAGCCTGTCGGAACCGGGCCCTTTGTATTCGCCGAATATGTGCCTCAGCAGTACGGCAAACTCGTGGCCAATGACAAGTATTTCCGCGGCAAACCGGCGTTTCGCGAGCTGACTTATCGTCTGATCCCGTCCGACTCGGCTCGCGACCTGGCCTTTCAGGCGGGCGAGATCGATATGGTGTACCTGCGCACCAGCCAGGAAACCTTTAACCGAGTCCGTCGCATGCCAGGCGTGAAGCTTTACGCGATGACTCCAGCCGAAATGTCGGTGCTTCATCTCAACCGCACGATGCCACCGCTCGATAACCTTAAGGTTCGTCAGGCGATCGCTCATGCGCTCGATCGTGATGGGCTCCATCAGTTTCGCGGCCGCGACACCAGCCGTCCCGCTGTATCCGTGGTGCCAGCGGGCTATCTGGGAACTCTCAACGAGGCGCCCCTGGCAGCACACAACGTCGCACTGGCCAAGCAGCTGCTGACCGAAGCCGGTTACCCCAACGGCATCACCATCAAGACCATCCACACCACGCTCAGTGGCATGATGACCTTTATGGAAGCCGTTCAGGCGCAGCTGAAGCGGGCGGGCATCACGCTGGAGATCACGCCGGTTGAACACGCAACCTTCCATCAGCAGATTCGCCAAAACCTTAGCCAGGTGGTGCATTTCCAGGCAGCGCGGTTTCCGGTGGCAGACGTTTACCTGACGCACTTCTTCCACTCACGCTCCATCGTTGGAACACCTACTGCGGTCACGAATTTCTCACACTGCAATGCGGCTGATGCGGAAATCGACGCGGCCCGAGGCGAGCCCGACCCGAAGAAACAGATCGCTCTATGGCATGAGGCGCAGCGCAAGATTCTTAACGATGTGTGTGCCATCCCGCTGAACGAGGCCATGCAACTCTGGGCCGTGAAAGACACGGTTGATCTGGGCTACACGGTCAAGGGAGCGCTTAACCTGGGACCTGCAGTTCTGGAGACAAGCCGGTTTACGCGCTGATCTGACGCGCAGTCGATGCGAGCCTTTATAGCGCGGCGTATTGCGCTCGCGCTGATCACCCTGCTGGCGGTGCTCACGATCATCTTCATGATCGTGCGCATCCTGCCGGGTGACCCGGCGCTGGTCATTCTGGGTGATCAGGCCGATGCCCAGGCCGTAGCTGCACTGCGCGCTCGACTGGGACTTGATCAACCCCTACTGCATCAGTACGCCTCGTTCTTAACCGGCGCCCTGCTCGGCGACTGGGGCACATCGCTGGTCACGGGTCGCCCTGTGATGACGGAAGTTTCGTTGGTTCTACCCTGGACCATCGAACTGACTGTCGTCGCCCTGGCCTTCGGAGCATTGATTGGCATTCCGCTGGGTGTCTGGGCGGCCATACATCGAAATCGTTGGATCGACTATGTGACCCGAATCGGCTCGCTGGTGGGCCTGTCCTTTCCAGCCTTTGTATCGGGGATTGCGCTGCTGATTCTGCTGGCTATCCATCTGCAGTGGTTTCCCGTGATCAGTGCCCGACGGGGTACCCCGTGGGAGTGGTTCTCATCCCTGGCTCTGCCCGCTTTTAATCTCGGGCTGATCATGGCCGCCTACATCACGCGCGTCACGCGGTCGGCGATGCTGGAGGTGTTGTCAGAGGACTATGTACGAACCGCGCGCGCGAAGGGCGCGCCCTGGTCGGTCGTGGTGTGGCGGCATGCGCTACGTAACGCTTTAATGCCCATCATCACTATTGTCGGACTTTATCTGGGCGTTCTCATCGGTAACTCGGTGCTCACTGAAATTGTGTTCAATCGCCCTGGTCTGGGTAAGCTGATTGTCGGCGCGCTTAACCAGCGCGACTACACCCTGCTGCAGGGCATGATGGTTGTCTATACCCTGCTGGTGGTGGGCATTAATCTGCTGACCGATCTGGTCTACGGCTTAGTTGACCCCAGGGTGAAGATGTCATGAGCCAGGGTATCGTCGCCGCCTTTCGTGCCAATCGGACATCCTGGGTCGGATTAAGCATTTTTCTGCTACTGCTGCTGCTCGCACTGATTGCGCCCTGGATAGCGCCTTATGACCCGGTTGAGCAGAATGTGCTTAACAAGCTGTCGGGCCCATCACCCGAGCATTGGCTGGGCACCGATCAGTTTGGTCGCGATATTCTGTCGCGCCTGCTGCACGGCGCGCGCTACTCGCTGCTGATCGGTTTCGCGGCCACAGGCTTTGCCATGATCGTTGGCTCGCTGATCGGTATGGTCGCGGGCTATTACGGCGGCCGCTTCGATACGGTCGTCATGCAGATCATGGATGTCTTGCTGGCTTTTCCGGCACTCATCCTGGGCCTGATCGTCGTGGCCATGCTGGGCCCTTCACTACCCAATATCATTCTGGCGATTGCCATCACGTCGGTTCCATCGTTTGCCCGGGTAGCGCGGGCACCCACTCTGGCCGTCAAAGAGCGCGAGTTCATTGAGGCTGGCCGATCACTGGGTTTTTCTGATATTCGAATTTTATTCGTCCACATCCTGCCAAACATCGCCGCTGAAATTTTGGTGATGTTTTCCCTCTGGACGGCCAGCTCCATCCGCACCGAGGCCTCACTGGCCTTTATAGGCCTGGGTCTTAAGCCGCCCACGCCAACCTGGGGCGGCATGATCCGCGAAGGCTTCGAGAACATTCTTGATTCGTACTGGCTGGCCCTGGTGCCGGGTATGGCGATACTGCTGGTGGTGTTTGCGTTGAATCTGCTGGGTGATGGATTGCGCGACGCCATTGACCCCAAACTGAAGGACGAGCAGTGAGCCCGGTGCTGTCGGTGCGCGGGCTGAACACCGCATTTCGTGTCGCTGGTCAGTGGCGTCCAGTGGTACGCGACCTCTCGTTTGACATCGCCGCAGGCGAAACGGTCGCAGTCGTAGGCGAGTCAGGGTCTGGAAAAAGCGTCACCGCGCTCTCCATCATGCGACTGGTTCCCGTGGTTAATGGACGTATCGATGGCAAGGTAATGCTCGCTGGCCGTGATCTGCTCGCGCTGCACGAGACCGAGATGCGCCGGGTACGCGGCGCCGCTGTATCCATGATTTTTCAGGAGCCCATGACCAGCCTGAACCCGGTGTTGACCATTGGGTATCAAATCGCTGAAACCCTGCGCTTTCATCGCGATATCAGCGCGACCGAGGCGCAGGCCGAGGCCCTGCGAATTCTCGACCGCGTACGTATCCCTGACGCTCGACGTCGATTTGGCGAATACCCCCATCGCTTCTCAGGGGGCATGCGCCAGCGGGTCATGATTGCCATGGCGCTTGCCTGCAGACCACAGCTACTGATTGCCGATGAACCCACGACCGCGCTGGACGTCACCATTCAGGCGCAGATTCTGTCGTTGATCCGTGAGCTGCAGGCAGAGCTCGGCATGTCGGTGATGTTCATCACCCACGACATGGGGGTAGTCGCTGAAGTCGCTGACCGCACGGTGGTGATGTATCGCGGCGAGGCGGTCGATCAGGGTGTAACCGCCCAGGTATTTGCAAACCCCAGTCACGCGCATACGCGAACCCTGCTTGCCACCGTACCCATTTTGGGTTCGCTAGCTGGTCAAGCGCTGCCAAAGCGTTTCCCCGACATCGATATCGCAAGCGGTGTCGTGCTCTCCGAGGGACGATCCGGGCGCCCGCCCGAGCTTGCCGCTGAACCTGTCGTCTCCGTGCGTGATCTCACGGTTCGATTCGACATTCGGCGGGGCCTGCTGGGCCGCGTCGCCGCACGGGTCCATGCAGTCGAAAAGGTCAGCTTCGAGGTCAGACCGGGCGAGACGCTGGCTCTGGTGGGCGAATCGGGTTGCGGCAAGTCCACCACGGGTCGTGCACTGCTGCACCTGATCCGCCCGCAGGCGGGGACCGTACACTTCGAAGGCCAGAATCTGGGCGCGCTATCGCACCAGGGGCTTCAGCAGGCCCGACAGCGCATGCAGATGGTGTTCCAGGATCCGTATGCCAGCCTCAATCCGCGTCGGCGAATTGGGGACTCCATTGCAGAGCCTATGCTAGTGCACCGATTGGTCGAAGGGCGTTCGAACGCCCAAGACCGGGTTGCCCAACTGCTTAAGCGTGTTGGCCTGTCTCCGGACATGGCCAGTCGCCTGCCCCATGAATTCTCCGGCGGCCAACGCCAGCGCGTGTGCATAGCCCGGGCGTTAGCCTTAAACCCACGTCTCATCATCGCCGACGAAGCGGTCTCCGCACTGGATGTGTCCATCAAAGGCCAGGTCATCAATCTGCTGCTTGATCTTCAGGATGAGCTAGGGCTGGCGTTCGTTTTCATTTCGCACGATATGGCAGTCGTCGAGCGAATCAGCCATCGGGTTGCGGTGATGCGCCTGGGTGAAATCGTCGAAATCGGGCCCCGCGATCAGGTGCTGGGCTCACCGGGTCATGATTACACCCGGCGCCTGCTGAGCGCGGTACCGATTCCGGACCCCACACGACGTCGCACACCTCGAATGCTTGACGACAGCGAACTGGCCAGCCCCCTGCGACCGGCCGACTATCGCCCGCCCGAGCGTCAGTATCAGGAGGTGTCCGCGGGCCACCGCGTGATGATTGAGGCCTAGAAGGAACGCGCCGAGGGCCATCGATTCATGGCTGGGGCTTATGGGCCCTCTGAATTCCGTCTCGTTTTGACACTTACGACGACGTCCGGATATTATCGAGGGTTATGGCGCATTAGCTCAGTTGGTTAGAGCGACGGAATCATAATCCGCAGGTCCGGGGTTCGAGTCCCTGATGCGCCACCACTCCCCTTTGCCAATGATTTTTTGTTGGTACGTCAATCTGCCAGAGCCTGAATCTGGCCGATACCTCCCCTAGTTTTTTCGCCTGTTTGCCCCCCGCCTGTTTGTCCCCCGCCAGTCGACAGACGAACGCTGACATTCATGCTGAATTTCGACGCTGATCTATTCCAGCACGCTTCAGATGCAGAGATCGCTGGCATGCAGGCGCTCGTCGAGGAAGCCCTGACTGCAGGCGCCATCGGGGTATCAACAGGGCTCTTTTACGAACCCGCGCTGGACGCCCCACAGGGAATAAGCCTGGTCGGGTCTTAACGCGTCAGGCCAACTAGCCAGAAGCCACTAACGCTACGGACCTGGTCCAGAGGACAGGCGTCTCGAGTCTTGTTCAATTCAAGATTCGCCCCTCTGAGTTACGAGAAGTCATGTCGAGCCAGAAATTACCGGCGATTTCTGGTGTTGCGGTCTTGCTGCGGCCGAGCCTATAGTTGATCAAACCATCTATAGCCAAGGAGACTCGTGATGACTGGTATGAAACTGATCCGCAGCGTCCTTTTGGGCTGTATTGCCTCAAGCTGGGTTCTGGCGGCAAACGCGCAGGCCCCCGTCGAGTGGCGCTTCTTTACCTACTTCCCCACCAACGACAAACCCGCCCAACTCAACCGCGCTTTTGCAGAAGATGTTGCCAAGGCCACCGGAGGGCGTCTAAAAATCACCGTGCTGGCGGCGGGAGAGCTGCCGTTTAAGGCGCCCGACGTGCCGCGCGTTGTTTCCACGAATCAGGTTCAGATGGGTGACGTCGCACTTGGTTTTGTCGCAGGTGATCTACCCGACTTGAACGTGTTGCAGCTGCCGTTTCTTTGCACGACCTATGAACAGTTCGATAAGGCCCTACCCGCTGTGGCGCCAACGGCTGAGGCAGAGCTGAAGCGCAAGTTCGGATTAACAGTCGGCATTCACTGGACCATGCCCCCCCAGAATATGTGGCTGAATCGTCCGGTGGCCAAGCTGGAAGATCTGAAAGGCATGAAAGTTCGGGCGTGGAACCCTGAGCAGGTTGAGATGATGAAGCGTCTTGGCGGCAGCGCCGTTTCGATCACATCGGCTGAGGTAATTCCCGCGCTGGAGCGCAAAGTCATCGATGGCGCCATCACTTCGGCGCTTTCGGCGAACGACTGGAAGGCGTTTGAGATCGTCAAGACTGGCTATATGGTCAACCTGACCATGGGTCATCAGGTCATGCTGGTCAACTCAGCAGAACTGGCCAAACTATCGGCTGACGTGCGAGACATCCTGCAGGCCAAGATGCGCGAGTGGACGCCAAAGTACCGCCAAATGTCCGAGGAAGGCGACCAGGCGGCGCGCCGCAATCTGGTGGCCAATAAGGTGACGCTGCTTGAGCCTAGCGCTGACGATAAGCGTAGGGCACGCGATCTGATGCAGCCCATGTGGGCCGACTGGGCAAAAGCGAACGGGCCCGTCGCACAGAGGCTACTTGACGGAGCCAGCAAAGCCTGCGGTATATGAACGCGTGGGGCCGAGCGATGGGCGCGGTTGAGCGCGCCCTGGAGGCTCTCGCCTGCGTTTTACTCCTGGCTTTACTGATACTGACCAACGTCGAGGTTGTTGCGCGGTATGGGTTCGGCGCCTCCACGCTGATCGCAGACGAGTACGGCGGCTATGCCATGGTCTGGATGACGATGCTGGGCGCGGTCCACCTGTTGCGCGCGGATCGACATCTGAGCATGACCGTCGTGGTCGACCGTCTTGGTCCGTTCGGTCGCCGCGCTGCTGGCTTTGTGGCCGCTCTGATTGGGCTGGTGATCTGTACCGTGCTCCTCTATTCAACCGCATCCCTAGTGCTGGCCAGCGCGAAATTCGGTACCGTGTCTATTCAGCCCTCACGAACACCCCTGGTCTGGCCGCAAGCCATTCTGCCGCTGGGCTACGCAGTACTCTGCGCAGCCTACCTGGAAGAGCTCGTTCGCCGAGCGGCAGGCCTTACGCCACGCCGCTCGAACACAATCTCCGAGACCATCTCGTGAGCTGGTACAGCGCACTTCTTTTGTACGCAGTGCTACTGGGCGGCGCTATCGCCATCGGGGTCCCGGTGGTCGGCGCCATGATGCTCGTCGGCCTGGTCGGCATAACTGTGCAATCAGGCACCTTGTTGTGGCCGAGCCTGGGCGATATCGTCTGGAACACCGCAAACTCATTCACCCTGAGTGCTGTGCCACTTTTTGTGCTGATGGGAGAAATCATCCTGCGAAGCGGCGCCTCAAGCCGTTTTTATCAGGGCGTATCGGTGCTTCTCAACCGACTTCCCGGTAACCTCGCACAAGCCAATATCGCAGCCTGCGCACTGTTTTCAGCAATCTCCGGATCATCCACCGCCACGGCACTCACCATCGGTACCGTTGCTTTACCGGAAATGCGACGCCGCGGGTACGCGGATTCGCTCACCCTGGGCACGCTCACGGGTGGTGGCGCTCTGGGTAATCTGATTCCGCCGAGCATCTTTCTGCTCGTCTACGCTGCGGTCGTGCAGGAGTCAGTTATAGATCTCTTCGTCGCGACCATCGTGCCGGGCGCGATTGCGGTTGCCATGTTTATGGCCTACGTGGCATGGCGTGCCCTGCGAGATCCTTCCCTGGTGCCAGCCAGAGCCACTCACTACACTGCGCGCGACTATCTGCTGGCGCTCTGGCAGTGCGTGCCCCTCGTCATGCTCATCGTGTCGATTATCGGTGGTATGTACTGGGGCGTCGTAACGCCCACAGAGGCTGCCGGCTTCGGTTGCTTGCTCGCGCTGCTGCTCGCCTATTTTTATGGCGAACTTAATCTGACAAAGGCCCGCCAGGCTCTCACCACGTCGATCGCCGTCAGCAGTGTCGTCATCCTCATCATCATCGCGGGGCAGATTCTTGGCTATGCCGTTGTGCAGGCGGGCATCGCACGCGAGCTAGCTAAGTTCGTGGTCAACCTGCAACTTTCACCGCTGATATTTTTTTCGCTGCTCTTTGTGCTCTACGTGTTGCTGGGGACTTTTCTTGACGGCATTTCGATGATGCTGCTGACGGTACCAGTCATCCTGCCAACCATCATCAAGATGGACATGAATCCAGTCTGGTTCGGCGTGATTCTGGTCATTCAAAGCGAACTCGCACAACTCTCTCCTCCGGTCGGACTCAACTTGTTTGCAGTGCAGTCGATCGCAGGCGACGTACCCATGAGGACCATTGCATGGGCGTCTCTGCCCTATGCAGTGATGCTGAGTGTTTTAACCTTCCTGCTGTATTTTTATCCGTCACTTGCCCTTTGGCTGGTGGCGCACATGAAGAGCTGAAGTGGCGTCAGTGGTCGATCTTCGTAGCGACTTCATCGCGCGTCCCAGTGAGGCGATGCTGGATGCTGCCGCCCGTGCAGCCAGAGGACCTCTTTTTTTTGGTCTTCGCGAGGATCCGTGGCAGTGCAAGCTCGAGGAGCGCATGGCCGAGCTCATCGGCTGCGAGGACGCGTTGATTTTTCCGACCTGCACCATGGCGAATACAGTTGCTGTGCTGTTGTCGTCACAACCAGGTGAACGTCTGCTCGTTCAGCCAAAAGCGCATATGCTTCTTTCAGAGGCAGGCGCCGCTGCGGCCTTAGCTGGCGTCATCGCAGAGGTAGTTACTGCACAGTCTGCTGACGAGTCTGCAGACTCGGTGCTACCGCCAATCTCAGCCTGGCGTGAGGCCATGTCGGCGGCCGCTGATGCCCAGCGTAGCCGGGTAGCCCTGTGCGCGCTTGAAAACACGCATAACCGTGGGGGTGGGCTACCCCTGCCCGCCGCGGCAACACGCGCGATCGCCGATCTGGCACATGGCTTTGCCGCGCGCGCCCATCTCGACGGCGCCCGTCTTTTTCAGGCAGCCGCAGCCATGGGTGTGCCACTTGCAACACTGGCAAGCGGTTTCGATACCGTTTCGGTCAGTCTTAACAAGGCGTTTGGCGCGCCCGTTGCAGCCGTACTTGGCGCAAGTCGCTCCGACATAGCGCGTGCACTCATCCTGCGACAGCGGCTTGGTGGCGGCATGAGACCCGTCGGGCCCGCCTGCGCAGCGACTCTTGCAGGCTTGGACGATCTATCGCACCTGTCAGCAGTTCAAGGGCTCGCGCGCCGACTGGCTGAAGGGCTGCAAGCCCTCGGCCTGAGTGTAGTGGCACCCCTCAATATTTCCAGTCTTGTTTTTGTACGAGCATCTGATGGCCTGGGCGCTGCCGAGCTGGTGCAACGCTGTGCCGCCCACGGTGTGCTCGCGCTGCAGATGGATACTCAACATGTTCGATTTGCGCTTTACCGAGGCGTAACAAACGCCGATATCGATCAGGCCCTGGCCGCGGCGAGCACTGCTATAGCCACAGGCTGACCTGAGCTCGAACCGACTGGTACTCTCCCCTTCGAGGATATTTCATGCCCTACCGTATCGGCATCGACATTGGCGGCACCTTTACCGATTTCGCGCTCTTTGACGATATCCGGCGTGAGGTAGTCACCCACAAGGCTCTGACAACCCCTGCCCGACCGGAGGAGGCCGTGCTCGAGGGGATACAGGCCTTGTGCGATTTGGCTGGTGTACCTTTAAGTAAGGTCTCAATGGTCGTGCACGGCACGACACTGGTAACCAACGCCGCTATCGAGCGCCGTGGCGCGCCGACGGCCATGCTGGTCACGCGTGGATTTCGCGACATCCCAGACATTGCACTTGAGCAGCGGTACGACCTCTACGACATGCGCATACGGTTTCCTCAGCCACTGGTGCCTCGGTATCTGCGTATTGAGGTCGAAGAACGGGTGGGGTGGGATGGCTCTGTACGCGTACCACTTAATCTTTCTGGCATTCAGGAGTCTGTTCGTCACGCCGTGAATAAGCACGGCGTGCAGAGCGTCGCAATCTGTCTGCTCCACTCTTATGTGAACGACAGCCATGAGCGGGAATTGGCCGACTGGATAAAACGTGAATTTCCCGATCTGTTCGTCTCGGCCTCGGCCAACGTCTTTCCCTTCGCCCGGGAGTACCAGCGCTGGACGTCCACCTGTCTCAATGCTTATGTACAGCCACTGGTTGACGACTACGTAAGACGCCTGGAGGGAGGTCTGGCCTCGGCTGGCTTCACGGGTCAGTTTCTCATTATGAGCTCCAGTGGCAGCACGCTGACGCCATCAATGGCTAGGCAGTTCCCAGTACGGCTACTCGAATCTGGCCCGGCTGCAGGCGCGCTGATGTCAGCACGACACAGCATGTGGCTCAATAAGTCGCAGATTCTCTCCTTCGATATGGGCGGCACCACCGCCAAAGGGTGCGTGGTGCGCGGTCAGGCGCCCCTCAAGCGTTATGAGTTCGAGGTGGCACGCGTACACGAATTCAAGCGTGGCAGCGGTCTACCGGTCAAAATTCCGGTCATCGATATGATTGAAATCGGTGCTGGCGGGGGCAGCCTGGCCGATATTGACGCACGTGGGGTGTTACGCGTCGGCCCTCGCAGCGCAGGCGCGGTTCCCGGACCAGCCTGCTACGCGCGCGGCGGCACCGAACCCACACTGACCGATGCGAATCTTCTTCTGGGCTACCTCGACGCCAATTCATTTCTAGGGGGCCGGATGAAGCTTGATCCAGAGGCGGCCGCACGCGCCGTTGCTGCTCGAATCGGTTCCAGCCTCAGCGCAGAACCCATCCGCGCCGCGTGGGGTATTCACGAAGTAATCAACGAAGACGTTGCCAAGGCATTCCGCGTCCATGCGTCCGAGCGTGGTGTCGACTATCGACGCTGCAGCATGATCGTTTTTGGTGGCTCAGGCCCAGTACACGGCTGCCGAATCGCACGCAAGCTGCGTGTGCCGCAGGTCATCTGTCCCGCCGGTGCAGGCGTTATGTCCGCTTTTGGTCTTCTATCCAGTCCGCTTGGCTTTGAGTTGGTACAGTCGCTACGGGTTGCTTTGGCCGATCTCGACGTCAATCGCTTCACCCATCTGGTCAGCGATCTGCAATCGCGAATCAGAGAGCAGCTGACACAAACAGGCGCCAGGCTGGACGAAGCACGCTTCGAGCTGCGACTCGATATGCGGTATGTCGGTCAGGGCTATGAAGTCGAAGTGTTTGTTCAAGAAGACGATCTGCAGGCTGCTTATTCGGGTCTGTCTGCCGGCTTTGAAAGAGCTTACAGTGCAGTCTTCGGTCAGAGCTTCGACAATAAGGAAATCGAGATCGTTGCGTGGAAGGTTGAAATGCACGGCCCGGTTCCTGGTGCCGCTCAGGCCTACGATCTGCGAGACGATGGTCGCCGTGACGCGGTCGCCTTACGCGGCGAACGCCCCGCCTACTTCGGTGATGACGGTGGCTTTCTCAAGACGCGCGTTTATGACCGATTCGGCCTTCGACCGAATGACGTGATCGAGGGCCCTGCTTTAATCGAGGAGCCCGAGTCCACCTGCGTCTTGGCACCGGGAGATCGGGCTCATGTTGACAGTCGCTACAACCTCGTCATTGATATCGGGAGCGCCTCGTGACCATTGACTCCATCTCGCTGGGCGTGCAGTGGGACCGACTGATCTCCATCGGTGATGAGATCATCAACTCACTGGTACGCTCGTCATTTTCAACGAATGTCCGAGAAAGCTACGATCTGTCCTGCGTCGTTTTTGACAGCCGCGGGCGTGCTATTGCGCAGGGCTCCTACAGCGTGCCCTCATTCACGGGAACAGCACCGGCAACGCTAGCAGCCATGTTGCGCAAGTTCCCCCCCCAGAGCCTGCGTCCAGGTGATGTGGTTATGACCAATGACCCCTGGATCGGAACAGGACACCTTTTCGACATCAGTGTGATGCAGCCGGTATTTCGCCGTGGTCGTATCGTAGGCTATTCCATGAGTATCACGCATCTGCCTGATATCGGTGGCGCTGGTTTTTCGGCGACCGCGCGAGAGGTTTATGAGGAGGGGCTGCGTTTGCCGATCTGCAAACTGGCTCGAGAGGGTCAGGTTGACGATGCACTAGTTGAACTGATCCGTACCAACGTGCGGGTTCCAGAGCAGACCATTGGCGACCTGATGGCCAACATGGCCTGCACGACTGTGGGCGGGCGCATGCTCAACGAGTTTATGGATGAGTACCGGCTTGACAGTATCGATCCGCTCGCCGATGCGATTCTGCAGCGCTCTGAGCAAACTATTCGCAGTGCAATCACCAAGCTGCCTGACGGTACCTACCGAAACCGTATCGATATCGAAGGTACTGATCAGGCTTTAGTGCTCGCCTGCGAGATTGTGATTGCGGGCGATGAGGTACAGGTCGACCTGACGGGTACCAGCGCCGCGATACGCTCGGCGATTAATGTGCCCATGTGCTACACCCGAGCTATGGCCTGCTACGCGATCAAATGCCTGACGACTCCGCATATTCCAAACAATGAGGGCAGCGTCAAACCCATTCACGTGACCGCCCCTGCCGGATGTCTGCTCAATGCGTTGCCGCCCTCGCCGACTGGCGGACGTCATATCGTAGGCCACTTTATCGTACCGCTGATGTTCGGTGCCCTTGCTAACGTCATCCCAGACGAAGTTCAGGCGGACTCTGGCATGCTCAACCTCATTAACGTTAATGGTACGACCAGAGACGGTCGCCCAGTAGCCAGTATCTTCTTTGCATCCGGAGGCTTTGGGGCGCTGCGTGGACTCGACGGCGCTTCGACGACACCGTCACCCTCCAACATGACAGGCAGCTCGATCGAGGTCTGGGAAAATCTGACTGGCATGCTCATCGAATCGAAAGCACTGCTGACCGATAGTGGTGGACCTGGAGAGTTTCGTGGCGGTTTAGGCCAGCGCATCGAGTTCATCAATGATAGTGGCGCAGACATTCAGATTTCGTGCCTTGCCGGGCGTACCGAATTCGCACCGCGCGGAGCGATGGGGGGTAAAGATGGTGGACTGCGCGAAATTCATATCAACGGACGACCCGTGCATCCAAAAGGTCGCTACATACTGCATTCCGGTGACCGTCTCACGACCATCGAGGCCGGCGGGGGCGGGTATGGTGACCCGCGCAGGCGCGACCGCGAAGCCCTCGCGCGCGACGTACGCGACGGACTGGTGTCTGTTGAATCAGCCATGCACGATTACGGTACCGACACGGGTAACATCACTGACGAGTGAGCTTGAGCTGATACCGCCATGTCAAGATCCAGCCCCAAACGCGACAAGCCTGTTACAGGTACTGATTTGAAGACCCGTCCGGCTAAGCCCAGCGAATTCGTCCCGAGTCCGCTCAGCCGCGATCTGAGCGATATGGAATTTGCGTTTTTTACGCTGATGTATGGTTTTCAAACCTGGGTCGAAACTTGCATGAATGCAGCTGATGTGCGCGGACTGAAATCAACCGATATTCTTGTGCTACACGCCGTGAATCACCGGGCCCGCGGGCGCCGTCAGAGCGAAATCTGCATGGTTCTGAATATTGAAGATACGCACCTGGTCGCTTACGCTCTCAAGAAACTGATGGCTGCTGACCTGGTGCGTGCCATTGCTGACGGTCGTGAGCGCCACTATGAGACTACCGCTAAGGGCGAAGCTGCCTGCTTGGCCTACCGACGTATCCGGGAGGAGTTTCTGGTACCCAACCTATCCTGGGTCGCCAGCCGTGACGGCATCCTGCGGGAAACAGCAGGCTTTCTCAAAACGATGACAGCGGTTTATTCGCAGGCCGGACGCTTTGCAACAGCGGCTACTGCGTCGCGCCCGCAATCACCTCCGGTTCGTACCAAGCGGTAATCAGAAACACGATGTTTCCCAGGTTCATCTCCCTGAGCATTCTGCTCGCGAGCCTGAGCCTGTTCGATCAGGCACATGCTTTTTTTGGCAGGGCCGAGTTCAGTCTTGAAGATGACTTCTCAGACAGTTCGGTCATGCGGGGTATTCGCGCCGACAAAGCCATCTGCGACCAGCTTAATCCTGGCGCAGTATGGGCTGAGGTGAGTCCCAGCCTGGGCGAATGTATCAAGTACTGGTCAGCGGGTTTGACCGCCAGCACACAGCGCGTGGTGATTTTTCTGCATGGCGATCGTTATGGCGGCAATCGGGTTACCGCCGACCACGCTAAGCTGACTGGCGAGCGGCTTTCAACGCTTGCAGCTGACTGGTCTCGCCGAATCAAAGCGCCTTACATTTATATCGGACGACCAGGAACCCATGGCTCGTCTGGAGACCATAGCAGACGTCGAACACTGGAAGAGGCCCAGATACTGTCGAAGACGCTCGACGCGCTGCGCCAACGTTATGGCATCCAGGAATTCGTCCTATCGGGGCAAAGCGGCGGCGGACACATGACCTCAAGCCTGCTTACCCTGCGCAACGATATCATCTGCGCGATTCCAGCCTCGGGCCCCAACTCACCACGTATTCGCTATCAGAAAATGGGGCGAACGATGGATACAACTCGGCTACAGTCGTATGAACCCACCGAATATTTCAGCACTAACGCGGTACATCCCCGGTTGCGTGTCTTCATTCTCGGTGATCCTCGCGACTCAAATGTTTTCTGGGAATCGCAAACGATACTTGCAGAGCCTCTGGCAGCGCGCGGAATCGAAAACGCCATCATCGAGGGCGAGGCCATCGGGTCTCAGCACCACAGCCTTAACAACTCGGCTCGATATCTGGCTGGCTTGTGCTT
>JBDLQY010000220.1:0-5821 GCA_039800325.1 Pseudomonadota bacterium | reverse complement strand
ACCGCTACGACCACATCATGCGTCTGGGCTGGAAGATTTTCATTCCGGTTACCCTGGTCTGGCTGGTGGTGGTTGCGGTCTGGATGCAGACGCCGCTGAACATCTGGAAATGAGGCACGCTCATGCAGGCGGTTAAAACGTTTTTCTCCAGCTTCATGCTCAGCGAGCTTCTGAAGGGGCTCGCGCTTACCGGCCGCTACCTGTTTGCACGCAAGATCACGGTGCAATACCCGGAAGAGAAAACGCCAATGTCGCCGCGCTTTCGCGGCCTGCATGCTTTAAGGCGTTACCCCAACGGCGAGGAGCGCTGCATTGCCTGCAAACTGTGCGAGGCGGTCTGTCCGGCTCTGGCCATCACGATCGAATCTGAGGTTCGTGAGGACGGTACCCGCAGAACCAAGCGTTATGACATCGACCTGACCAAATGCATCTTCTGTGGGTTCTGCGAAGAAAGCTGTCCGGTCGACTCCATCGTTGAGACCCATATTCACGAATATCACGGCGAAAAGCGTGGCGACCTCTATTTCACCAAGCCCATGCTGCTGGCCATCGGTGATCGCTATGAGCGCGAAATCGCTGCCAACCGGGAGGCTGATGCCAGGTACCGCTAAGCCCGACCCGGAGCTCGCCCAGCCTGCTTGAACGCTATGGATGCCAAGACTGTTCTGTTTTATGTTTTTTCGGCTATCACCGTAATGGCCGCCTTGCGGGTTATTACCGCGCGCAATCCGGTGCACTCGGCGCTGTTTCTGGTGCTCGCCTTCTGCACCGCCGCATGTATCTGGATGATGCTGGCCGCCGAGTTTCTGGCGATCACGCTGGTTCTCGTCTACGTGGGCGCCGTCATGGTGCTTTTCCTGTTTGTCGTGATGATGCTTGACATCAATCTCGACAAACTACGTGAAGGTTTTTGGCGAAATTTACCGGTGGCTGCTGTTGTCGGTTTTATTGTGGTGGCCGAAATCGCTGCAGTTGTCTGGTCCCGGCTTGATGCCCCGCAGGCTGATGCGCCTGCAGTACCCGAGGCCAGCAACACGCGTGTGCTGGGCGAGGTTCTATACACCGACTACATCTATCCGGTTGAAATCGCCGCGGTGATCCTGCTGGTAGCTATTGTCGCGGCCATCGCGCTGACGCTCAGGCGGCGTAAAGACTCGCGCTACAACGACCCCTCTGCAGCGATTCGTACCCGACGTGAAGATCGCGTTCGTCTGGTCAGTATGCCGGCCGAGCCTCGGGCGATGCCTTCAAGCTCAGCGGCGGGGCCTGCCGCTGTTGCGCTGGCCCCGGCACCAGCGCCAGCGCCAGCACCAGCGCCTGCTTCGGCCGCCGGGGCTGTCCCAGGTGCCCCGCCAACGGCCGCCGCGAAGCCGGCAGGGGAGCAAGCATGAGTCTCACGCTGGCGCACTACCTGACGCTCGGGGCAATTCTGTTTGCCATCAGCATCGTTGGCATTTTCCTTAATCGCAGAAACGTCATCATCGTGCTCATGGCGATTGAGCTCATGCTGTTGGCGGTCAACATCAACTTCATTGCCTTCGCCCATTTCCTTGGTGATATGGCAGGGCAGGTCTTTGTATTCTTCATTCTCACGGTGGCGGCGGCCGAGTCAGCAATCGGACTTGCCATTCTGGTGGTGCTCTTCCGCAACCTGGGCACCATTGATGTCGAAGACCTCGACACGCTGAAAGGCTGACGCCATGAAAACTGCGTATTTGCTGGCAGCGTTTGCCCCTCTGGTCGGAGCGATTGCGGCAGGTCTCTTCGGCCGTGCCATCGGCCGAGCCGGAGCTCACTGGGTGACCATCCTGGGCGTGCTGGTCTCGTTCCTCGCGTCGGCCTATACGCTGTCAGACGTGCTGGCGGGCAATACTTTCAATGGCACGCTCTACACCTGGGCCACCATCGGCGGTGTTCGTCTTGAAGTCGGTTTTCTCATCGATACGCTCACGGCCACCATGATGTGCGTGGTGACCTTTGTATCGCTGATGGTGCACATCTACACCATCGGCTACATGGCCGAAGACCCCGGCTACCAGCGTTTTTTCAGTTACATCTCGCTGTTTACATTTGCGATGATGATGCTGGTCATGGCCAATAACTTCCTGCAGTTGTTCTTCGGTTGGGAAGCGGTGGGCCTGGTGTCTTATCTGCTGATCGGTTTCTGGTATCAGCGACCGACGGCTATTTACGCCAACCTCAAAGCTTTCCTGGTCAACCGGGTGGGCGACTTTGGCTTTGTACTGGGCATTGGTCTGGTGCTGGCCTGGTTTGGCAGCCTTGACTATGCCGAGGTGTTCAAAGCGGCACCGGGTCTTGCCTCTGAAACGCTCAATCTGTGGGGTGATGCACAGTGGTCGCTTTTGACGGTCACCTGCATCTGTCTGTTTATCGGTGCCATGGGTAAGTCAGCCCAGGTACCCCTGCATGTTTGGCTGCCCGACTCCATGGAAGGCCCCACTCCCATCTCGGCCCTGATCCATGCGGCGACCATGGTCACCGCCGGAATCTTCATGGTCAGCCGTATGTCGCCGCTATTTGAGCTCTCGGACACGGCGCTGGGATTCGTTATGGTTATTGGTGCCATCACCGCGCTGTTCATGGGTTTTCTGGGTATTGTTCAAAACGATATCAAGCGCGTCGTGGCTTACTCAACGCTCTCGCAGTTGGGTTACATGACTGTCGCTCTGGGTGCTTCGGCCTATGGCGTCGCCATCTTCCATTTGATGACCCATGCATTCTTCAAGGCCCTGCTGTTTCTTGCGGCAGGCTCCGTCATCATCGGTATGCATCACGATCAGGACATCCGCAATATGGGTGGCCTGCGTCGATACATGCCGATTACCTGGATCACGTCACTCATCGGCTCGCTAGCCCTTATCGGTACGCCCTTTCTGTCGGGCTTTTACTCGAAAGATTTGATCATCGAATCAGCGCGCTACGCCAACGTGCCGGGCGCTGGCTTTGCCTATTTTGCGGTTTTGCTGGGCGTCTTCATCACCGCCTTCTACTCGTTCCGCATGTACTTTCTGGTGTTTCATGGCACGCCGCGCTGGGGCCAGCATCATGATGATACCCATGCCCATGATGACCATCATCACGGGTTAGCAGCCGGAGACAAGCCGCACGAATCGCAAGCTGTGGTTACCTGGCCGCTCATTCTGCTGGCGATCCCCTCGCTGGCCATCGGCATTATCGCAGTCGGGCCTATGCTGTTCGGTGACTTTTTCAAGGGTGTCATCTACACCTCCGATCGCCATCCCGCCATGGCCGAATTGGCAGCGCATTTCCACGGTGCAGTGGCTCTGGGTCTTCATGCAGTGTCAACCGCGCCGTTCTGGCTTGCCCTGGCAGGAGTGGTCGTTGCCTGGTACTTCTATCTCGTCAATCCAGCTATACCTGCTTCATTCCAGAAAAGTTTTTCATCGCTGCACCGCCTGCTCGAGAACAAGTACTACTTCGACCGCTTCAACGAAGTGTTTTTCGCAGCTGGAGCGCGCTGGCTAGGCCGTGGTCTCTGGAAGCGCGGTGATCAAGATCTTATCGACGGCGTCGCCATCCATGGATCCACTCGGCTGGTCGCTGGGTTTGCATCCGTGGTTCGGATGGCGCAAACGGGTCGCCTAAACACCTACGCAATCACCATGATCGCGGGCGTTGCAGTTCTGCTGCTGTTCGTCGTGCTGCCGCTCACCCATCGCTGAGATCGAATACCTCAGGCCATAAGCCCCTATGAATGCCTTTCCCACCTTGAGCGCCGCGATCTGGATTCCTATCCTGTTCGGGCTGGGCGTGTTGGCCCTGGGTAATGACCGCCATGCCAACGTTGTGCGAACCGTTTCACTGATTGGTGCGCTTGCCGGACTGGTGGCGACCCTCCCGCTGTTCTTTCAGTTCGACCGCAGCACCGCTGATCTGCAGTTTGTCGAGTCTCGCCCCTGGATCGATTGGTTGGCTGCTTCCTACCACCTTGGCGTTGACGGTTTGTCGGTATGGTTTGTTCTGCTAACCGCGTTCATCACAGTCATTGTGGTCATCGCAGGCTGGGAGGTCATCGAAGAGCGTGTTGCTCAGTACATGGCCTCCTTTCTGATTCTGTCCGGACTCATGATCGGCGTTTTCACGGCACTTGATGGCCTGCTCTTTTACGTCTTCTTTGAGGCCACGCTCATTCCCATGTACATCATCATCGGTGTGTGGGGAGGGCAGCGCCGTGTTTATGCGGCGTTTAAATTCTTTCTATACACCTTATTGGGTTCGCTGCTCACGCTGGTAGCCCTCATCTACCTCTATCTGCAGTCCGGTACTTTCTCGGTGCTTGATTGGCATCGTCTGCCCCTGTCGATGAAAGAGCAAACCTTCATTTTCCTGGCCTTTCTTATGGCCTTCGCGGTAAAGGTACCGATGTGGCCTGTGCATACCTGGTTGCCCGATGCGCACGTTGAGGCGCCCACCGGCGGCTCTGTGGTGCTTGCGGCCATCATGCTTAAGTTGGGCGCCTATGGTTTTCTGCGGTTTTCCCTGCCCATCGCCCCCGATGCCAGTCAGGATCTCGCCTGGCTGATGATCGCCCTGTCGCTGGTGGCGGTGGTGTACATCGGGCTGGTGGCCCTGGTGCAGACCGATATGAAGAAACTGGTGGCCTACTCTTCGATCGCCCATATGGGTTTCGTCACGCTGGGTTTCTTCATCTTTAATCCCATGGGTATTCAGGGCGCGATCGTGCAGATGATCTCTCATGGCTTTGTCTCGGGCGCCATGTTCCTGTGCATTGGCGTACTGTACGATCGCATGCATTCCCGAAACATTGCTGACTATGGCGGGGTGGTCAACACCATGCCCAAATTTGCCGCCTTGTTCATGCTGTTTGCCATGGCTAACGCGGGCCTGCCTGCAACCTCGGGTTTCGTAGGCGAATTCTTCGTTATTCTCGGCGCGGTGCAATACAACTTTTGGGTAGCGGCGCTGGCTTCCACTACGCTGATTTTTGGGGCCGCCTACTCCTTATGGATGTACAAACGGGTCGTTTTCGGCGAAGTCGCGAATGACGCGGTTGCCGGACTCAGCGACCTCAACAGACGCGAGTTCTGGATGTTGATGCTGATGGCGGTCCTGGTATTGGCCATGGGTATCTATCCCGCCCCGGTCACCGACATGATCGATGTGTCTGTTGACGCGCTTCTGCAGCACGTCGCTGTCTCAAAGCTTCGGTAGAGGCACCATGAACGAAACAAGCTACAACCTGTTGCTGGTGCTGCCTGAAATTCTGCTGCTGATTGGCGTGTGCGTGCTGCTGCTCTCTGATGCGGGCACTGCGCCACGGCGCTTTAGTACCGCAGCACGTTCATTGCTGGTGCTTGCATTGCCGCTGCTGGCGTTACTGGCGCAGGCCCCCGACATCGACGATAGAGCATTCGGTGGCATGGTGATTGCCGATCCGCTGTCTCGTCTTCTCAAGATCGCAGGCGTTATCGCGGTCGCGGTTACCCTGGTTTACGCCAACACCTATTCCGCTGATCGTGATTTCAACCGAGGCGAGTTTCAATCCCTGGCCCTGTTTGCGCTGCTGGGTCAAATGGTCATGATTTCAGCTGGCAATCTGCTGGTGGTATATCTCGGTCTCGAATTGATGTCTTTGTCGCTATATGCGCTGGCAGCGCTCAGGCGTGACTCACGCGTGGCGACTGAGGCGGCCATGAAATATTTTGTCCTCGGAGCGCTGGCCTCGGGCTTCCTGCTGTACGGTATGTCCATGATTTACGGTGGTGCAGGTACGCTGGCCATCGATGAGATCGCAGTACGTTTTGCAGCCGGTGAGGTT
>JBDLQY010000219.1:0-21404 GCA_039800325.1 Pseudomonadota bacterium | reverse complement strand
TCAGACTGTCGGGTAGGTGACACTGCCCGATGCGCCTGCTCTCGGATTCAACCCAGATGGGGCGCTGCAGGCTGAAGCTTTGCAGTCGATCCCAGACGAGAGACTCAAAGTGTTTTTGTGTTGGCTGTAGCTCGCCGGGCATCAGGCCGAGGACGGAACCCCGATGACTAGCCAGGGCCTCTAGATTGAGAACCTGTGCGCCGGCATCTTCAAGGCGTCGCAGGAGCTCGCTCTTGGCGCTGCCGGTTCTTCCGGCCAGCACCTTGAAGCGCAGCTGTGCCGGCCGCACATTCAAATCTGCGATGACGTGGCGTCTGAACTCGCGGTATCCGCCGATGAGAATACTGGTTCTCCACCCGATGCGAGCCAGCACCGTGGCCAGCGCACCCGAGCGATTTCCGCCGCGCCAGCAGTACACAAGCGGCGACCAGTCTCTCGGTTTGTCATTGAGTTGAGTCTGCAAAATGTGCGCGATATTGCTCGACACCACTGCTGCGCCAAGCCGTTTAGCCTCAAAGGAGGACTGCTGCTTGTACACCGTACCCACAAGGGCTCGTTGGTCGTTGTTGAGCACCGGGGTGTTTTGCGCGCGTGGCAGATGGTCCTCAGCGAACTCCGCTGGGCTGCGTGCATCCAGCACGGCGCTGAACTCGTCACGCCGGGCCAGAACCTCTTCAATCGATAGTGCGATGGGCTCCTTCATGATGGATTTCAGCTTAGAATCGACCGGATAATGAAAGTATTTGATTTGTCATGTAGTCAGGAACACCGCTTTGAGGGCTGGTTCAACTCCGAGCAGGATTATGACGACCAATGCGCGCGCGCGCTCGTTGAGTGCCCGCTGTGTGGAGATCGTCAGGTTCGTCGCCTCTTGAGCGCCCCGCGTTTGAACCTGTCGCGCTCTGGCCCTGAGCAGTCTCCACCCAGTGCGGTACAGGCCAGCAATCTGACGCCCGAGCAGCTGCAGGCGGTTTGGCTCAAGGCGGCGCGGTATATCGTTGAAAATACTGAAGACGTTGGTGAGCGCTTCGCCGAGGAGGCGCGGCGTATTCACTACGACGAGGCCCCAGAGCGCAGCATTCGTGGTACGGCCAGCGCCGAGCAGACCGCTGCTCTGGCCGAAGAGGGCATTGCCGTCATGGCTTTGCCCTTACCCGAGATTGCCAAAAGTCGTCTGCAGTAAGCCCTGCGCCCTGTGCTGAGGCTTATTAGCGCTTGGCGTACTGCGTGGCGCCAAACAGCGTTTCGCGTGCTTTCTGGTCGACCAACGGCTTGCGACGGTCAGCCAGTACCGTGATGGCTCGTTTGACCGCTGGGCGCTCAGCGATGGTTTCAAACCAGCGCTTCACAGCCGGAAACTTGTCAAGCTCAATGCCCTGGTTCTGCCAGGATCGTGCCCAGGGCCAGGTGGCCATATCCGCGACTGAGTATTGTTTGCCAGCGATGTAGGCACCGGTTTTTTCGAGTTGCCGATCGAGGACGCCATAGAGCCGCTGGGCTTCGTTGCTGTACCGGTCATAGGCATACTGGATTCGCTCGGGTGCGTAGATTCGAAAATGATGCGCCTGCCCCAGCATGGGGCCAAAGCCACCCATCTGCCACATGAGCCACTGCAGCACTTCGTACTTGCCCCGGGTTGAGCGCGGCATGAATCGCCCCGTTTTGCCCGCTAGATAAATCAGAATGGCACCCGATTCAAACAAGGAAATAGGCTTGCCGTCGGGACCATCGCTGTCAACGATGGCCGGCATTTTATTGTTTGGACTGATGCGCAAAAACTCAGGCTTGAACTGGTCGCCGGCTCCGATATCGATCGCATGCACCGCGTATGGCAGGCCGCACTCTTCGAGCATGATGTGAATCTTGTGACCGTTTGGTGTGGGCCAGGTGTAAAGGTCAATCACTGCTGCCTCCGTATGGCAAAAGCACGTTTATAAATCGATGCGGGTGTGGCGTGCCAGTTCGAGCTTGGCGATGGCTGCCCGGTGTACCTCATCTGGACCGTCTGCGAAGCGCAGGGTGCGCGAATGTGCCCACAGTGCTGCAAGCGGAAAATCGCCCGATACGCCACCGCCGCCGTGCGCCTGAATAGCCCAGTCAAGTACCTGGCCTGCCACGTTAGGCGCAACAACTTTGATCATGGCAATTTCACGGCGAGCGACTTTATTACCCGCGGTATCCATCATGTAGGCGGCCTGAAAGGTTAGCAGGCGGGCCTGATCGATCAGGCAGCGCGACTCGGCGATTCGCTCATGCCAGACCGATTGATCAGCAATTCGCTTTCCGAAAGCGACGCGGGACGTCAAACGCATACACATCAATTCAAGTGCACGTTCGGCCACACCAATCTGGCGCATGCAGTGGTGTATTCGACCCGGGCCCAACCGGCCCTGCGCAATTTCAAAGCCACGACCTTCGCCCAGCAGAATATTGTCAGCCGGAACCCGAACCTGCTCGAAGCGAACCTCGCAATGGCCATGCGGTGCGTCGTCGTAGCCAAACACCGTCAGTGGTCGCACGACTGTGATGCCGGGTGTTTCTGCAGGCACAATGATCATGGACTGTTGCTGGTGGCGAGGAGCCTCAGGATCGGTTTTGCCCATGAAGATGTAGACCTTGCAGCGTGGATCGCCGGCGCCAGAGGTCCACCATTTGGTACCGTTAATCACATAGTGATCGCCATCGCGCGCGATGCGTGACTGGATGTTCGTGGCATCCGATGAAGCCACGGCGGGCTCGGTCATGGCGAAAGCGGAACGAATTTCGCCGCGCAGCAGGGGATCCAGCCACTGACGCTTGAGAGGCTCGGACGCATAGCGTTCGAATGTCTCCATGTTGCCGGTATCGGGTGCCGAGCAGTTGAAGACTTCGGGGGCCCAGCTGGCCCGCCCCATGATCTCGCACAGAGGCGCATAGTCGAGGTTTGAAAGGCCCTCGGGCACGCGCTCAGAACGCGGCAGAAACAGATTCCAAAGCCCGGCTGCGCGGGCAAGCGGTTTCAGCTCTTCGATCGTACGGGTGGGAATCCAGGGATTGCCCTGACGGCGGTTGTTCTCAATCTCATCATGAAAGCGCTGCTCGTTGGGATAGATGTGCTTCTGCATGAACGCCTTGAGGCGGTCCTGCAGTTCGAGGCTGCGCGCCGAAAATTGAAACGACATGGCAGAACTCCGTTAAAAAATGAGTGAGGGCAGGTGTCAGCGAACCCGCTGAGCGATTTGCCAACCAATGAGGGCCAGCGGCTCGACCCGTTCGGCGGTTGCTGGCGCGCGGGTATTGGAGGCCGTGCCCTCGGCAACGCGCTTTACGATTCCTTGCAGAATGGCGGCCAGGCGAAACAGGTTGTAGGCAAGATAAAAATCCCAGTGCGCCATCACTTGATCGATATCGCGCCCGGTTCGCTGGCAATATCGCTCAACGTAGGTCTGCTCAGAGGGAATGCCCAGGGCTGCAAGGTCAAGGCCTGCGACACCGCGGAAATGGCCTGGTGGAATGTGCCAGGACATGCAGTGGTACGAAAAATCGGCCAGCGGATGTCCCAGCGTCGACAGTTCCCAGTCAAGAATGGCGAGTACGCGCGGCTGCTGCGTATGAAAGATCAGGTTGTCCAGGCGATAGTCGCCATGCACGATAGTGGTGGTGTCATCATCGGGAACATGGTCTGGCAGCCACGCCATCAGCCGATTCATGGCGTCAATGGGCCGGGTCTCTGAGGCTTGGTATTGCCGTGTCCAGCGGCCGATTTGGCGGGCGAAGTAATTACCGGGTTTACCGAAGTCTGCCAGGCCCACTGCTGCGGGTTCGATGCTGTGCAGACGGGCAAGAACTCGGTTCATCTCATCGTAAATCTCACCGCGCTCAGTGGGCTTCATCTCGGGCAGCGACTGTTCCCACATTACCCGACCCTGCACCATCTGCATGACATAAAACGCGCGTCCAATCACAGACTCGTCTTCGCACAGGCAGTACACCCGGGCGACCGGCACATCCGTGTTGGACAGCGCCGACTGGACCCGGAACTCGCGTTCAATCGCGTGCGCAGACGGTAGTAGGCGGGCAACCGGACCTGGCTTGGCACGCAGCACATACTGACCAGAGTCAGCTTGCAGGCGGTAGGTGGGATTGGACTGCCCGCCCTTGAAAAGCTCGATCTTCAGCGAGCCGCGAAAACCCGGAAGATGCGCCTGCAGATAGCGCGCGAGTGCAATTTCATCGAGCTGATGCTGGGATGGCACGGGCATGGTGCCAGCAAACTGGCTGGAGTCTTCAGGCCTTGGCGAGACAGACTGTCGGGACTCGGTCGCCACGGTGTGCTCCATCAATCGTCTTGCAGAAGCGAAAGACCCAACTGCGCACGACGCTGTAGCCACAGGCTAGGGCGATAGCGCGGGTCACCCGAGACCGCGTGCAGGCCGCGAAGAATCTCGACGACTTTGGCCGGACCGATTTCATCGCCCATAGACAGCGGGCCCAGCGGATAGCCCAGGCCCAGGCGTACGGCAGCGTCGATATCTTGCGGCGATGCGATACGGTTTTGCGCGATCTCGCAGCCAATGGCCACAATGAGCGCGACGATGCGCTGGCTGACGAAGCCTGCGCTGTCGCGGATCATGGCTACGCGGGCGCCATCCGCCGAAAACAGGGCCTGTGCAGTCGCGCGGGTTTCAGAAAGCGTTGCCGGCGTGCTCATGAGCGTACGGCGCTGGCAGGCCTTGTATCCGAACGGAAACAGGGTGTCGATGGCAACGGCGCGACGGGCATCCCAATGCCGGCACGCGGTGGTTGCGTCCAAACCCAACGGTGAAAGTACGATGAGCGCCTGGGCAGAGGGCTCTGGGCCGGACTCAAGATGGGCACCCAACGCCTCAACCAGGCTGGCGAGCTCAGCGGCAGCTGGTCCTGGCGCGACCCAGACAGTCGGCATGGCGGTCAGGGTTGACGCAGTGGGCTCATCGGCCTGTAGCGCCTTGCCATCCACATAGCGATAAAAGCCTTCCCCCACTTTGCGGCCAATCAGACCTGCAGCACTGCGTTGGGCAGCGATCGCCGAAGGGCGAAAGCGCGGTTCTTCGTAGAACTGGCGGTAAATCGACTCCATGACCGGATGAGAGACGTCGAGTCCCGTGAGGTCGAGAAGCTCAAACGGACCCAGTCGGAAACCGTTACCACCGAGCCGAACCTGCTCGCGCATGATGCGGTCGATCGTGAGTGTGTCGGCCACGCCCTCGCCAAGGATCTTGAGCGCCTCGGTGCCAAAGCCGCGACCAGCATGATTGACAATGAATCCCGGCGCATCAGTGGCCAGAACCGCGGTATGGCCGGCCTGACGGGCCGCCTGGCAGAGTCGCTCGAGAACGTCAGCCCCAGTGCGCGGTCCGCCGATGACTTCGACGATCTTCATGAGCGGGACCGGATTGAAAAAATGAAAGCCGGCGATCCGCTCGGGATGTTTGCAGCGGGCGGCAATGGCCGTAATGGACAGCGAGGACGTATTGCTGGCCAGCACGGCCTGATCAGACAGTACCGCTTCAAGCTGCGCGAAAAGCTCGCGCTTGACATCGAGTCGCTCGACGATCGCCTCAATGACGAGCTCGCAATCGGCGAGCTCGGACACTTGAAGCGCCGGAAGGATTCGCGCCATCGTGTCTTGAGCGGCTTGCGCGCTCAGGCGCCCCTTCTCTGCGAGCTTGGAGAAGGTATCAGCCAGATTGGTCAGAGCGGCGTCGACCGCCTCAGCCTGGTTGTCAAAGACGCGTACCGTGGCGCCCGCCTGGGCGAAGAGTTGCACAATGCCGCGGCCCATGACACCGCTGCCAACCACGCCGATGGTTTTAAAGGGAGGTGTTTTCATGCTCCCATTGTACGAGACAGCAGCGACTCCCGCTCCATCTGCAGCGACAGCCAGCGCTCCTCGGCCTCGGCGAGTTCGCGTTGCAGACGCGCCTGCTCGCGGCTCAGGTTGGCGACTCGAGGGCCACTGTCGATCGCCTGGTACAGGTTGGGGTCGGTGAGGCTAGCATCCACGGACTGCAGGCTCTGCTGTAAGCTTGCCAGGGTGCGATCAAGGACGCTGATCTGCTGATCAATCGGTCGGGTAAGCGCGGCCAGCTCTGCCCGTCGCTGAGCGGCTTCACGGCGTTCGCTGCGGCGATCTGTGGACGGGGCCAGTCCCACGCGTTCCGCCCCGTTCGCCTCTTGTACAGGCGTCCGGGCCGCGCTCTGGGCCGGCACTGACCCAAGTGGCGATGCGCGTTCGGATTCGGTTGCAGGTCCGGTCGCAGGCGCCTGCGCTTCAAGTGCGCTGGGACGTTTCATGAGCCAGCTGGTGTAGTCGTCCAGGTCGCCGTCAAACAGGCGCGCCTGCCCAGCGTCGATCAGCATCAGCTGGTCGACTGTCGCGCGCAGCAGATAGCGATCATGCGATACGAGAATAAGCGCGCCTTCAAACTGTGCCAGGGCTTCAGCAAGCGCATCGCGCGTTTGAGCATCCAGATGGTTGGTCGGTTCATCAAGGACCAGCAGATGGGGCGCGTCCCACAGCAGCAGAGCTAAAACCAGGCGGGCCTTTTCCCCTCCCGACATGGGGCCTGCAGGTCGCATGGCGTCTTCACCGCCGAACCCAAAGCGGGCCAGGTGATCGCGCAGCACCTGCTCGCGAGCCAACGGAGCCTTGCGCGACAGATGAGCCAGCGGCGAGTCCTCATCGCGCAGATCGGATACAGCTTCCTGGGCGAAGTAGCCAATGCGCAGCGTCCGAGCGCGGACGAGCTCGCCTGACAGTGCTTCGAGCTCGCCCACCAGAGTCTGAATGATGGTGCTCTTGCCAGCGCCATTGCGCCCCAAGACGCCAATGCGTGCGCCGCGAGCGACGGTTAAATCCACTCGACTGACCACGGGCTTGCCGTTATAGCCCGCAGACAATGCCTGAACCCGCATCAGTGGATCCGGGCAGTCGTCGACAGGTGGCAGGGTGATGTCGACGCCGCGCAACGCGCGTATCGGGGCGACCTGTGCAATACGTTCCAGTGCCTTGATGCGGCTTTGCACCTGTCGCGCGCGGTTGGCCTGCGCCCGAAAGCGGTTTATGAAGCGCTCGAGGTCAGCGATGCGTTGTGCCTGCGTGGCCTGGCGTGCTACTGCCTGCGCCGCGCGCTCAGCACGTTGTCGCTCGAATTCGCTGTAACCCCCGGCATAGCGCACGAGTTTGCCTTCGTCGATATGCAGGGTGACGCGGGCGACGCGATCTAAAAAGTCGCGATCATGCGATACGACGATCAGGGTAAGGTCCTGTCGCGCAAGCCAGCGCTCCAGCCAGACGATGGCGTCTAGGTCGAGGTGGTTGGTGGGTTCGTCCAGCAGCAGCAGGTCGCAGGGCGAAAACAGAGCCCGCGCGAGATTCAGCCGCATGCGCCAGCCGCCCGAAAGCTCGTCAACCGATCTGTCCGCATCGTGTTCGCTGAACCCCAAGCCGTGCAGCAGGGCCTTGGCACGGGCTTCGGCCGACGGACCACCCGCCTCAAGCCAAGCCTGGTGCGCATGAGCGATGGCCAGACCATCTGCCTGCTCGCCCTGCGCCTCAGCGTGTTCAAGTGCGCGGCGAGCGGCGGTGAGTTCGGGGTCGGCAAGCACCAGATAACGCCAGGCCGGATCGTCGCCCTGCGGCAGCCCCTGTTCAAGTCGGGTCACGCGGCGCAGCGGCTGCTCAAGACTTCCGCCATCGGGGAACTGCTCACCGACGAAGATGGACAGCAGCGAGGTTTTTCCACTGCCGTTGTGGCCCACCAGGGCCACCCGCTCGCCTGGCGAGATATTCGCTTCGGCTTCGCGCAGCAGCACTCGGCCACCTCGGGAGACCGTCAGTCCACGTAGTCGAATCACCGCGCCGGGCTTTTTGGACGCTTGCGCCCCTGGGCGCTTTGCCGCGGCTGAGCTGGTCGCTGAGCAGCCAGCCGCGACAGGTGTTCCGCGCGTACCAGCACCACCATGCGCTCGCCGGCGGTCACGGGAAGATAAGCGAATTCAAGCGTTGGAAAAGCGGCTTCAAAGTGCTGCGCTTCGTGGCCGATCTCGAGCAGAAGCATACCCGCCGGATTGAGGTGCTGATGTACGTCGGCCAGCAGGCGGCGGATGATGTCCATGCCGTCACAGCCACCGTCAAGCGCATGCTGCGGCTCAGCCCGGTATTCAGGCGGTAGCAGGGCCATGGATTGACGATTGACATAGGGCGGGTTGCAGACGATGAGATCAAAGCGCTCGCCCGCGACCGGCTTAAGCAGGTCGCCCTGCCGTAGTTGGATACGATCAGTCAGCGTGTGCAGGGCGAGGTTCTCGCCCGCCAGCGCTAGCGCTGGCGCATCGATGTCGCAGGCGACCACCCGCGCATTCGGGAATCGATCGGCTGCAAGGACCGCCAGACTGGCCCCGCCGGTACACACATCGAGAATGCTCTCGGGCCATGCTGTTCCGGGCGCCTGCGTATCAAGCCAGTCGGGCAGTGCCGTATCGATCGCCTCGCCCAGGAGGGATCTGGGCACCAGCGCACGCGCATCGGATTTAAAGCGCAGTCCCCGCAGCCAGGCCTCGCCGGTTATATAGGCCGATGGGATTCTCTCGCGACAGCGCATCTCTACCGCAGCCACGAGGGCCTTCCGTTCGGCAGGCGACAGTCTGGCGTCAAACCAGCGCTCAAGGTCTTCCACGGGTAGGTGCAAGGACCAACGAATGAGGGCCAGCGCTTCGTCCAGAGCGTCGATGCTCGCTTGACCATAGGCAACGCCAGCTTCGCCGAATCGAGACACCGCCCAGCGCGCTAAATCGCCGATGCTTCGCAGGCTGCGCTGGGCTTCGGCAGCCCGTGCTACCTGGGGTTTGAGGCTCATGCCGCGCCGTCGCCATCAGCGCCAAAAAAACTGGCGTATAGCGGCGCTGAAAAGCCCACCAGAATACGGTCGTCTCTACGCAGGACTGGACGCTTGATCAGGGTGGGCTCGGCCAGCATGACCTCAGCGGCGCTTCGCTGATCGGTGATGGCTGCGCGGGCGGCCGCATCAAGTCGCCGCCAGGTAAGTCCGCGCCGATTAATGAGCGAGTCCCAGGGGACTCGGTGCAGCCAATCGCTGAGTAGGACAGCGTCAATGCCGTCGGCCCTGAAGTCATGAAAACGGAAAGCAACCTGATGCTCTCGAAGCCAAGACAAGGCCCGCCTGACCTGATCGCAGTTGCTGATGCCATACACCTGTACTGGACTCATCGCGTTCGGCAGCGGGGGCGGGGGATTAGATTCCGACATCGGGCTTCGGGCGGCCTGCTCAGTCGCGAAGCAGATCGTTGATAGCGGTCTTGGCCCGCGTCTGAGCGTCGACCCGCTTGACGATGACCGCGCAGTACAGACTCACGCGTCCGTCGCCTGAGGGCAGGCTGCCCGGTACAACGACCGATCCGGAGGGAACGCGACCGTAGATGATTTCGCCGCTGGCACGGTCGACTATTTTGGTGGATGCGCCAATAAACACGCCCATCGAAATGACCGAGTTTTCTTCGACGATAACGCCTTCCACGATTTCTGAGCGGGCGCCAATAAAGCAGTTGTCTTCAATAATGGTCGGGTTGGCCTGCAAGGGCTCAAGCACACCGCCGATACCAACGCCGCCGGACAAATGCACATTTTTTCCGATCTGTGCACATGAACCCACCGTCGCCCAGGTGTCGACCATGGTGCCTTCGTCGACGTAGCCCCCGATATTGACGAATGAGGGCATCAGAATGACGTTTCGACCAATAAAGGCTCCGCGGCGGGCCGTGGCTGGCGGAACCACACGGAATCCGCCTGCGGCGAAATCAGCTGCCGAGTATTGGCTGAATTTTTGCGGAACTTTGTCGTAAAACTGTATGGCACCTGAGGGCATGGGGGCGTTGTCCTGCAGGCGAAACGACAACAGCACGGCTTTCTTGATCCACTGATGCGTGGTCCATTGGCCGTTTAGCTTTTCCGCCACCCGCAGTTTGCCACTGTCGAGCGCTGCAATAACCGACTCAACCGCTTCAAGGATTTCGCGGGAAGCGGTTTTGGGGTTGAGTTCGGCACGGCGATCCCATGCCTGCTCGATTGTTTGTTGAAGGTGGTCCATCGTGGGTATCCGAAGAGCAAGAGGTTGGACGAAGCGTTACCCTCAGCGCCAGATGCGGGTGCCGTGCTTCGGGCGCTTTAGGCAGAAAGCAGCGCACGAATGCGATGCGCGGCTTCCACACAGGCTGACAGGGGCTCGACAAGAGCAAGCCGGACGAACCCCTGACCCGGGTTCTCGCCGGCGTGCTGCCGGGCGAGAAACGACCCCGGCAAAACCTGCACATTATACTGGCGAAGCAGGTCCCGGCAGAAGCTGAGGTCATCTCTGTCAGGCACTGGCATCCAAAGGAAAAAACCAGCCTCCGGACGCTGTACGGCTACTGTGTCGGCGAGTAGGGGGGTTACGGCGTCGAATTTGGCGCGATAATGGCTGCGGTTCTCAACAACGTGGACCTCATCACGCCAGGCAGCGATCGATGCCGCCTGCACGGGCGGGCTCATGGCTCCCCCGTGGTAGGTACGGTAGAGCCTGAAGTCGCGGATGAGGGCCGCATCGCCGGCCACGAATCCAGAGCGTAGACCGGGCGCGTTTGATCGTTTGGAAAGACTGGAAAACACCATTAATCGGCGGTAATCATGCCTGCCGAGCTGCCACGCCGCCTGCAAAGCGCCACAGGGCGGTTTGTCTTCGTCGAAGTAAATCTCGCTATAGCACTCATCGGCTGCAATGACGAAAGCGTATTCGTCTGATAGGTCGAACAGAGTCTTCCACTCGGCCAAGGACAGAACGCCACCCGTTGGGTTTCCCGGTGAGCACACATACATCAGCTGGCATCGGGCCAGAACGTCGCTTGGAATGGACCTGAAGTCGCAACGAAAGCTGTTCTCAGCCCGCTGGTTGATGAACCATGGCGTGGCCCCCGCAAGCAGGGCTGCCCCCTCGTAAATCTGGTAAAAAGGGTTGGGGCAGATGACCAGTGGTCTGTCGCCCTGCGCGCCCGCGTCGACCACCACCTGGGCGAACGCGAACAAGGCCTCACGCGAGCCATTGACTGGAAGTACCTGCTGATCAGGATCAGGCTGCTCCCCCAGTTGAAAGCGACGCGTCAGCCATTGGGCGATGGTTTCGCGCAGCTCTCGCGAGCCTATGGTCGCTGGGTAGTTTGAGAGCCCGCCCAGCCCCGCAATCAGCGCATCACATAACAGACCCGGGGTCGGGTGACGAGGCTCGCCAATCGAGAGATTGATGGCAGCGAGCGCTGAATTTGGGCTTATCGCCTGCGTAAGCGCCCGCAGCCGCTCGAATGGGTACGGCTGAAGTAATGATAGATTTGAGTTCAAATAAGCCGCTTAAGATTTTGATATTAAATGGTTAACGAACGGCAGACTCACTGGGAAAATGGTCGCTTTCAACGCGCGGCGCCGGTTTCCAACCCCGTTTGCGATGCTCAACAACCACCGTGGTGAAGATTCCGCCGCGCACGTACCAACGCGCATTCAGGCGCGCAAACCGGGGCGCCATCGCCGATACTAGGTCGTCCAGAATTGCGTTGGTGACGGCTTCATGGAAGGCGCCTTCATTTCGATATGACCACATGTACTGCTTCAGCGATTTCAATTCAACGTTGCGTTTGTCGGGGACATAGTCCAGTGTCAGAACTGCAAAATCAGGCTGCCCCGTCAGAGGACACAGGCAGGTGAACTCAGGAATTTCCATATGAACCCAGTAGTCACGTTCTTGCTTTGGATTTGGAAAAGTTTCTAATTTTTTCGAGGGTTTAGAAGGCATTTTTAACGCTTTTATTTAAAGATGTTGAGGCCTGGACGGCGATCAATCAAGGCGCTGGTATTATACGGCCGGCCGTTGATGGGACTCCCCTGGCTAAGGGTGACCGACGGTTATTGGTTTTGCCACGATGTCGGCCCTTGGCCGAAGGTCAGCGTTGCTCAGCGTCAACAGGGCGATTGGCCGGACGCTGTGTGGATGGCGAACGGGCTCCGGGGAGTGCAGTGCGTCTCAAGCAGATCAAACTGGCGGGTTTCAAGTCTTTTGTCGATCCAACCTCGTTTGAGGTGCCCGGACAGCTGGTGGGCATCGTGGGTCCGAACGGCTGCGGCAAGTCCAATATCATCGATGCGGTTCGGTGGGTGCTCGGTGAGTCGAAGGCCTCCGAGTTGCGCGGCGAGTCGATGCAGGACGTTATTTTTAGCGGGTCTTCAGACCGAAAACCGGCCGCACGCGCTTCTGTCGAATTGGTGTTTGACAACTCTCTGGGACGCTTGAGTGGTGCCTGGGGGCAGTATGCCGAGCTCGCCGTCAAACGCGTGCTCGGGCGCGACGGACAGTCCAACTACTCCATCAACGGGCAAAGTGTGCGTCGACGCGACGTGCACGATTTGTTCCTCGGAACCGGTCTGGGCCCGCGCGCCTACGCCATCATCGGCCAGGGCATGATCTCGCGCATTATCGAAGCACGTCCGGAAGATCTGCGGATCTTTCTGGAAGAGGCGGCCGGCGTATCGCGCTACCGTGAGCGGCGTCGCGAGTCCGAGAATAGGTTGTCAGACACGCGCGAAAACCTTACTCGGGTTGAAGACATCCTGCGCGAGTTGGGTGGCCAGGCACAGCGCCTTGAGCAGCAGGCTGAGGTTGCCGCACAGTTTCGTGCGCTTGAAGAAGAGCGCGACCGCAAACAGCGCCTGCTGTGGCTGCTCAAGCGCGACGAGGCGCAGGCCGAGCAGGCCAAGCTCGCCGCTGAGCGTCAAAAGGCTAGCTTGGCCATCGAGGCACGATTGGCCGAGCAGCGCACGCTCGAAGCTGACATCGAGACGGTGCGAGCCGCCCACTATGAGGCAGGTGATGCCGTGCACGCTGCGCAGGGCGGCTTTTATGATGCCAACGCCGAAGTCGCCCGAATCGAAGCCGATATTCGACTGGTCGCGCAGAGCCAGTTGCAGTTGCGCGAGCGCCTCGGCAGCATTGAAGCGCTTGCTCGGCGCGCTCAGCAGCAGCAGGAGCAGGCCGCTGAAGCCATCGAGTACGGCCGCGAGCAGTTAGCCCAGCTGACCGAGCAGGCTGAGACCCTTGAGGCAGTCGTTGCGCAACTAGCTGATCAGCTGCCTGACGCGGAGGTCGGGGTGCGCTCGGCACGGGCCGAGCTTGATCAGGCACGCAGTCAGGTCGCCCAGAGCCGGCAGCAGCTCGAGATGTCTGCCCTGCAGTCGCGTAAGGCCTCCGAATCCATCGATACGCTTGAACGCCGGCGTGAGAGGCTCCGTGCTGAGCTGGGTGGCCTGACCGCCGTCGATCCAGCTGCGCTCGAAGCGCTGCAGCAAACGCTTCAGAACACCGAGTCGCGAGAGTCTGAGACCGGAGAGCAACTGGCGGCCACCCAGCAGCGTTGGCGTGAGGCAGATGCGGGGCGCTCGCCCGCGCAGCAGACCTTGCGTGAGGCCGAAGGAAAGCTCGCGCGAATCGACGCCCGTATTCAGGCCCTGCGACAGCTGCAGGCTCGGCTGGAAAGCCAATCCAAGGTTCAACCCTGGATTGAGCGCCATGGCCTTGAGAAACTGGCACGGCTTTATCCGCGCTTGAGGGTGACTGCCGGGTGGGAAACCGCCGTTGAGGCGGTACTGCGCGAGCGCCTGCAGGCAATCGAGGTCGGTAACCTGGCCCTGATGGGCGAACTCAGCGCCGACGCCCCCCCGGCTAAGATTAATTTCTTCTCGCTATCCTCAATGCCAGCCCCAACGACGGGCGGCACTGCAACGCTGAACCCGCTATCTGCGATGGTTCAGTCCACAGACGCGGGCGTCCAGGCGCTGGTATCGCAGTGGCTTGCCGGATATTTTGCAGCCGACAGCGTGGCCGACGCTATGGCTCGGCGTGAGCAACTGCCGCAAGGTGCCTGTTTCGTGGTTGCAGCCGGACACCGAATCGGGCGCAACGAGCTGCTGCTGCATGCGGCCGACTCTGAGGCTGAGGGCATGCTGGCCCGCCTCCAGGAGCTCGATAACCTGGTGCGCGAGCAGCGGGCTCAGCAGATGCTGGCTGATGAAGCGCGCGCGGCCGTCAATCGGGTCGAAGCCCTGGCCGCCAGTCTTCAGGCTGAAGCCACCGGGCTCGCAGCCCAGCATGCACAGTTATTGCGCGACCTGTCTGCGCGTCGGGTCGATGTGCAGCGCGTGGAGCAGGACCTTGCGCGCGTCTTTGCTGCCCGCGAGCGTATCGATGCTGAACTGACCGATATTGCCGAGCAGTTGGCAGCCCTTGAAGATGAGCGAGACGCAGCAGCGTCCCTGTTTGAATCGCTGGACGCGGCGCTGGCTGAGCTTCAGGAGCTTGCCGAGTCCCGTCACCTTGATCTTGAGACGGCTGAAGCCACGCTGAATTCAGCTCGCGAGCAGCTGCGCAGCCGCGAGCGCGAGGCTCAGGAGGCCGCGTTTGCCGTGCGGGCCACCGAGGCTGAGCTGCAGCGTCTGCAGGACAGCCTCACGCAGGGCCGTCAAAGCGCAGAGCAGGCTGCCAGCGAGCGGCAGGCGCTTATGGCGCAGCTTGAGTCGCTGTCTGATGCCCAGTCTCGAGAGCTGCTTGAGCAGGCCCTTGAGTGTCGCACCCAGGCAGAGCAGGCGTTGGCCGCTGCACGCAGCAGACTCGACGAGCTGACCCTCTCGCTGCGCGGCCGAGAAGAGTCACGTCTTGCGATTGAGCGTGATCAGGAGCCCTTGCGCCTGCTTTTGACCGATCTGCAGCTGCGCGAGCAGGCTGCCCGAATCAACGCAGAGCAGCTGGTGCAGCAGCTGACCGAGGCGGGCGTGGATGAAGCCATCGAGCAGGCTCTGCGCGAGCAGTTCAAGCCTGCGCCCAGGCCGACCTGGCTACAGGGTGAACTGACTCGGCTGGGTAACGCAATTTCGGCGCTCGGTGCCGTCAATCTGGCCGCGCTTGACGAGCTTAGTCAGACCCGCGAGCGGCAGGGATACCTGCAGTCTCAGTGCAATGATCTGAACGAGGCGATTCAGACCCTGGAAGACGCCATACGCCGCATCGATCGTGAAACGCGCGAGCTGTTGCGCGAGACCTACGATACGGTCAACCGTCATTTTGGCGAGTTATTCCCGCGCCTTTTTGGCGGCGGCGAGGCCCGTCTCATTTTGACCGGCGAGGAGATTCTCGATGCCGGTGTTCAGGTTCTGGCGCAGCCCCCCGGAAAGCGCAACACGTCCATCCATCTGCTCTCAGGTGGTGAGAAGGCATTGACCGCGATCGCCCTGGTGTTTGCCATGTTCCAGCTCAATCCTGCCCCGTTCTGTTTGCTGGACGAGGTTGATGCGCCCCTCGACGACTCCAACACCGAGCGTTATGGGGACATGGTTCGGGCCATGTCATCACAAACTCAGTTCTTGTTTATTACGCACAACAAGATTGCCATGGAGATCGCCGAGCAACTCATCGGGGTCACCATGCAGGAGCGCGGCGTCTCCCGTATTGTTGCGGTTGATCTGGAGTCCGCGACCCGCATGGCTGAGGCAGCCTGAGTCAGCGTCCCATGAGCAGCCTGTTGGCCAGTGTCCTGCTGTTAATCGCCCTGATGTTAGGTGCGGTGCTGCTGTTCGACTTTTGGCGGTCTTATCGAATCCGTCGGGCGCGCCGAGCGTCTGATGAAACGTCGAATGCGCGCAGTCGCGATCCGGCAAAGTCTGGTTCACTCGTCCGCGGCGCATCTTCAGAGGCTCAGCCGGGTGTGTCGGCGCCTGTGCCGTCTCAGACATCGGTTCTGGCGCAGCCTGCTGGGCAGGGCGTTTCTGGGCAGGGCGTTTCTGGGCAGGGCGTTTCTGGGCAGGGTGAGTCGACTGAGGCGAATTCTGCAGCCGCTTCGCTGACACCGGTGGCCGAGCCCGCCGCTGTCAGGGTGCCAGCAGCCCTCGTTCGAGATGAGCCTGCTCACGCTGAGTCCGTTCGCGTGGAGTCTGCTCGCGATGCGGCTAGTCGCGGTGGTGCTGGTCACGTTGAGCCTGCTCACGCTGAGTCCGTTTACGTTGAGCCTGGTCGCGTTGCGGCCGCGCGCGATGAGCCCGTTTTCAGCGAGCCGTTGTTTCCCGCGACGGGTGGCGTGCAGAGTGGGCGGGCAGAGCCTTCGTTCGGATCGCTGTTCGAGGGGCTTCCCGTTTCGGCTCCCGTACCCAGCAGTGCCGAGCCCGTGGCGGCCCAAGCGAGATCCACGGATATCCAGGCGATGGCGGCGGAGAACAGTCCTGCTCCCCCCGCTCGCAGCCCCCAGCCACGCCAGCCGCCACTCGATCGTGCGGCAGCCTCTAGCGTACGCGTGGCAGCGGCGTCTTCATTGGGCGCCCCTGCGACGCTGTCCGAGCGTACCGACTGCCTCGTGGTGTTGCGCTCTGAGCGAGTCTTGGATGCGGATCGGGTGATGTTGCTGGTGCAGGACTTTCGTCGTGTTGGCGCCAAGCCTGTATTGGTCGAGGCCTGCGCTGATGCGATAGACCCTGCGCCTATGCCCGGTTCGCCTGCATCGCCCGTCGCGGATGCGACAAAGACCGCCGAGCCCCGCTGGCACGGCCTGTCCAAGGGCGGACAGTATCGAGCCTTGCGCCTGGGACTTCTGTTGGCTAATCGGGGCGGGCCGCTGAATGCCATGGAGTTTTCTGACTTCATTGCGCGAGTGCGCCAATTGGGTGAGCGGCTGGGCTGCCGAGCTCTGGCCCCCGAGATGGCGGGCGTGCTCGCGCGGGCCAGGTCGCTTGACGCCGAGTGCCTGCGCCTGGACGCTCAGGTAGGCCTTAATGTTCAGACGGCGCGGACTCTGTCGCCAGCAGAGCTCGCGGGACTGGCTGCCCCGCTGGCGGTCAGTGAGCGTGGTAACAACCGATTTGCTCGTCTGACAGCGCAGGGGCAGCTTGTGTTTTCGGTGGCCCTGGCAGATGAGCCAAAACGGCTCAGCCTGCTGCTGGACGTGCCTCGTGTCCCGGAGGCACAGAGGCCTTGGAGTGCGATGGCAGACTGCGCGCGCCTTGCTGCCCAGCATCTGGATGGTCAGCTGGTTGACGATGCTGGACGAGAGTTGAGCGATAGAGCGGTCGAACAGATCGGATTACAACTGGCGCATCGCTACCGCGAGCTTGAGACGGCGGGTCTGTCTGCCGGGTCAGCCGCGGCTCTGCGCGTGTTTAACTGAAGGGATTGGTTCATGGCCTCTGACTCGATTCGGCGCCCAGTGCGCAAGGCTGTTTTCCCAGTCGCGGGACTCGGCACCCGCTTCTTGCCGGCGACTAAGGCGCAGCCCAAAGAGATGCTGCCCGTCGTCGATAAGCCGCTTATTCAGTATGCGGTCGAAGAGGCAGCAGCAGCGGGCATCACAGACATGATCTTTGTGACGGGACGCGGAAAGCGATCCATCGAAGATCATTTCGATAAAGCCTATGAGCTCGAGGCCGAGCTTGCCAGTCGGGGTAAGACGGACTTGCTGGAGACCGTGTGGGCGACTACGCCCAAGGACATTAACTGCATCTACATTCGGCAGTCCGAGCCGCTCGGACTTGGACACGCCGTCGGTCTCGCCCGAGACCTGGTTGGTGATGAGCCCTTTGCCGTTCTGCTGGCCGACGATTTAATGCGGGTTGATACGGGTCGGCCGGGCGTTCTTGCGCAGATGGTGCAGGTCTATTCTGAAACCGGCTCAAGCGTCATTGCGGTGCAGGATGTGGCGCGCTCCGAGACGGGCTCCTACGGCATTGTGTCGACCGCAGGCGGCGCAGCGGCAGCGGGCGATGACGGGCGCGGTGAGGCCATTACCGCAATCGTTGAAAAGCCCGCGCCCGAGCATGCGCCATCGACCCTGGCGGTGGTTGGACGCTATGTGTTGACCGCTCGCGTGTTCGAATTTCTGGCTCGTCTTCGTCCCGGCGCCAAGGGGGAAATACAGCTGACCGATGCGCTCAATGCCTTGTGCCAGGCTGAGCGCATGCTGGCCTATCGTTACCAGGGACGCCGCTACGACTGCGGCTCAAAGCTCGGTTATCTGCAGGCATCCGTAGAGCTGGGCCTGCAGCATGCTGAGGTGGGTGCAGCTTTTTCCGAATACCTTCGCGGTCTGCCCGTTCGATAGGAAATCGCGCCGTGCTGGGCATCATCGGAGGCAGCGGGTTTGGTGAGTTTCCAGGCCTGGCCCTTGAGTCAAGTGAGCCCATAAACACCCGCTGGGGTAAAAGTTCAGCCCCCGTACGTGTGGGTAGATTAGGGGCGCAGCGGGTGGCCTTTTTGGCTCGACACGGTGATGGACACGTTCTGCCTCCGCATCGCATCAATTACCGCGCCAATATTGCCAGCCTTGAAGCGGTTGGGGTGAAACAAATCGTTGCCGTCGCTGCCGTCGGCGGAATCGCGCCTGACTGTCAATCCGGTTGTCTGGTACTTCCCGATCAACTTATCGATTACACCGAGGGCAGGGCGCACACATTCTTTGATGGTGAGGATGGGAAGGTGGTCCATGTTGATTTCACTCAGCCCTATGACCAGGCGCTTCGCGAGCGACTGATTCAAGCAGCGGCGCGTGTTTCAGAACCGCTCTTCGTCGGTGGAACCTATGGCTGTACCAATGGTCCCCGTCTGGAGACGGCGGCCGAAATTCGTCGCCTGGCGCGCGATGGTTGCACCGTCGTAGGCATGACCGGAATGCCTGAAGCCGTGTTGGCGCGCGAGCTTGGGCTGCCCTATGCAAGTCTGTGCGTCGTCGCCAACGCAGCCGCAGGTCTGGGAGCAGAGCCTTTATCCATGGACGCTATTCTCGCCGTGCTGCGCACTGCCATGAGCCGAGCCGTAAGGGTTCTGGTGCAGGTAGTCAAGGATGAGCCGCTCTGCGCTGCAGCAGGGCGCTAAAGTACCGATGGGCGGCAAACAGCGCTAGGCGCCTTGCAGTGCACCGAGCAGCTCAGTTTCGAAGTCCAGCTGACCTCGGGGGCTCGACAGGGCTGCGCCGTCGATCACAAACACATCCTCAACCCGTTCGCCCAGGGTCATGATGCGTGCGGTGTGCAGCGCAAGCCCATGGCGAGAAAGCACAGCCGCGATGGTGTAGAGCAATCCGGTTCTGTCGTTGGCGGTTACCGACAGCAGATAGCGACGGCCACGTTCGTCGGGCCTAAGGTCTACCGCTGGTTGCACTGGAAAATGCCGTGACCGGCGTGAGATTCGACCACGTACCGGCGCAGGTAGGGCACCGCCCGCAGCGAGCACCTGCGCAAGCTCAGTCTCGACAATCTGCAAAATGTCCCGATAGCTGGATTGTCCGCCGGGGTCTATCACCAGAAAACTATCCAGCACGCGGCCATCCGGGCTGGTGTGGATCTGGGCGTCGAGCACCGACAGATTCTTACGGTCGAAGTAGGCACAGATACGAGCGAACAGGTCGGGCTGATCGCGCATGTAGACGGCGACCTGAAACCCCTCGCCGATCGCGGCCGTACGGCAACGTACGATGGGTTTCTCAGCCTGGCCACCTGGCGTTGCGAGTACGCGTGCATGCCAGGCTATGTCGTTTGGATCAGTTCGCAGAAAATAAGAGATGCCGAGCCCTGCCCAGAAGTCGCGGTATCGCTCGGGCGGTATGGTGCGCAGATTCAGCAGTCGCACCGCCTCTGCACGATGCAGGTCGAGCCTCTCAGCGTCGGCCGGACGGTCTCCTGCGAGATGCCGTTTGGTGGCCCGAAACAGCTCTTCAAGAAGCTTGGCCTTCCAGGCGTTCCAGACCTTGGGACTGGTGCCTCGAATGTCGGCAACGGTCAGCAGATAGAGAGCGACCAGTCGGTCGTGGTCGCGCACGAGGCGGGCGAACTGCGCGATAACCTCCGGATCAGACAAATCCTGCTTCTGAGCCACGGTGGACATCGTCAGGTGATGTTCAACCAGAAACTCAACCAGTTCTCGTTCGTCGTTGCTGAGCCCGTGTTCGCGACAGAATCGTCGCGCATCCAGTCGCCCTAGTTTTGAGTGGTCGCCGCCGCGCCCTTTGGCGATGTCATGAAAGAGAGCTGCGACCACCAGTAACCATGGCTTGTCGAAGCCAGCCATGAGTTGACTGCAAAAGGGGTACTCATGGGCGAACTCGGCCATGCCGAAACGGCGAAGGTTTCGCACCACCATCAAGATGTGTTGGTCGACGGTGTAGACGTGAAACAAGTCATGCTGCATTCGACCGACGATGCGGCGAAAGACCGGTAGATAGCGTCCCAGAACTGACCATTGGTTCATCCGCCTGAGGGCGCGCGTAACACCGTGAGGCTGCTGCAGTATTTCTAAAAACAAAGCGCGGTGTTCAGGATCGCGGCGAAAGCCTGCATCGATTCGCGTGCGCGCATGCCACAACTGGCGCAACGTAGTGGCGGTCATGCCATGAAGGTCGGGCCTGCGGCACAAGTGTAAAAAAGCCCGCAACATCGCCGCGGGGTGCTGCTCGAATAATTGCGGGTCTTTTGCCTCCAGAAGCTCTCCACGCATGCAGAACTCGTCATCCAGCGGCTGCGGATTGGCACCGTCCTGGTTAGACAGACGAGATTGCAGGTTCTGCAGCAAGATGCTGGTGAGCTGGCTGACAGCTTTTGCGGCCCAGTAGTAGCGCTGCATGAGCGCCTCAGAGGCAGTACGTGCATCGTCGCCGCCCAGACCAATGGCCCGCGCGACCTGCGCCTGCAGATCAAATACCAGGCGGTCCTCACGGCGCCCGGCCGTGGCATGCAGGCAGGCACGAATCTGCTTCAAAGTGCGCTCGTTTTGAGTTAGCAGGCGGCGCTCGGTAACAGTGATGAGGCCGCGTTGTTGCAACTCACGCCAAGAGCTACCAAGCCCGGCTGCGCGTGCGATCCAGACAAGCACCTGAAGATCGCGAAGTCCGCCCGGACTTTCCTTGGTGTTGGGCTCAAGGCTGTAGGGGGTGTCTTCGAAACGCAGATGACGCTGACGCATTTCCAGCAGTTTCGCGCTGGCGAACGCGGTGGGGTCAAGTCGTTCGGTGAGTGCTGTGTCAAGCTTCACCAGCGGCGCGCGCGCACCGCATAGGTAGCGCATTTCGAGAAGACTGGTGCGAACAGTAATGTCGCCATCCGCCTCTCGAAGGCAATCATCCAGCGTTCTAACGCTGTGCCCGATAGCCAGGCCACAGTCCCAACAGGCGCCGATTAGTGCTTCAATCGCGCCTGAGGCCCCTTCCGGGTTATCGACCAGAATCAGTAAGTCAACATCAGAGTGTGGAAACAGTTCTCCTCGACCATAGCCACCTACTGCAGCCAGGCTGGCATGGACCGGCATCAGGCAGCAGCGCCATAAGGC
>JBDLQY010000218.1:0-26039 GCA_039800325.1 Pseudomonadota bacterium | reverse complement strand
ACCGGGTGCGCTCAACATCGTTACGGGTCTGGGCGCTGAGGCCGGTCAGGCGCTTGCTGAGCATCCTGGCATCGACCATATTTCGTTCACGGGCTCACCCGAGACGGGGCGACGGGTTGCTGCCACGGCTGCCCACCACTACTGCCCGGTAACTCTAGAACTGGGCGGAAAGTCACCCCAACTCGTTTTCGATGATGCCGATATCGAGGCCGCTCTGCCGGTGCTGGTCAACGCCATCATTCAAAACGCAGGCCAGACCTGCTCAGCCGGAAGTCGCGTGCTGGTACAGGCTGGCATTTACGATCAACTGCTGGGTCGACTCGCCGAACGATTCAGCGCACTCAAGGCAGGCACCGCTATGGCCGACCTTGATCTGGGTCCGCTGGTCTCGCGGCGTCAACAGTCTAAGGTTGCGGCCTATCTTGACCAGGCTCGCTCGACAGGCCTTCGCATTGCCGCTCAGGGTCAGATCGCCAGCGACGCCCCGGCCGGTGGTTACTATCAGGCCCCGGTTCTGCTCGCCGATGTACCCGCGACTCACGCAATTGCCTGCGAAGAAATTTTCGGGCCGGTACTGGCCGTCACCCGCTTTAGTGACGAAGCAGACGGACTGCGCCTGGCCAACAGCACCCCCTACGGACTGGTCGCAGGCGTCTGGACCCGCGACGGTGCTCGTCAGATGCGCATGGCGCGCAAACTGCGGGCCGGACAGGTCTTCATCAACAACTACGGCGCAGGCGGTGGCGTTGAACTACCGTTTGGCGGAGTCGGCCAGAGCGGCTACGGACGCGAGAAGGGATTCGAGGCTTTGTACGGCTTCACCAACCTGCGCACCATCGCCCTGCGTCACGACTGACGGATGGGCAGGTTCACCACAACCGGGGCAGCTTCGTAGCCGGCCTCGGTAGCACTATCGACGAAACGCTGCTCGGGTTGGTTTTCGGCCAGCGACCCGAAAGCGCGCGGAGCGGGTGGCCAGGTATCGCCCCCCCGATCAAGCCCATCGCTGGCCGCCAGACGCCAATAGCGAAGTGCCTCAGCGTGGCGGCCCATGTGTTCGAACAGTTCAGCCAGAGCCGCGCGTGTTGCGCGACCGGGCGCAGCAGAGTCTGCCGCTGTCAACAGGGACTCGGCTTTGCCCCACAGCCCCTCGGCGGCACACAGGCGGCCTGCCGCCATGAGCAGACAAGCCTGCTCCCCATGCCGGGCACGCCAAGCCTCAACCTGTCTCAGGCGCTCACGCAGACCGATTTGATTGAGCCCAGCGTATAGGCTGACAAGGGGTTCGGACAATCGATGCTCGAGCAGGCTCACGATGAGGGCCGCTGCCTGCGCCTGCGAACCCGCATGAGCGAGCGCAAGCGCGGCGGCCTCGACGATTTCATCGGTATCACGCTCGGCTGCTGTTAACGACGCCACCAGTTGCGATAGCGCATGCGCATCATCAACGCGCGCTGTAAACAAAGCCCGGAAGGCCCGGATTTTGAGACCCCGCGCGGCCGTCGGGTGCAGCGCCTCGCGCTTTTCAAGCTGACGCACTGACTGCAGCACCGCCTGCCAGTCACCCGCCTGCTCATGCGCACGCAGCGCGATTCGAAGCGAATAAAGATGACGCGCGCCACGCGCATGCAGGCGCGCAACCGCCTCCAGAGCGTCAGCCGAACGCCGATCTTCGACCGCAATCTCGGCTCGACTCATGGCCGCCGCAGCGGCACTGACGCGGTCTTGATCGGCGAGGCTCAGCCACCGCTCGGTACGCTCGGGCTCGCGCATGCGATGCGCGGCGCGGGCAGCCACCAAAGCGGCAGGGCCAGCCAGAGACGGATCGGATAGCGCCACCTGAGACAACCGCTCGGCACGGCCAAAGCGACCCTCAAAAAATGCCAGCAGACCATCGCGCAGACCGTTGAAGGCAACCTCGCGTTTACGACGGGCCCGATAGTCGCGAACCCGGGCGGGCAGACCCAGCGCATTTGACAGTGCCAGCAGCAAAACATGTCCCAGGACGAACGCAGCCAACAGTACGATGAGAACCAGGCTGATGGAAATGTCTACGCGATAGGGCGGCCACAACAGCGCCAGATTGCCGTCGCTGAAGCGCATCAGCAGCGCCAATGCGACCGCCGCCGACAGCACGAAGATGATGCCAACAATGCGGCCCATGAGGGACCCTAACCGCGGGACTCGCGCGCCGCTCGTACGGCACGCACCGCGCGCAAGGACTCACCGGGCAACGGCGGGTCGAGCGCGATTTTTGAAGAGCCCAGCTGCCGCAGCAGATTCATCGCGGTGATGACACTGCGCTGATCAATGTCGTAATACTTGCGCAGCCACTCAATCGCACGTTCAGTGTCAGAACGGAACAGGGCGTCATTACGGGCTAAAAGACCCAGTCGCGCGTTGAGCAGCAGCAGCCGAAGGTTTTCACGCAGAAAATAGGCCTGCTCGGGCGCAAGCAGCAAGGCATCTGGCGTATCGACCCGTCGAACCCGAATGAGTCGCTGCAGTTCACTGCGCAGATGGTCGAGGCTGAAGATGGCATCCATGGGGTCATCAGACTGGGCAGCAGCGGTATCTCTGCCTTGCGGCCGCGCCGCCAATGACGACGATAAAGGCAACTGATCGAGTCCGCTGATCAGCGTATCGATGCGTAGGGCCATCGAACCCACATCAGCGGCCGGATACGCCTTGAGACGCTCGACATCGACTTGCAGAGCCCTACGAATGGGCCCCAGCGTGGGGTCTTTCTGGCGCACCAGACGCGCGTCAATCTCTTGCAGCGCGGCCAATGCCGCCCTGGGATCGCTTCCCAGCGAGAGCTGCTGCGATGCCAGCATAAGGGCTGACTCGGTCTCAGCAAGAACGGCATCCGCCGATTCTTGGATAAGGCCTCGATAGAGTTTTTCGATCTGGGCCTGCAGGCCCTGAGCTTCCGCGATACGACCGTCGATCAGTGCCTGGCGGGCCTGCAGTTCACGCACCTGATCTTGACCGCGCTGAAGGGCTGACTCGAGTTCGGCAACCTTGCGATCAGCACCTTCAAGTCGACGCAATGAGCCGCTTTCAAGCCGCTCGAGCCGCTGCCCGAACTGAACCGCTGCAGCGACTGCGACGACAGCAATGATGATGCCAAACCAGCGTGCAGGCGAGGCACCAAGCCAGCCCAACCAGCGGGGCCGCGCTTTATGCTCAGGCCGTGTTTCAGGGCGATCGGGCAAAGCGGAATCGTGTTGAGCCACGGATGATGTCCGAAAATCGGTAGCTCATTCTAGCGCGGCCAACAGCGCTGCCTGACCAGGGGCCACCAAGCGAACCTGGGTAAATCCAGCCTGCTCAAGCGTCTGCGCGATTCGAGGATGGATGGTCAGCATGACATCGGGCCGGGCACCCAGTCCCAGGTGGGCGGTCTCTGGCAACACGCGCAGGCGCTCGGCGGTCTCGCTTTGCGTCACCACGCAGTAAATCTGCGGCGGCTGGCGCAGCCAGCCTAGCACCTGGTGACGTGCCTCAGCTGAGGGCTCAACCGCCTGGCGTCTGTACAGGGCGCAGACCTCGACGTTGGCACCCGCCCGACGCAGATCATCGATCCAGTCATCGCGTCCGGTATCGCCCCGCACCACCAGAACGCGCAGTCCATTCGGTTGATCAAACGGGACTTGCTTCATCAGAGCGGCGGCATCGAAGGGAGGAAACTGAGCGGTCATGACTCTAAGGCGCTGCGTATCGAGCCGAGTTTGACGCAGGGAAGCCAGGCTACCCGGTCCAATGAGCCCCAGACCCGGCGCGGCTTGGGTCGTGGGCCAGCCGTGGGGAAGACTATCGGCTAAAGCCGCGATGGCGGCCGGACTGGTCGCTATGACCCAGTCAAAGCCCTCAAGCCGCCCGGCCAGCTCTGCATCCGGCTGAAACTCGATGCGCATAAAACTGAACTCGACAGCTTCGTGCCCGTGCCCGCGCAGCGCCGCCGCGATTGACTGTACGCGCGGCTGCGGCTGGGTCAGAATGACCCGAGCCACTGCGCTGCGCCCCGCGCAAGCAAGGCCTGTGCTGCCTCGGCACCGATGCGTTCGGCGACCTCGACACTGGCCGGTCCGCCGCTCGCGCTGGCTTCGACCATACCTGATCCGTCTTCGGCGCCCACCCGGGCGCGCAACTGCAGGGCGCCCTGTGCGTCGGTCACGCAGAACGCGGCCAAGGGCATGCGACAGCTGCCACCCAGAGCACGCGATACCGCGCGCTCGGCGCTCACCTCGGCCCGGGTTCGCGCATCAGCCAAGGGAGCCAGCCAGGCGGCCAGATCATCCCGTCCGGCAAGCGTCTCGATTCCAAGAGCCCCCTGCCCCGCGGCGGGCAGACTTTCTTCCGGGGTTACCACTGCACGGATTCGGTTGGCCAGTCCCAGACGCTTCAGGCCAGCCGCCGCAAGAATAATGGCGTCGTGCTCACCGGCATCAAGTTTGGCCAGCCGAGTGTTGACATTGCCGCGCAGCCCCTGCACGGTAAGGTGGGGATAGCGATGACGAATCTGGCTGGCGCGCCTCAGACTTGAGGTTCCAACACGGGCCCCCGCAGGCATCTGCTCCAGCCCCGCAAAGGTATTCGAGACAAAGGCATCACGCGGATCTTCGCGCTTCATGATCACCGGTAAGGCAAACGCCGGATCCAATTCCATCGGCACATCCTTGAGCGAGTGCACCGCCAGATCGGCACGTCGCTCAAGTAAGGCCACTTCAAGCTCTTTGATGAACAGCCCTTTGCCACCGATCTCGGCCAACGCGCGGTCAAGCACTCGATCACCCTCGGTGGTCATACCGAGTATTTCAACCGTGCAATCGGGATAAAGCTGCCGCAACCGATCGCGCACATGCTCGGCCTGCCACATGGCAAGCCGGCTTTCACGGGAGGCAATCACCAGACGTCGGGGGGTAGGCAAAGCATTCTGAGCTGAGGTCATCGTCATCCAATCAGGTGTCTCACATGCGACCACTGTCGCCGACTTACCTGCAGGCGCTCGGGAACATCGCGCAAAACCACCTGCCAGTAAGGATCGACGCCGCGCGCATCGGCACCTGGCGTAACACGCTCAAATCCAGCGATCGAAGACCGCGCCACCAGGGCGTTGCGGTGAATGCGGACAAAACGGTCTCCGAATTCGGCCTCGATCGCGGTAAGCGAGTCCTCGATCAGGTACTCCCGCTGCCGCGTCCGAACCGTAACGTATTTCAATTCCGCCTTCAGGTAAATCACCTGATCCAGCGGAACGAGCAGGACCCGACCCCGCTCATGCACGCAAAACTGCTTGCGAGGCTCGGCTTTGGGCGACGGCTCCGGGCTGCCCGTCTCGACCGACGGCTCTCGAGCGCGCAGTGACGAATCAACGGCTTGCGGGTGATAGTCGCCGGCTGAAATACGCAGCAGCGACGGCGGGCCTGGCAAAGCGGGCGCCGGGACGGGTAACCCAGGCTGCGCGCCCGCGCCCGGCGACGACGCCATACTGCCCATCAAGCCCGCGCCCGGCGACGACGCCGTCACGCTTATCGCATCCGAGTCAGGCGACGAGGCGCTGCCCCTTATCGCGTCCACCTCTGATACGGCCGCAGCGGGCAGACGCCTCAAAGCATGAAGAAGACGGGTCGCATCGACCGGCTTTAGGAGGTAATCGAGCGCGTCCACCTCAAAGGCATCAAGCGCATGATGCCGCGACCCCGCCACAAAAATCAGCGCTGGCCGCCGACTTCCCAGGCCAGGGCCCCCCAGGGTCGCAACGCGCTGCATCTGCCGAGCGAGCTCGATACCGCTCATGTCAGGTAGTTGCGCATCCAGCAATACAGCCTGCGGCTGTAGCGTCGAGATTTGCGATAAGGCTGCGCCGCCTGCCGCAGCCTCACCCACCACCTGATTCGGGAAATCAGCTTTGAGCTGGTCCAGCAGATCACGCAGACGGGCGCGGTCCGCGTCTTCGGCGTCGGCGATCAAAATCGAGTAGGCGTCTGACATAGGACCTCATGACTGGCTGAGTGGGCCCCGTATAATTTCGCCTTTTTTCGGCGGCGGATTATGGCAGATCAACTGACACAGAAAAGTGAGGCCTGGTCGGGTCGGTTTTCCGAACCAGTTTCCGAACTGGTCAAACGCTACACCGCTTCGGTTGATTTCGATCGTCGCCTCGCGCTTGTCGATATTCAGGGTTCGCTGGCTCATGCCAGCATGCTGGAATCGGTCGGCATCATCAGCGCCGATGATCGCGCCGACATCGAGCGCGGCATGGCGCAGATTCGCACCGAGATCGAACGTGGTGAATTTTCCTGGTCAATTGACCTTGAGGACGTGCACCTGAACATCGAGCGGCGACTCACCAATCTGGTCGGTGATGCCGGCAAGCGTCTGCACACGGCCCGCTCGCGTAACGACCAGGTGGCCACCGATATACGCCTGTGGCTGCGTGGCGTCATTGACGACGCGCAAGGCCTGCTCGGGCAACTGCAAAGCGTGCTGGTTGATCTGGCCGAACAGCATGTCGACACCATCATGCCGGGTTTCACGCACCTGCAGGTTGCCCAGCCCGTCAGCTTCGCGCATCACCTGATGGCTTATGTCGAGATGTTCGCGCGAGACGCAGCCAGGCTCACCGACTGCCGCAGACGGGTCAACCGCCTGCCACTGGGCGCGGCGGCGCTGGCGGGCACCTCGTACCCTATCGATCGTGAACAAGTGGCCCGCCTGTTGGGCTTTGATGGGGTCTGCGAGAACTCGCTCGATGCCGTCTCTGATCGCGACTTCGCCATCGAGTTCTGCGCCGCTGCAAGTCTTGCCATGATGCACGTGTCGCGTCTATCCGAAGAACTGGTCATCTGGATGTCGCCCCGGGTGGGCTTCATTGACCTGGCCGACCGATTCTGCACGGGCTCATCCATCATGCCGCAGAAGAAAAACCCGGACGTACCCGAACTTGCCCGGGGAAAGACCGGTCGCGTCTACGGCAGTCTGATGTCACTGCTGACACTGATGAAAGGTCAGCCATTGGCCTACAACAAAGATAACCAGGAAGACAAAGAGCCGCTCTTTGATACTGCCGACACGCTCATCGATACCCTGCGAATTTTTGTCGACCTGGTTGGCGGTATCCGGGTTCGCGCCGATCGGATGCGTAGCGCCGCCGCCGAAGGCTTCTCCACCGCGACTGACCTGGCTGATTATCTGGTGCGAAAAGGCCTGGCGTTTCGTGATGCCCATGAGGCCGTGGCCCGAGCGGTGCGTGCAGCCGCCGATCAGGGGTGCGACCTGGCTGACCTCGGGATAGACAAGCTGCGCGAGTTCTCGCCCCTGGTCGGCGATGACGTGCTGGCAGCCCTGACGCTGGAAGGGTCACTGAAGGCTCGCAGGCATGTCGGCGGCACCGCGCCAGACGACGTTTTAGGCGCCATCTCGCGAGTGCGCGAGCGTCTGGGCCAGTAGTACGGACCGTCAATCTCCAGGGAAAACCCTAGGCACACCCGGCCCAGTTGAGGCCGGGTAGCAAGGTACTCTAAAGGGTTTGCGGGTTGGCACGCCGGTTGTAGTACGGCCCGTGGTCGTCCCAGCCCCACAACCGGCACACATGGGCAGCCCCATGATCCCAGGAGACAGCGGTGAAAGCTCTGCTCAAAATTTCCGGCCTCATCGACGCGCTCAATGAACGCGTCGGAGCAGGCGTGCTCTGGCTGGTTCTGGCATCCGTACTGATCAGTGCCGGCAATGCCATCAGCCGCAAAGCCTTCGACCTTAGTTCAAACGCCTGGCTTGAAATCCAGTGGTACCTGTTTGCCGCTGTCTTCATGCTGGCCGCAGGCTACACCCTGCTCAAGAATGAGCATGTGCGCATCGACGTGTTTTCTTCAAGACTGTCGCCGCGCGGACGCACCTGGATAGACATCATCGGTCTGATATTTTTTCTGGGCCCCTGGGTGGTGCTCATGCTGTACCTGGGCACTCCGTACTTTCTTCAGGCCTGGCATAGCGGCGAGGTGTCCTCAAACGCTGGCGGGCTGATTCGCTGGCCGGTCTATCTGATGATTCCGTTGGGCGTGGCGCTGCTGGGCCTGCAGGCCATTTCAGAACTCATCAAACGCTTCGCGTTTCTGGCGGGCCTCATTGACGATCCTACCGCCCGTAAAGTTCAAAAGACCGCTGAAGAAGAGCTGGCCGAGTTCGTACGCAAGCAGGCTGAGGCCGGCGGAGCCAAGTCATGATCGAATTTCTCACACACAACATTGCCCCCATCATGTTCGTGGGGTTGGTATTTTTTCTGCTGTTCGGATTTCCCGTAGCCTTTGGCCTGGCCGCATGCGGCTTAGTGTTCGGCTTCATCGGTATTGAGCTGGGGCTTTTGCCCGCCTCTCTGTTTCAGGCGATGCCGCTGCGAGTCTTTGGCATCATGGGTAACGACACCCTGCTGGCCATTCCGTTCTTTACCTTCATGGGCCTGATCCTCGAGCGCAGCGGCATGGCTGAAGACCTGCTCGACACGATCGGTCAATTATTTGGCCCTATTCGTGGCGGGCTCGCCTATGCCGTCATTCTGGTGGGCGCCATGCTGGCCGCCACCACGGGTGTGGTCGCGGCCTCCGTCATTTCGATGGGCCTGATTTCCCTACCCATCATGTTGCGCTACGGCTACCACCGGCCGCTCGCCACGGGTGTAATCGCAGCCTCGGGCACGCTGGCGCAGATCATTCCACCGTCGCTGGTGCTCATCGTCATGGCTGACCAGTTGGGTCGGTCAGTCGGCGACATGTACAAAGGCGCGTTCATTCCGGGTTTCATTCTCACCGGCTTGTATGTGGGCTATGTGTTTCTGGTGTCCATGATCAAGCCCAGCATGGCGCCCGCTCTGCCCCCGGAGGCTCGCACTATTCGCGAGCCCGATGGCACCAGCGGCCTACGCTCGCTGACGGTGCTTATGACCATCACCTTCAGCGTTTCCATCGTTTTCGGTCTGTACTACGACGAAATTCTGTCGTGGATGAAGGGCACAGCCACCGAAGCGCCTACTGACGAAACCATCGTTTTATCGATGTGCGTGGGCACAGCCATCGCGTTCACGGCGGCCATCGCCAACCGCATTACGCGTATGGGCCTGCTGTCGCAGATGGCCGAACGCGTCACCTTTGTGCTGATTCCGCCGCTCGCCCTGATTTTTCTGGTGTTGGGTACCATCTTTCTGGGAATCGCCACGCCCACTGAGGGCGGGGCTATGGGTGCCGTGGGCGCGTTGGTCATGGCCATCTCGCGCCGCCGACTCTCTGTTGATCTGATGAAGCAGGCGCTCAATGCGACGGCCAAGCTGTCATGCTTCGTGCTCTTCATTCTCATTGGTTCGACCACCTTTAACCTGGCCTTCCAGGGCGTCGATGGCAACAAGTGGGTAGAGCATCTGCTGTCCGATCTGCCAGGCGGGCAGCTGGGCTTTCTCATCATCGTCAACATCATGGTGTTTCTGCTGGCCTTCTTCCTCGATTTTTTCGAGTTGGCCTTCATCATCGTGCCGCTGCTGGGCCCCGTCGCCGAGAAGCTGGGCATAGATCTGATCTGGTTTGGCGTACTGCTGTCGGTCAATATGCAGACCTCGTTTATGCACCCGCCCTTTGGCTTTGCACTCTTTTATCTGCGCAGTGTTGCGCCCCATGACGATTACACAGACAAAGTCACGGGCGAGCGAATCGCCAAGGTCACCACTGGCCAGATCTACTGGGGGTCGGTACCCTTCGTGTGCATTCAGCTGATCATGGTGGCTCTGGTGATTGCCTTCCCAGGCATGGTCACCAATGCGCTTGACAAGGGATCGGGGCTTAACCCCGATGACGTCAAGCTTGAAGCGCCTAAAGACGAGTACGGCAGCGAAGAAGAAAACCCGTCAGACGAGCCGCCGAAGTAGGGGTGTCTAAAGACTGACTGCCGGTCTGCGGACGACTCACGCGACTTGGCAGGCTAGAGGTGTGCGACTGCGGCGAAAGCCGCAAGTCGGACGACGCGGGGCGCAATGCCCCGCGCACCGCAGTTTTTACAGTTTCTGCGAGAACATGAACGAGTCGTAGGCCCGTTCAGCGTAGTTAAACCACTGGTACTGCTCATTGCGAAAGCGCGAATAATCCGCCCAGACCTTCTTCCAATTGGGGTTCTTGTCATTGAGCTCGCTATAGACCTCGTTGGCAGCCTTGAGCGCTGCAGTCAATACTTCACGCGGGAACGCCGCAACACGCGTGCCCTCAGACACCAGCTTGCGCAAAGCCTGGGGGTTGTTGGCGTCGTAACGCGCCTGCATGTCGACATGCGAGTACGAAGCGGCCTGCTCAACAATGGCCTTGAGGTCGTTGGGCAGGGCATCCCAGGCCTTGGCATTAATATAGATGCTCAGTTGGGGACCACCTTCCCAAAAACCGGGGTAGTAGTACTGCTTGGCCACTTTGTAGAAACCCAGCTTGAGGTCGTCATACGGCCCCACCCACTCTGCCGCGTCGATAGTGCCCTTTTCGAGCGCCTGATAAATCTCGCCGCCCGGAATATTCTGGGGCACCACACCCAGGCGCTCAAGCACGCGGCCCGCAAAGCCGCCCACACGGAACTTCAGGCCTTTGAGGTCTTCGACCGACTTGATTTCCTTGCGGAACCAGCCGCCCATCTGCACGCCGGTATTACCAGCCGCGAAGTTAACAATGTCGTACTGGCGATAAAACTCGCGAGTGAGCTTCAGCCCGTTACCGTGGTAGTACCAGCCCGTCATCTGGCGCGAGTTCATGCCAAAAGGCACTGCGCAGTCAAGCGCAAAGGTTTCATCCTTACCGAAGAAGTAGTAAGGCGCTGTATGGCCACCCTCAACCGTGCCCTTTTGAACCGCATCGACCACGCCGAAGGCAGGCACCAGTTCACCCGGGGGGTGTGCGGTGACGTTCATGCGACCATTCGAAGCCGCGTTGACCGACTTGGCAAATATCTCCGCAGCACCATAGAGGGTGTCAAGCGACTTAGGAAAGCTAGAGGTAATACGCCAACGAATGACCTGCTGAGCTTGAACGGCTGGGGCTGTGCCCGCTGCCAGGATACCGGCCAGACCGGCATGCTTCACGAAGGAGCGACGTTCCATACGAATGTCTCCAAGGGGTTTATTGAAACTGCGCCAGAAAACGCCGCCCTCGGCGGGCGATCCTGAACCTTTCGATTCTAGACGTAGAAACCCGGCGTCAAACCCGTATAAACCCTAGGCCCCGGGGGAAACCCGAGGTCTTAGCCCTTGCGACGTGGCGGCGGCAAATCAGTACAGACGCCTTCGAAGACCTCAGCCGCCATACCGATCGACTCACCCAGCGTGGGGTGCGGATGGATGGTGCGCCCAATATCGACGGGGTCTGCGCCCATCTCGATAGCCAAGGCGACTTCACCAATCATGTCGCCCGCATGAGTACCGACAATGGCTCCGCCCACACAGCGATGGGTTTCCTCATCGAACAACAGCTTGGTAAAACCCTCGTCACGACCATTGGCAATTGCCCGGCCTGAGGCCGCCCAGGGAAATACCGCCTTACCCACCTTGATACCCTGCCGACGGGCCTCGTCTTCTGTGAGGCCGACCCACGCGACCTCGGGGTCCGTGTAGGCCACGGACGGGATCACCCGCGCATCGAAGAAACTCTTCTGACCTGCTGCTGCTTCAGCCGCCACATGGCCCTCATGCACCGCTTTGTGCGCCAGCATGGGCTGGCCGACGATGTCACCAATGGCGAAGATGTGCGGCACATTGGTTCGCATCTGTTGATCGACCGAGATGAACCCACGATCGGACACAGCCACACCTGCCCGGTCGGCAGCGATCAGCCGGCCGTTGGGACTGCGTCCCACCGCCGAGAGAACAAGGTCGTAAACCTGGGGTTCCGCGGGCGCCTGTTCGCCCTCAAACCACACCCGAATACCCTCGACGGTCGCCTCAGCCTGTACAGTCTTGGTTTTCAACATCACCTTATCGAAGCGCGGTTCGTTGTGCTTCTGCCAGACCTTGACCAGATCACGATCAGCGCCGGCCATGAGCCCATCCATCATCTCAACGACCTCAATACGCGCGCCCAGCGTGGAGTAGACCGTGGCCATCTCAAGCCCAATGATGCCCCCACCGATGACCAGCATACGTTTGGGCACGGCGGTCAGCTCGAGCGCACCGGTTGAGTCGACCACGCGCGGGTCGTCCGGCAGGAAAGGCAATCGAACCGGCGCAGATCCGGCCGCGATGATGGCCTGCTCAAACCGGATAATCTTCTTCTGACCGTTGGGTTTGCGGCCCGTGCCCTCAGTGCAGTCAAGCTCGAGATGATGGGCATCAATGAAGCGCCCCTCGCCACGCACCACGTTCACCTTACGCGCCTTGGCCATACCCGCCAGACCGCCCGTGAGCTTGGCGATGACAGCCTCTTTGTGCGCACGCAACTTATTGATGTCAATGGACGGCTTGCCAAAGCTTACGCCCAGGGCTTCAAAGTGACGTGTCTCATCGATAACAGCGGCCACATGCAGCAGGGCTTTGGAGGGAATGCAGCCCACATTCAGGCACACACCGCCCAGCGTGCTGAAGCGCTCAACCAGAACGGTATCCATACCGAGATCGGCTGCACGGAAGGCCGCCGAATAGCCCCCCGGTCCGGCACCCAGCACCAGCATCTGACACTGCACATCGACCGGACCCTGATAGGACGAGACAGGTACGGGTACGGGTGCCACGGGCATAGCCGCCGCGGGAGCGGCCTTGGCTGGCGAGGCCACGGCAGGAGGAGCCGCCATAGCAGGGCTTGCCGCCGGGGCAGGAGCCGCTGCCGAAACCGTGTTGCTGCCCACCTCAAGAACCATCATGGGCGAGCCTTTGGACACCTTGTCGCCCAGCTTGACGTGCAGGGTACGCACGACCCCCGCCATCGGCGATGGAATCTCCATGGAGGCCTTATCGGACTCGACCGTGACGATGCTTTGCTCGGCACGAATGCTGTCGCCCGGCTTGACCAACAGCTCGATCACTTCGACATCACTGAAATCGCCAATGTCGGGCACCGGCACATCGATGGTCTGACTCATGCTCAATCCTTCCGGCTGCGGGCGATTACAGCATCACGCGCCGAAAATCGGCGAGCAGCTGGGCGAGATAAACGTTGAAGCGCGCCGCAGCCGCACCGTCAATGACGCGGTGATCCCATGACAGGGAGAGCGGCAGCATCAGGCGAGGTTCGAACGATTGCCCGTTCCACACAGGCCGTGTGCTCGAGCGGCACACCCCCAAAATGGCAACCTCAGGCGCGTTAATGATGGGCGTGAAGTAGGTACCCCCGATACCGCCCAGGCTCGAGATCGAGAAGGTTCCGCCCTGCATATCAGCGGGCGAGAGCTTGCCATCGCGAGCCTTGGCCGCCAGCTCAGCGCTTTCGCGGGCCAGCTGCAGGATGCCCTTCTGGTCGGCATCACGAATGACCGGCACTACCAGGCCGTTAGGGGTGTCGGCTGCAAAACCGATGTGATAGTGCCGCTTAAGCACGAGATCATCGCCATCGAGCGAGGCATTGAACTCAGGAAACTTCTTAAGCGCCGACACGCAGGCCTTGATCAGGAAGGCCAGCATGGTCACCTTGACACCCGACTTGGCGTGCTCTTCGTTAAGTCTGACGCGAAACGCTTCGAGCTCGGTAATGTCGGCGTCGTCGTGATTGGTGACATGCGGAATCATCACCCAGTTACGATGCAGATTCGCCGCCGAAAGCTTCTTGATGCGCGAGCGGGGCTGCCGCTCAATGGATCCAAACTTGGCGAAGTCAACTTTAGGCCAGGCGATAAGTCCCAGCCCGGCTCCCGAGTCGCCTGCGACCGATGTCGATGCTGCGGCTGAGCCCAAGGCAGCCCGCGCCAGGGTCTCTTTGATCCAGGTCTGCACATCGGACTGAAGGATGCGCTGCTTGGGCCCCGTACCACGCACCTGTGCTAGGTCGACGCCCAGCTCGCGCGCAAACCGCCGAACCGACGGCGAGGCGTGTGGTTTGACCGCGTGATCGGGCGCGCCGCCCAGGGCGGCCGTGGGCGACGCTGACGCGCCACTGGAAACCGCCGATGCCGGAGCTGTCGAGACTGCTGCGGCTGTCAACGCGGGCACTGCGACCGCCGCCGCCACTGGCGGCGCAACAGACGCCGGGGCCGGTGTCGGTACTGCCGCGACCGGCGCTGGGGCAACCGGCGCGCTTGCGGACGGCGCAGCACCTGCCACTGAGGCCGCTGACCCAGCTGGCTCAAGCATGAGTAGCAGGCTGCCTTTGGAGACCTTGTCGCCCAGTTTTATCCGCAGTTCGCGAACCACACCCGCGGCCGAGCTGGGAATCTCCATGGAGGCCTTATCAGACTCAACCGTGACCAGCGATTGCTCGGCCGCAATGGTGTCACCAGGCTTGACCAGAATTTCAATGACCTCAACCTCGGCGAAGTCGCCGATGTCAGGTACGTGTACTTCAATGGGTTGACTCATGTCGGGCTCACTCAGGCGTAATGGGGGTTGGCCTTGTCGGGGTCTATCCCGTACTTCTTGATGGCCTCAGCTACCTTCTTGACCGGAATAGCGCCGTCATCGGCCAGCGAACGCAGAGCAGCCAGCACTACAAAGCGGCGGTCAACTTCAAAATGCTCACGCAGCCGCGCGCGAAAGTCAGAACGGCCAAACCCATCAGTACCCAGCACGCGGTAGTCACGTCCTTTGGGCATAAAGGGCCGGATCTGATCAGCGAACAGCTTCATGTAGTCGGTGGCCGCCACGATGGGGCCCTCGGTGTTTTCGAGCAGGCTGTTAATGAAGGCCTTGCGCGGTTTGTCGCCCGGGTGAAGCAGATTGTGCCGCTCAACATCGAGCCCATCGCGACGCAGCTCGGTAAAGCTGGTGATGCTGTAGACGTCACCTGCAATACCCCAGTCAGCTTCCAGCATTTCGGCGGCCGCGATCACCTCACGCAAAATCGTACCGGACCCCAGTAACTGAACACGCTTAGTAAGCCCCGCTTTGCCATCGCGCAAACGATAACCACCCTTGATAATGCCCGCCTCATCACCTTTACGCAGCCCCGGATGAGCGTAATTCTCATTCATTACGGTGATGTAGTAGAAGACATTCTGCTGCTCGCCCACCATGCGGCGCAGTCCCTCATGCATGATGACCGCAAGCTCGTGCGCAAACGTGGGATCGTACGAAACGCAATTGGGGATGGTGGCTGCGAGAATATGGCTGTGCCCGTCTTCGTGCTGCAGGCCCTCGCCATTCAGCGTGGTGCGACCCGACGTTGCGCCCAGCAGAAACCCGCGCGCCTGCATGTCGCCTGCAGCCCAAGCAAGATCGCCAATACGTTGAAAGCCAAACATTGAGTAGTAGATGTAAAAGGGAATCATCACCCGGTTGTTGGTCGAGTATGACGTGGCCGCCGCAATCCAGGAACTGAAAGCACCCGCCTCGTTAATGCCCTCTTCCAGAATCTGACCCGCCTTATCTTCGCGGTAGTACATCACCTGGTCTTTGTCGACCGGCGTGTACTTCTGACCCTCGGGCGCATAGATACCCAGCTGCCTGAACATGCCCTCCATGCCGAAGGTCCGTGCCTCGTCGGGCACGATGGGTACCACGCGCTGACCTAGTGACTTATCCCGCGTGAGCGCGGTCAGCAAACGGACAAAGGCCTGCGTCGTGGAGATTTCACGGCCCTCACTGGTAGGCTCAAGCATGGCCTGAAACACATCAAGTCCGGGTACCGTCAGCTGCTCATCGGACTGACGACGCCGCTGCGGCAGATAGCCGCCCAGAGCGCGACGACGCTCGTGCATGTATTGCATCTCGGGCGCATCGTCGGCCGGTCTAAAAAACGGCACGGATTCAAGCTGATCATCGGGAATGGGAATATTGAAGCGATCGCGGAACTCGCGGATCGATTCATTGTCGAGTTTTTTCAGCTGATGCGTGGGATTCTTGGCCTCGCCCGCCCTACCCATGCCGTAGCCCTTGACCGTCTTGGCCAGAATGACCGTGGGCTGCCCCTGGTGATTAATCGCCGCATGAAAAGCCGCATACACCTTGTGCGGATCATGGCCACCCCGATTCAGGCGCCAGATATCGTCATCAGTCATGCGCGACACCATCTCGAGCAGCTTGGGGTGCTTGCCAAAGAAGTGCTTACGCACAAATGCCCCATCGTTAGCCTTATAGGCTTGGTACTCGCCGTCGACGGTTTCTTCCATAATGCGCTGCAGAATGCCATCGCGATCACGGGCCAGCAGCGCGTCCCAGTACGAGCCCCAAATCAGTTTGAGAACATTCCAGCCCGAGCCGCGAAATTCACCCTCAAGCTCTTGGATGATCTTGCCATTGCCGCGCACCGGGCCATCCAGCCGCTGCAGATTGCAGTTAACGACGAAGATGAGGTTATCGAGCTTTTCCCGGGCAGCCAGTCCGATGGCGCCCAGCGACTCGGGCTCATCCATTTCGCCATCGCCACAGAACACCCAGACTTTGCGCTGACTGGTATCGGCAATACCCCGGGCATGCAGATACTTCAGGAAGCGAGCCTGATAAATCGCCATCAATGGCCCAAGACCCATGGATACCGTCGGAAACTGCCAGAAGTCGGGCATCAGTTTGGGATGCGGATAAGACGACAAGCCCTTGCCATCGACCTCTTGCCGGAAGTTCTCAAGCTGCGCCTCGGTCAGACGCCCTTCCACAAAGGCACGGGCGTAAATGCCTGGCGCCACATGCCCCTGGAAATACACCAGGTCACCGCCATGGGTATCGGTGGGCGCATGCCAAAAGTGGTTCATGCCAGCACCAATCATGGTGGCCAGCGACGCAAACGAGGCGATGTGCCCGCCAAGATCACCGCCGTCAGGCGGGTTATGGCGATTAGCCCTGACCACCATGGCCATGGCATTCCAGCGCACGAACGAGCGGATACGCTCCTCAAACTCGGCGTTGCCGGGTGAACGCGCTTCCAGCTGAGTGGGAATCGTGTTGACGTAAGCCGTACTGGCCGAGAATGGAATAAAGGCGCCACTGCGACGCGCGACGTCGATCATGCGCTCTAGTAAAAAGTGCGCCCGCTGAGGCCCCTCGCGATCGATGACCGCCTCCAGGGCGTCCAGCCACTCCTGGGTTTCGAGCGCGTCATGATCCGCCGGGTCGTTGGCGGCTGGCAGTTGGCTGGGAACGGCAGACATCTGAGTCTCCTGACGAAATGTTTTGAACATTCTAGAAAGCGGTCATTTAAAGCGCAAGAAAAATTTTTATAGTGAGAAATTTGTTTTCACTATGTAAAATATAGACTTGTTGCAGGGACATCCCTAAACTCGACCCATGACAATGCTCAAGTCCGTGTCTATTCGGCAGCCCAGCACCCTTCGAGCGGTTCGCTGGTTCACCATCACGCACGGTATTGCCATGGGTGCATTTGTACTGCTCGTGGGCAGCTTTCTGTGGGCTGCGCAACGAATCGTCCCCGCGCAGCCCGGCCGCCTGACCGGCGCGCTGTTTGAGCATCCACTTGAGGCCGCAGTGGTCGGTCTGGCAGTAGCCATCTTCATCGCCCTGATGCTATTGGGGCGTCACGCCCAGCGCCGACTGGCCGCCGAACTCGAACGCGATCGCCTGTTTACCCTCTCGCCCGACCCCTTGTGCATTCTCGGCCCCGACGGCGCGCTCGAGCGTGGCAACCCGGCCTTCGAACGGTTCTTCTCGCCCGACGGCTCATCCACCCGCCTGATTGACCGGGCGCACCCTGACGATCGCAACCTGGTAGCTGCTTCCATTGCCGAAGTCGCGGGCTCTGCTCAAGCCGTGGCCAGTTTCGAAGCGCGCTTTCTGCCGGCGCCATTGACCCCAGCTGATGACGGCGCACACAAGGAATGGCGCTGGATGCAATGGTCAATTCGAAAAGACTCCAGGGCTCATCCGCGTCTCTTGCACGCGGTGGGCCACGACACTACCGAGCGTCGCAAGGCCGAGGCAGCATTGGCCGCCGAGAGCTCCTTTCGACAGGCTATGGAAGACTCGATTCTCACGGGTATGCGCGCCTTTGACCTGCAGGGACGCATTACCTATGTCAACCGAGCCTTCTGCCAGCTGGTTGATTTCACCGAGGATGAACTGGTGGGCTCTATTCCGCCCTACCCGTACTGGCCATCCGGCGATGAAGAAATCCATCTTGCTTATTTAGAGCAGGTGCTGGCCGGCAATGCCCCCACCAGTGGCATTGAAGTCCAGGTGCAAAGGCGTGACGGCGCCCTGCTCGATGTACGGATGTACGTGTCGCCCCTGATCGATCGCAGCGGTCGGCATACCGGCTGGATGACCTCAGTGGCCGACATCACCGAGCCCAAGCGTATTCGCGAAGCGCTTGCCTCGGCGCATGAGCGCTTCACCACCGTGCTTGAAGAACTTGATGCATCCGTATCCGTGCTAAGCCTAGCCGAGGCGCCAGCCACCGAATCGCCCGAGCTGCTGTTTGCCAACCGTATGTACCGACTACTGTTCGGTACCACCGGCATCGGGCACGACACGCTGTTGCGGGCGAGCGCCGAAGCCGCCTCTAATGAGGTCTTCCACGTCGGACTCAATCGCTGGTTTGAGCTGCGCTCGCGCGAGATTCGCTGGGTTGACGGCCGCCCGGTGCAAATGCTGGTGGCTACAGATATAACCGCGCGCCGTGAGACCGAAGAGCATGCACGTCAGCAGCAGCTGAAGCTGCAACAGACCTCGCGCCTGGTCACTATGGGCGAAATGGCCTCGTCGCTGGCACATGAGCTCAATCAGCCTCTGACAGCCATCGGAAACTACTGCATGGGTCTGTCGGCACGCATCCGCAGTGCCAAAGCAGCCGGTCGCAGCATTGATCCCGAAGCGTTGATTGAGGCGCTGGACAAAACCGCAGCGCAGGCCGAGCGCGCCGCCGAGGTGATCCGGCGTATTCGCAACTTCGTCAAACGCAGCCAGCCCGAACGGCGCCTGTGTACGGTCGCCGATATCGTTGATGAAGCCATCGGTCTGGTCGAGTTTGATGCGAAACGTCACCGGCTGCGTATCGTGACCGATATGGGCCGCGATCTTCCAGTGCTGAATGTTGATCCCATTCTCATCCAGCAAGTGCTGGTTAATCTGCTCAAGAATGCGATTGAAGCTACGCGCGAAGCTTCGGGCGCATCATCGCGTCAGCAAGTTCAACTACGCGCGCGCGCCATCGGCGGCAAGGTGCTGTTCGAAGTCACCGATCGCGGCAGTGGCCTTAGCGAGCAGGCTCGCCAACGCCTGTTCGAACCCTTTTTCACCACCAAGACCGAGGGCATGGGAATCGGCCTGAATATCTGCCGCTCGATCGTCGAGTCTCATGAGGGACGACTGTGGTTGGAGCCGGGTGAGACGGGCGGACTACGAGCCCGCTTTGAACTACCCACCGCAGAGCTTGAAGTTGCCGCACAAGCTGCCTGAACGCTCTCGACGACTAGGCCAGGCGCGGCCGCTTTTGTTACAGTAGGAACCATGATGCCCCCCCCGCACAGCACGCTCAGCGATCCGCCTGCCGGTATTCAGCCCGCCGGGACGGTGTATGTGGTCGACGACGACGAAGCGGTGCGCGATTCCATGCGCTGGCTGCTCGAGGCCAATGGCTTTCCAACCGTCTGCTTTGAGAGCGCGGAATCTTTTCTGGCAACTCCCATTTCAGCCGAAACCCCGGGCTGTCTTTTACTCGATGTCCGTATGCCCGGTATGTCGGGCCTTGCCCTACAAGACGAGCTTGCACGGCGTGGCTCTGTCCTGCCCGTGGTGTTCATCACCGGGCATGGCGACGTACCGATGGCGGTCGAAACCATCAAGAAAGGCGCCGTAGACTTCATTCAAAAGCCCTTCAGCGACGAGGTTCTGTGCAGTGCTGTGCGCAACTCGCTCGAACGCTCAGGGCAGATTCTGCGCGCCAGCTCTGAATCGCGCGAACTCGCGCAACGCATTGAACGACTCACCTCGCGTGAGCGACAGGTGCTCGAACGTATCGTGGTGGGTCGGCTGAACAAACAAATTGCCGATGATTTATGCATCAGCATTAAGACCGTTGAGGCACATCGCGCCAACATCATGGAGAAGCTGGGTGCCCGAACAATGGCCGACCTCATGCGTATTGCCATTCGGGCCCGCATCGGCGCCGCCGCCGCCTCTGGCGAGAATCTGCTATAGTTTTGGGCTCGGGGCGCCCGTAGCTCAGTTGGATAGAGTACCTGGCTACGAACCAGGGGGTCGTGGGTTCGAATCCTGCCGGGCGCGCCAACCAACTTCAGCCACCTTTGCGGGTGGCTTTTTGTTTTGGGGCTCAACACCTGCTCGTACCGCCCAGGAGTCAAGTGGTCAGCCAGAGTCGCCTCCGATGCCATGTTTAACAATGCTTGACGTACAGGCCGCTGCGGCCCAGACTACTGGACTCGAATTGCCACCCGCGGGGAGGGGTGCACCATGCAAGTTGTTCTGAGGCGATACGGCAACAGCACCGTGGCCGTGTTACCGCCTGCCGTGCTTAAGGATCTCGGCCTCAAAGCAGGCCAGGCCATGACGCTGGACACCACAGAACGGGGCGAGATCGTGTTGGCGCCCAAGAAGAAATACGTACTGGCCGATCTGATTGCCCAATGCGATCCCAAAGCGCCGCCACCGGCCGACCTGACGCTCTGGGACATTGCGAAGCCCGTAGGCCAAGAGGTCTGGTGATGGGCGTCTTCGACCGCGGTGATGTGGTCAGCGTTCCCCTGGACCCGGCGATGGGCCACGAACAGAAAGGCACGCGGCCTGCTCTAGTGCTGACCCCCAAGGAGTTCAACCGCCTTGGAGATGTGCTGGTAGCTCCCATCACGCAAGGCGGTGATTTCTCCCGCTACGCTGGATTTGCCGTCAGCCTGACCGGAACGGGCTGCAAGACCCAGGGAGTCGCGCTTGTGAACAAGATCCGAATGCTCGATCTGGCGGCGCGCAAGGCACGCAAGGTCGAGCGGGTACCTGAAGTCGTTCTACAAGACGCGTTAGAGCGCTTGACGGCTTTGCTGGAGCCTTAGCGGATAAACGCAGGCAAAGCGCGGATTGCAGCAGCTCGACTGGTGTGCTCAGGCAATCGACGGCGCAGCCGAGGCCGCCTGAACCACCGTAATCCAGATCTGAACTTGCGTGCCGGGCTGACGCGGGGTCACACTAAACTCAGCACCGATCGCGCGAGCCCTTGTCATCATGTTTCTCTGACCACGTCCACGCACCGGGGCGTCGCCAAGACCAACGCCGTCGTCGGCAACCATCACCTTCAAACATCCGCTTGAAGACTCGTAGCGGGCAGATACCCAGATATTTGATGCCCGAGCATGTTTAAGCGCGTTGTTGAGGGCCTCTTGGACAATCCGTAGAAGCTGCAAAACCACTTTTTGCGACACCTCGATCCCATGATCGAGCCCAATATCCCAATGCACTTTCAGATCGGTACCGATCAGCCTTTGCTCAGTGCGAAATCTAAAATCGACCAGCGCGTTGCTTAAATAATCGTTGGTGCTGCCCAGAGTATCGATAACGAGATAGAGGTCTGAGATGGTCTCCTGCAGCAGTTGACCCAGACCTGCCTGTGTCATCTGGTTTTTCTCGATCATCATTTTGGCAAAGACCAACTGCGATCCGAAGCCATCGTGCATATCTTGCAGCAGGCTTTCGCGCTCCCGCGTTCTGGATCGCTCAACCTCTGAAATGAGCAGGCTCGCATGAGCTAAATTGAGCTCAGCCGTGCGCTCTATGACTCTGGCCTCCAGATCGGCACTCATCTGCTGGGACTTAACCAGCGAGTAGGCCAGGAACCCCAATAGCAGGCTGCCAAACATGAACAGCACGCCGCTATAAGAGTAGGGAATCAAATAGGTGAAGACGAAGGCCGACTCACCGGTGAATCTTGACCAGTCGTGAATACTGGCTGCAGTAACCAGCGCCATCAAAGCCGTCGCCACCAGATGTTTAGACTGGCGCGTCTTCCAGGTCCAGTAAAGCATCAGGGCAGGCATCAACATCACGGCTACCAGCAGCGGCAGGTATAAGACGGTCACTACGGTCCGGTCACTACCGGTCAGACCAATGACCACCACCGATATCAGCGTATAGATCAGCACGCAGTGGCGAACCCAAGGCCTGAGCCTTTCAAAAAACGAGACAAACATCAGGATCAGAAGGTGCCCAGAGACGAATCGGCTGGTAAATACCAACCAGCTGAATGTGTCGGGGTCGATCGGCGGCTGAGCCATGAAAACACTGCCGCTGGCCAGCGCGTTGAAGGCACTGGTTAAGCCAAACCAAAGATAGACCGAGTCCTTACGCAGAATGACGCTGACAGCCAGCGCCAGCAGGCCCAGTAAACCCGACAGCCAGGTCAGGCCCGTCATCAGGTCGACCTGCAGCCAATGACGCCATCGGTAAAAGCGGCTATCGAGCACATCTACATCGCCCACCCACACCGACGACAGTCCGTTACTTTGGCGCGAATTGGCGTACACATCGAAACGAAGCTCATTGACACCGACTGTCCAAAGCGACGGCGCTATGGTGAACAAATAGGGCCGATGTAAACAGCGTATGTCCTTCAGCGCGCCTCGCTCACAGGACTCGGTCAGCTGACCGTTGACATAAACAGTGCCCGACAAACCCATCTTTCGCACGTAGATCCCAAGGGGTTTGGTGGGTAGCTCAGCAAGATCAATCCGCAGCGAGTAGCTGACCACACTGCCTTGCGGCAGGAAATCTTGCGGCGTCAGCATGTTGGGCAAACTCACCGCCCTTTCGGGACCAAGGCCCCGCAGGTTGGCCTGCCTGATTTCGGTCTCGACAAAGGCATCTGGTGCGGCGTGTAAGGCACCCCCAAAAACCAGGCCAATAAAAGCCACGACTCGAACCGCAAGCGCGAACGCCTGAAACTGCAGACACGCCCGCCATCTGGTGCGCAGTGCGCTACCCCAAATGGCCAAGCTCACGGAGGGAGTCAAGCTCATTCGGAACACAGATTTCCCTCTGCAATAACGCACTCAGGTACACGCTTAAGGTTGAATGCCAGGCGCGCGAGGCTGCATTCGATGAGGTGAGCCGCAGCGACCTCTCACGGGTTGAGCAGCCCCGAGGACTGCGCCTTTGTAATTGCCTGCCTCTGATTGCAGACCTCCAGCTTACGGTACATGTTGCGGATGTGGGTCTGTACCGTCGAAACCGAGATTTTCATCGCTTCGGCACAACTGACATAGCTGTGCCCCCTGGATATCAACTGCAGTAATTCCAACTCGCGTGGAGATAACTTCAGACTATTTTCTACTGGCCTCATCGAAGGCGAACCGGCCAGTCGAAACAAATGCCTGGCCAAGGCTGGACTGAACGGGTACTGCCCCAGCATGACCTGATCGATTGAACGCAGCAATGACAGCTCAGTGTCACTCTTGAGCAAGTAACCACGGGCACCAGCCCGAATCGCCGATAAAAACGTCTCTTCAGCACTGAAGACGGTGGTTACCAAAATGGGAAGATCCGCGTAACGGCCCCGCAGCGCTGCAATGACGTCGATGCCCGACATGTCGGGCAAGCCTATATCGATCAGTGCCAGTTCAAACCGACGACCGGGCTCCGCGACCGCTCGCAAGGCACTGGCACCGTCTAAAAAGGCATGGATCTTCCAGTCGCCACCCATCTGCGCAAACACGCGCGCAAAAATCTCCTGGAAGGCAGGATCGTCTTCGACGAGTAGAACAGGCAACGCAGAAGCGTCGGGCACAGTTATTTCCCAGCAAAAAGCACATTAACTGCAACAGCTGCCTTGATTGTCGACGTAACTTGAAGCGCCGTCCATCACATGAAGATGTGAGTCGCAGGAGCTCTGACCTACCGGTTTCATGCGATATGAAAAAACCATAGGTCTCAACAAACTTATGTATTTGTACGGTCATCTCGCCAAGGCCCCGTCAGACCTGACATGCAATCCACGGCAGCCATGGCCGTCGCACGCTCAGAAGGCCCCGTCTGCGCAACTTTTTCAGCTTTCAGGATGAACTATGGCCGTAAAGCCGCCACGCATGCCCTCGGTGAACCCGCAACCGGCAAAGACACCCAGCGCTGGACTCGGCCCCTCTCCCGTCCCTTTTGGTGAAGTCGGTCGACAGACGGTCAACAAGGGAGACCTTCGCAGGCCCCGTAAAAAGTCCGTCCAAGGTCTGGGCGACCTGCTGGCTGACACCGCTATTCGCGCTTACCTGGAGGAGGACACGCCAGACAATGACAGTCTTCGTGCTGACCAGACCGAAAACACAGGCGATTCCGTCAACAATAGTCTCGATGCCGAAGCGGGACAGGCGCCAGGTCTTTCAGAGAGCGGGCTTACCAGCGACTCATCGGGCGGTAAACCCGTCGACGCTCTGACAGACCCGACGGGGCTTGGCCAGACCTGGCAACTGGCCCAGGCGTCCGCACCGCCGTCGACCAGCGACGTGGCCAGTGACGTGGTCAGCACATCCCCGGGCACCGGTCTAAGCACTGCAGCGGGCATTGAGGGACAAACGGCAGGCCCGTTGTTCGGCCTTGGTGCTGCAGTGGTGGCGTTAGCAGCTTTCCAGAGGAAGGAAACATTAGCTCCAAAGGTCATCGCAGTCAGCGTTGAAACCCCTGCCGCGGTAGACACCGACACGATCACCTTTACCGTCACCTTTGACGAAGTCCTAGTCGGTACCGTGGGCACCCAAAACTTCAGTGCCACCAATGGTGTCGTCACCTCGGTAAGCCAGGTCGGCAACAGCAACGCCTATCAAGTCGCGGTCAAACCCAGCGCAGGCATCGCCAGCGGCCAGGTTGCACTCAGCCTCTTGGGAGCGGGTCTGGCCGACTCCGAGGGCAATGCGGTACTTAACGCCGACCTCAGCGGCCTGGCCAGTCAGGTCATCGACACGCTCGCACCGAGCTTGTCCATTGAGAGTAGTGCTGCGGTTCTCAACCGGGGTCAGACCGCTCAGATCGTTTTCACTTTCAGCGAGGATCCAGGCAGTACGTTCGGCACCGAGGACGTGGTGGTCACCTGGGGCACGCTCGGTCCGATCAGCGGTACCGGCCTGGTCCGCACGGCCATCTTCACGCCGCAGGCTGACCTGACGGGCGTGCAGGCCAGCATCACGGTCGCTGCGGGCCGTTATACCGATCGCGCCGGAAATAGCGGCGGCGGCGCCAGCGGCCCGGCTGTCGAATTGGAAACCCGAACCGGCGTGAATGTCGTCTTGCAGGACGGCTATCTCGACGGCGCCGAACTCTGGGTGGACATGAATGATAGTGGGGTCATCGATGAGGGCGATTTCAATCTTGGGACTTCGGTTGATGGTCTCGTTCAGGGTTACCTGACGGCTGAACAAAAGCAGCATGCCCTCATCGCCACGGGTGGCCGTGATATCAGCACAGATCTTCCTTTTCAGGGCTCCTACAGCGCCACTGCAGGTAGTACGGTGGTCAACCCGTTGACGACCTTGGTGCAGTCCATCGTACAAAGCAGTGTTGCTTTGACGAACGATCTGGACGAGCAAGCGCGCGAGACCTTACTGCAAGACGCCAAGCATGCGGCCATGGCCATGGTCAGCGAGGCCCTGGGTCTACCTGGGGGGGCTGACCTCACCCAAATCGACACCATCGCGACGTCGACCGCGGCAAGCGCTAGCAACGCCTCGGGTCTGAATCTGCAGCAGGCGCTGGAGATCAACAGCAAAGCCCTCATGGTGGCCAACATGATGGCCGTCGGTGCTGCCTCGTTGAGGGGCGCCAGCTCCGAGACCGGATCTGCAGCACCCAAAATGGACTCGCTGGCAGGCTATGTGGTCTCGGGCATCGTGCAGGCCATCAATACCGCTGCAAATACGGGTCAGGCCCTGGCCTTGGGAGATGCGGATACTCTAAATACCATCCTCACCAATGCCGGGGAGACAGCCAAGGCAGACAATGTCAAGAT
>JBDLQY010000217.1:0-4993 GCA_039800325.1 Pseudomonadota bacterium | reverse complement strand
GACGGTGCTGGCGAAATCGGCGTTATTTCGTCGGTTACGCAGCCTTTCTGTTCCACCTGTACGCGGGCGCGACTATCCACTGAGGGTAAGCTTTTCACGTGCCTGTTTGCCACCGATGGGCACGACCTGCGCGCCCTGCTTCGTCAAGGCTACTCAGATCAGGACATCGCTGCGGCCATCGCGCATATCTGGACCCACCGCGATGATCGCTACTCAGAGCTTCGCTCGGCCGAAACCGTCGGTCTTCGCCGCATTGAAATGTCCTACATCGGCGGCTGAGGGCACGCCGTCGCTGATGGATATGACCGTGCCGCCGGTGCCCGCGCAGATCACGGGTGTTGTGCTGTGCGGCGGATTGGGTTCGCGCATGCGTGACCAGGGTACCGGCCCAGTTGAAAAAGCACTGCTGCCATTTCGTGGACAGCCATTGTTATCGCACGTAGTCCAGCGCTTCTCACCGCAAGTTTGTGAAGTTCTTTTAAATGCAAACCGACGCATTGATGATTACGAAGTCTTTGGATATCGGGTTATTCATGACCAGAGGCCAAACCATCCCGGCCCACTGGCAGGCCTGCATGCCGCACTAGTTCACGCGAGGACTGACTGGATTCAGACCGTGCCTTGCGACAGTCCGTGTCTACCCCTTGACCTGGTAGCCCAGCTCTCACAGGCCCTGACCACAGACCATGCTCGTATTGCCTTCGCCTGTGCGAACGGCCGGCCACAGCCAGTGTTTGCCCTAGTGCACCGAAGCCTTGTGCAGGCGCTAGAGCATTATCTTGATGGCGGCGGCCGTAAGATTGATCGATGGTTCGAACAACAGTCTGCCGTTGCGGTTCACTTTGCCGATTCGACGGCATTTGTCAATTTGAATACGCCCGAAGAACTGAAGCGACTGGAGGAATCTCCGTGAAGCCCTCGCCGACCCTCTCCGCACTGACTCGAGAACTGCCCGACTACAACCCCAATGCACTGCCGGTTGAATCGGCCAGACAGCTCATTCAGGCCATGGTCAGACCAGTATCGGCCATTGAAATGCTGGCGCTACGCGACGCGCTTGACCGCGTTTTGGCCAGAGACATCATTTCACCAATTGATGTACCGGCGCACGACAACGCTGCCATGGATGGCTATGCGCTGCGTGGACAGGATCTACAGGCACAGTCCGAGTCTGAACTCCGCGTCATCGGTCGGGCACACGCAGGGCATTCGTTTAACGGATCAGTGGGGCTCGGTGAGGCGGTTCGCGTGATGACAGGTGCCGTCATGCCGCGGGGCGCCGATACCGTCGTTGTTCAGGAACTCGTCGCCGAGCAGAATGGTCGAATCCTCGTTCCTGCGGGGCAGAAGCCCGGTCAGAATCGTCGTTGTCGTGGTGAGGATCTCCAGGCTGGAACGGCTGCCCTTACGGCTGGGCGCATCATCGGCCCCGCCGAGTTGGGACTGCTGGCCTCTTTAGGCATTGCCGAAGTACCCGTACGACGCCGCGTCCGGGTGGCTTTCTTCTCCACCGGTGACGAATTACGTTCAATCGGCGAGCCGCTGGGTGAGGGACAAATCTATGACAGCAATCGCTACACGCTGCATGGAATGCTGCGCCGATTGGGCGTCGAATTTATAGACCTGGGCGTCGTTCCCGACGATTCAAACGCCTTGCGCGAGACGGTACGTTCGGCTGCGCACAGTGCGGACGCGGTTATATCGTCTGCTGGTGTATCGGTCGGTGAAGCGGACCATACCCGTTCGATCATGGAAGAACTGGGTGAGGTCTGCTTCTGGACCATTGCCATGAGGCCCGGACGCCCGCTTGCCTTTGGACGTATCGGAGACGCACTGTATTTCGGACTTCCGGGCAACCCGGTTGCTGTGATGATTACCTTTCTGTTCTTCGCTCGAGAGGCGCTACAGCGATTGGCGGGCGCGCAGCCGCTTCAACAGCCGACCATATGGGCGGACAGCGAGACAGTCATTCGAAAGCGCCCTGGCCGTACCGAATATCAACGCGGCGTTCTCAGTCGCAACCCGCACGGATACTGGCAGGTACGGATAACGGGCAGTCAGGGCTCGGGCGTATTGCGCTCGATGTCAGAGGCAAACTGCATCATTGTGCTGGGGCATGATCAGGCCGATGTCGCTGCCGGCGATAAGGTCGAGTGTCTGGCCTTTGACGGACTGATGTAGTTTTCGAGCTGCCGCTTCTGCACAAATGCTCAGCGCTAAGTGCACTGCAGGTCCCGCCGCAGCGCTGATTGCTTAGCAAGCTGCAGCCTCCACCGAAGCGCTGAGCGCTCAGCGACCCGCGGCCACGACCGGAATGCCAAGCGGTTAACGTGCCGCAGGTACTACCGGAATGCTGGGCGCCACTGGCTCGGCTATTAGCAGGGTTCCGCTTCTCAGGCCCTTGATGGTCGCCAGACTCAGTCCTACAAGAATCACGCTGGCCAGTGCCAACAAGACGGCAGCAAGCATTGTCGGCACGCCGCCAGAATCAGCCAAGCCCATGGCTAGAGAGGAAAAAGCCGCAAGCGGAAACGACATAGCCCAGAACGGCATGCCGAACGATAACTTTCTGAGCTCGCGGGCTGAACTCAGGCAAAGGGCAAAAAAGAAGGTGGCAATACCGAACGCAGCCAAAGCCATTGTTGCTGACTGGGCCAGGTTAAGACAACCCAAACCGACTACGGCCGGGGGTGCGATGGTAATGAACCAGGTTGGTGCCAGGCGGGCAGGCATTTCCAGCTGGGCGATCCGAACAAACAATAAAGCCAACACCACCGGCCAGCAGAATGCTCCGACGCCTAAATAGAACCACCCCAGGCCCTCGTGACCAAACACGGGCACCCCCAGGGGAACGACCACGTTACCAACCACCGGAATAAATACCACCGGAGTGATCGCCGCCCATTTGAGCTCACCTTTAAGCCACCTCGCCATCACCCACAGGGTGACCCAAAGTTGCAAAGCCCCGGCCAGTAGCCAGATGGGTTTGAGCGCAGCAGGCGGCACCCCAAGAGCGGCCATCAGGCTGACCAGCAAAAGCACTGAGACCGGAAACGCAGCTGCAAAAGCATGTCGAACAGGGTGTCTCAGGTCTTCAAGCAATGCCTCGCGAAACCGTAGAGTTCGAATCAGACTCGCGACCAAAACGAGAACAAAACTCGCGCCAGCCAGACAGGCACAGGCCACGGCGACCCATCGAGCAGAGAGGCCAAAAACAGCTTGAGCGCGCACCCAGGCCAGACCCAAGCCTGACCATCCCATCACCACCGCAAACCACTGCGGGCCCAGATGACGAAGCGGCGACTCTTGCACAGAACCCATTGATCTCTCCTCGAGCCTAGTCCGTGAAACATACTGTTCAACAGGATCTCGTTGCCTAAAAATTCCGACGATGCAGGCCAGTGAAACCCTCATAGAAGCCCTCAAGCGCGAGCTTCGCACGCGTCAAATCACGTATGCTGAGTTGGCCCGCCGTATTGGGCTGTCTCAGGCCAGCATCAAACGATTATTTTCAAGGCGCAAACTCGACCTTGAGCGCCTTGATGCGATTCTAGCCGCCATAGGCTGCGACTTTTCTGACATCGCCCGACAGCTTCAGCTCGACCAGCATTTGCTGACCGAGCTCTGCTGGGCCCAGGAAGAAGAGTTGGTCGCCTGCCCCGACCTTCTACTGGTGGCCGTATGCGCCCTGCACCTCATGAGCTTCGAGCAGATCACTGCCATTTATCGCCTCAGCTTGCCCAGCTGTACCGCACACCTTCTGCGCCTTGAGCGGCTGAGCTTTCTCGATTTGCTGCCCAACAACCGCTACCGCCTGCGCGTAGCGCGCACCTTCAGATGGATTCCAAACGGACCCATCTCGCATTTCTTCAAACGACAGGCCAATCACTTCCTAGACCATGATTTCAACGGTCCCGGCGAAACGCTGGGCATGCTAAACCTGCGCCTGTCGAGTGAAAGCCGACTGAAATTAAACAATCGGCTGCGCGACCTGGCTCGAGAGTTCTCAGCTCAGCACATCAGCGATAGCGCGCTGCCCCTTGCAAAGCGCCATCCAGTAAGCCTGCTGATCGCAGCCCGTCGCTGGGAACCCGACTTCATGCTCAGCCGACGTCGCCTCGACGACTCAGCGCTCGCCGCCTGGCTTGAGCGAACCGCTATCGGCGGTGAGTAAGTGAACCCGGCAGACTGGCGTAAAACGCCGCCAGGTTTTCGATGTCGGACTTAGAAAGCGCCTTGGCCTGAGCTGCCATGATGGCATTCTTGCGTTGATCGCTCTTGTAATCCAGAAGAGCCCTCAGAAGGTAGTCTTCATACTGCCCAGCCAGACGCGGGTACGACGGGTCAATCGGCGTATTGCCGTCCTTGCCATGGCAGGACGCACAGACCTGGTCTGCTTTCTCCCGACCCTTGGCAATATCGCCAGCGACAGCCGGTGCAAGCGCAACCGCACTAAATCCAAGCGCCACCAAGCAGCGAATTACCCGTTTCATGACATCCTCCTGAATCTTTCGAAATATGTTGCGCCGCTGCCTTCCGCTACCCGCCCTTGGCGGACCGGGGACGCCGCTAAAAGCTCGCGAGCCTAGTTCCCTCAGCGCGCAGCGTAGTAGGCCGCGAGATCGGCGATATCTTGGTCGCTGAGGCTAGCAGCGATTGCACGCATGGTGGGATGCGAGCGATCGCCCTTGCGATAGGCCTGAAGCGAGCTTTCAAGGTAGGCCGTCGACTGGCCCGAAATTTTCGGAACCTGGTAAACGTGCGGGAAAGACGCCTTGTAACCTGGAATGGCATGGCAACCGATGCACATAGAGTTCTTGCTAGCCCCGGCCTGCGGATCGCCCTTAGGCGCAGCCGCACCTTGCGCAAGGGTCTGGGTTGCAACAAAGGCCAACGCGGCGGTGATGATGGATTTCTTGAGCATGGTCCCTGGTATCTGAGCCGGTGGGCGTTGAACGCCAAGTACTGGCGGTGCCCGGTTTTAGGAATCGCC
>JBDLQY010000216.1:0-4494 GCA_039800325.1 Pseudomonadota bacterium | reverse complement strand
CCAACCCATCGCCGTTCCGCAAGTCCGGTGATGGGCTTTATGCCAGCATCTCGGACATCGGCACCCGCGCTCTCGACTATTACACGAGGTTTGACAAGCCTTTGGCCGAGCAGCGCGCCATGCTCGGGATCCAGGAGGTCGGGGAGTCGCTTGGCTTCAATGCCAAGCGACTCAGGAGCGACATCAAGCTGCCGGAAACCATGGGGATTGATGACACCCTCGAGTACGTCAAGCGCTTCCAGGGCCTGATCGGTTAAGTTCTGCGACAGCGTACGCCAGGTCTTGCGTATCGCGTGGCAGGGCACTACCCTGCCGCAAGTTTCGCTGCCTGTCGCCGAACCCCATGCCCATCCAGGTCAAACGTGTAGCGGCCTACGAGTTTCCACAGCAGGCGGCGTATATCGCCCTGCACAATGACTACTCGGAGGACTTTGTCTGCTCTACTGAACTTGCAGAAGATCGCTGCGGCGAGATTGCGGTCGAGCGGCTAATGCTCGGCAACAAGGGCCACTGGGGCCCCGCCGAGCATGCGCATCTCACGCTAGCTCTTCAAGCAGATCACAACACAATCATGCAGCTTAGGACTCATCGAGTCGGGCTAACTTTTGACGTCCAATCGATGCGCTACTCTGGTCAGCGTATTGAGAAAGTTGCTAGCGGCGATCTACCCGTCGATGACGTCTTCTACGTCCGCCCACCTGGCAAATACCGAGATCGTCAAGGCGACCCTTACGAGTGGACGGAAGACGACGCGGAAGAGTTTCGTGCCGTCGCGCTAAGTTCAGCCATTGACTATGCAGCGCTGCGGGCGCGGGGTGTCGCTGAAGAACACGCTCGCCACGCGTTGATCACTAGCTACTACCAGAACGCCGTGGTCACCGGCAACATCCGCAGCTGGTTCCATCTGCTCGAGGTGCGCCTAAAGGCTGACGCGCAGCACGAAATCCGCCAACTGATGGAGCTGGTTGCGCTTGAAATGCAGCGCTGGATTCCCGAAGTCTACGAGTGGTGGCACTCCCACCGCCGCGGCAAAGCTATTCTCGCACCCTGATTATGAGCCGTCCCTCACGCATCGAGCTTCTTGAGAAGTTCTTCCCTGAAATCAAGGACAAAGCCACGGCCGGCGAACGCGAGGCCTCGATTCGCCTCAATTCGATGGCCTGTGAGCTGATCCTCGCTGATCTGATCACCAAGTACGACAACGCCCTGGCCAAGCAGGGGAAGGGCATCCTGATCCTGTACCTGAACAAGGGCAAGCAAGGCGCTGCATACGTGCCCGCCGCAGACTTCGAGCAGGATCTGGAAACCGCGAAGACGACCGGTGATTCGGAGATGGAGGATTTCCTCTCGTCTGCATTGCAGCAGATCGAAACGATCAGCCCCGAGAAGGCCGCGCTCGTCATGCTGGTCGACAACACGGGCGCCCAGCTGTTCCCAATCGACCGCAACTACCCCGCCAATCCGATCAAGGCCATGCTTGAGGAGTTCAGTGCATGAATGATCTCTTTGCTGAAATGTTTTGGCTTGTCATCGCCGCCGCCTTGCTGGCCGTGGCCGCTGCGCTATCGGTCCACTCCCAGGTACTGATGGCCATATACCTGATCTTCATGTCACTCGCCATCTTGGGCCTGACCCATCGCGACGACGGGCATGACTGAGGAGAAGCATGGCAAGGATTTCGACCTGACGGCACCCAAGGACGTCATCACCCAGGCCCGCGCGGTCATGGGTGGGATTGATTTCGATCCTTACACGACCCCGTACAACAATCGCCTGGTTCTCGCGTCGCGCATCATCGATCTCAGGCTGACCGACCCGGAGCTCATCGCCACCATGCCCTGGGAGGTGGGCGAGAAGGGCCGCGTCTTTCTCAGCGTTCCCGGCGGCGGCACGCTCTGCAGGCGCCTGGCGAACAAGGCGCTGCGGGAGTACCGCGCCGGTCGGGTCAAAGAAGCGGTCATCTGGCTCGGCGTCAACGAGTCCATGACGCGCATGCCGTGGATCTGGGACTTCCCGGTCTGCGTCCCATTCCGCCGGCTGAGACCCCGTTACTGGGACGAGGAGGCCGAGCAGTTCCGTCCCATCGCCCCGGCCAACTGGTCCTTTGCGCTGTACCTGCCGCCCAGCGACAACCCCCATGACTTCCACACCAAGCTCAGCCGCTTCCACGTCGCGTTCTCGGCGATCGGCCGGGTCGTCTTCGACACGCACAGCGGCGAAGGGGACTGGCTCAAGGCCTACAAGGCCCTCACCAAGCGCCCCTACGACTACCACAGTTGAGTGGCGCTGCCGGGTGCCCTACGCCGAATCCCCGCGCGAGGAGTTCCAGGGGCCGACCGGGGAGTGGTTCACCAGGCTGCGCGCCATCGTCCATGACGGCTGGCTGTACTGGAAGCACGCCCTGCCGGACCGTCCGCTGAAAGGGCCGATCGACGAGAGTGCAGCACGGGGGATCACGACCCTGGCGCGCCGTCTCCATAGCGCGCACATGAGTTTCCCGGAATACCGGCAGCTCCTGCGCACACCGTTTGCGGTGGGCCGTTGGTGGGACCCAGCCGATGCCACCGGAGACTGGAGTCGCGGCACCCGGGTGCTACTGCGTCTCGACGGCTACAGCTCCTACCGGCTAGCCACGAAGCTCCCCAAGCGCCTCGAGCTGCAGACGCGGCAGTGCTCCGAGAACTGGCTTGAGATTTCCCTGCCACCGGACGCCGAGCTGCCGGTGCACTCGCTCGACTATGACAATCCGGTGGTTGCAGAGGGCGGTTGACGGAAGCCGCGACCTTCCGCCAGCGCAGCGCGGGCGCCCAGGTCTCCCGATCCGTATTGGCGGAAGATCTCGCGCGCTTGCTTGGTCTCGGCGTTGCGGTTCAGCAGCGCGCTCAGGCCGTCCTCTCCGGCTGACTGGGAGCCGCCGGTGCTGCCGCCGTAACTCTGGCTATCGCGCCAGGACTTGCGGGCCTGGCCGAGGTAGCTGCGGACCAGCGCATCCGCGCGGCGGCGTTGCCCGTCGGAGGCGCGTTCGCCGCCGTAGAAGCGGGACTGGGCGAATCGCCGGTCCATCTACGTGGTCAGCCTTCGGAAGGCGGGGTTTCAGGGCGGCTCACGATGCGCCCTTCGTCGCCTGGCCGAGCTTCCCGGCGCTGGGCTGCCCGGGCGCGTCGCTCTTGGATCTTGCCGCGCATGCGCTCAACGAAGCGGCCTACGGCTTCTCCGGCTCGGGCTGCCCCAGAGGCTTTGATCCCATTGACGTATTTGGACACCATCTCTCGGGCGCCCTCCTGGCCGCCGCCCATTCGACCCCGGGCGGCTTCTGCGCGCTGCCGGATCTCATCTCCGACACCCCGCATCCGATCAGCGGCGGCCTGAGCGTAGAAACGTCCGTCCATGGATGTCTGTAAATACGAATGCCAGATCGCGCGTGCTGCTTGACCTGGCACGCTCATCACACTATTCTAGGCCGCCCGCTGTCGCCGCTATGGCAAAGACACGCTTTGATCTGATCCCGTTTGAAGCGATCGGCGAGATTGCCGATGTTCTCGAATACGGCGCCAACAAGTACGAAGCCCATAATTGGGCGCGCGGTGCGGAATGGTCGCGCTATTTCTCAGCCCTGTGCCGACACATCTTTGCCTGGTGGGGCGGGGAGGACAAGGACCCCGAAACCGGCTTCTCTCACCTGGCCCATGCAGGGTGCAACCTGCTCTTCTTGATGACGTTTCAGCGCCGCAGCTGGGGAACGGACGATCGCTTCCATGGCCCGAAAGAAGGCGAGGTCTTCGTGAAGAACGACGGACGGAGCGCGGCGCAGAAGGAAATCACCGAGTTCACACGCTTCGTGGGCCTAAACGTCTCCTCTCCGTATGGCGACGCCGAAGAATCAAGGCTGACCTGATGGACTGCCCCAACCCTGACTGCATGGGCCCACGCCTGGACGTCATCGAGAGCCGTTACAGCGGCGACCGGCAGCACCGCCGTCGCCGCTATGAATGCCCCGCCTGCGGGTCGCGCTACACGACCATGGAGACGATCGTGCGGTGCGACCTCAGCCCAGCCCGAACTGCTTGTTGATCTGCTCCATGCGGCCGTTGAGCGCCGCCAGCTGGGTGTTGATCATCTCGTTCATGTCCGCCCGCTGGGCGCCGGGATTCGCGCCGAATGCACTGGCGGCCCGTGCCTGCTGCACCACGGCGGCCTGGCGCTGGGCTTCGATCTGGGCGACCTGGGCAAAAGCGTTCTGCACCTCGGGGCGGGTGATCAGTTCCGGGATCACGCGCTCGACCTCTGCAATCCGGCTCGAGAGACGCTGCTTGCCGGCGACGACCATCAGGCCCTGGCCGGACAGCACGCCAATCAAGGCGGCAACGGCACCGGCCGCGAAGGCTTCCATCATGTGACGTGGCGCACGCGGTGCGCGATAGGAGACACGCCGGCAATGTACCAGGATTCAGCCTGGTGGCCAGCGCACCTAGTTGGGCCTGGTATGCAGCAGCT
>JBDLQY010000215.1:0-34310 GCA_039800325.1 Pseudomonadota bacterium | reverse complement strand
CGGCGCCCTTGCAGCTCCGATGATCTCAACGGCCCAGACCGTAACCCTGCGCTTCCAGAGCACCTGGCCGGCAAAAGACATTTTCCACGAGTATGCCAACGACTTCGCCAAAAAAGTTAATGACATGGCGGGTAATCGCCTGAAGATCGAGGTACTGCCCGCGGGAGCCGTGGTGCCGGCTTTCCAGCTGCTGGAAGGTGTCGCCAAGGGCACGCTCGACGGTGGGCATGGCGTCGTCGCCTACCACTACGGCAAGAATTCGGCGCTGGCGCTGTGGGGTTCGGGCCCCAGCTTCGGCATGGATTCCAACATGGTGCTGGCCTGGCACTATTTTGGTGGCGGTAAAGAGCTGCTCGACGAAATCTACAAGTCGATCAATGTTGATGTGGTTTCGTTCCTTTACGGCCCGATGGCGGTGCAGCCGTTTGGCTGGTTCAAGCGTCCCATCGCCCGTGTCGAAGATGTACGTGGCGTGAAGTTTCGCACCGTGGGTCTGGCGGTCGACATGTACACCGATATGGGCGCTGCCGTTAACCCCTTGCCCGGTGGTGAGATCGTGCCCGCGCTTGACCGTGGCCTGATTGACGGCGCTGAATTCAACAATGCCACCTCTGATCGATTGTTGGGCTTCCCCGACGTGGTCAAGAACTGCATGCTGCAGAGCTTTCACCAGAGCGGTGAGCAGTTCGAGATTCTCTTCAACAAGAGCAAGTACGCGGGTCTGCCTGCTGAACTGAAGAGCATCATCGATTACGCGGTACAGGCGGCCAGTGCCGAGATGAGCTGGAAAGCCATCGATCGTAACTCTAAAGACTATATTGAACTCAAGAAGGCTGGCGTGAATTTCTACAAGACGCCCGACGCCATCTTGCGTGCTCAGTTAGCGTCGTGGGACAAGATCATGGACAAGAAGTCGACCGAGAATGCCATGTTCAAGAAGGTGCTCGACAGCCAGCGTGCGTTTGCTGAGCGTGCCGGCTCCTGGCAGAACGACTACACCGTTGACTTCAAGATGGCGTATAACCATTACTTCGGCCGTCGCTGATCGGTTTAGCGTTACGTTGTTCGGCCGCCGCCTCTATCGAAGCGGCGGCCGTTTTCTTTGACGCGAGGGCAGGCTGCCGCAAATGGCCTGCAACCGCGCGGAAATCCTCTGACGGGTTGTCGCCATGCAGCGCCTACTTCTTGCAGTTGATCGACTGTCGACCTTTGTAGGACAGGTATTTGCCTGGTCTATTGTTCTGTTGACGGTACTGATTTCCTGGGAGGTGTTTTCCCGGTACGCCCTCAACCGACCGCATGACTGGGCCCTCAATGTACAGATCATGCTGTACGGTGTGTTGTTCATGACGGCGGGTGCTTACACGCTGGCCAAGAACGGTCACGTAAGGGGCGATGTTTTGTACGGTTTCTTTCGTCCGCGTACGCAGGCTGTCATTGATCTCACACTGTATGGCCTGTTTTTTATGCCAGGTATTTTCGCGCTGACCTGGGCAGGTTGGGGCTACTCACTAGAGTCGCTGGCCATTCGCGAGAAAACCTTTTCGGCGACGCCCCTGCCGCTGTATCCCTTCAAATTTGTGATTCCCCTGTCGGGCGGTCTGCTGATGCTGCAGGGCCTGGTCGAGATGGTGCGCTGTGTGGCCTGCATCCGTCACGGCGAGTGGCCATCGCGTGAACAGGATGTCGAAGAAGTTGACGTCGACAAACTGAAGCAGATGGTGAAAGTCAGCGACGAGGATATCGCAGCCCTCGATCGCTACGTGGCTCCCACCCAGGGAGGACGTTCATGAAGCTTCAGATTCGTAAAGAGCTTTGGTTTGGGCTATCACTGATGGCCCTCATCATCGTGGCCACGGCGGTGATGCTGATCAGCACCGAGAATTTCACTCGGGGGCATCTGGGTCTGATGATGTTGGCGCTGGTGGTGGTGGCCATCATGCTGGGTTTTCCAACAGCCTTCACGCTGATGGGTATGGGCATGATCTTCACCTGGTTTGCCTATGATCGCGACATTACAAAGACGCTGGACCTCATGGTGCAGTCGGCGTTCAAGGTTATGAGCAACGATGTGCTCATCTCCATCCCGCTGTTTGTGTTCATGGGTTATCTGGTCGAGCGGGCTAACCTGATCGAAAAACTGTTTCGTAGTCTGCATCTGTCGCTGGCGCGGGTTCCAGGATCACTGGCGGTGGCTACGCTCTTTACCTGCGCCGTGTTTGCCACGGCCACCGGAATCGTCGGTGCGGTGGTGACGTTGATGGGCTTGCTTGCGCTGCCGCAGATGTTGCGCGCGGGTTATGACGTGCGCTTGAGCGCCGGTGCTATCACCGCTGGCGGCTGCCTCGGCATTCTCATTCCGCCGTCGGTGATGTTGATTGTGTACGGCGCGACTGCCGGCGTGTCGGTGGTTCAGCTATATGCGGGTGCGTTTTTCCCTGGGCTCATGCTGGCTGGTCTTTACATCGTCTACGTGGTGATCATCGCGTGGCTGAAACCTCACCTGGCGCCGCCACTGTCTGAAGAAGGGCGCAGGGTGCCACTTCCGGCGCAGCTCACCGCATTGGCGCTGCAGGCGGCCCGCGGTGCAGTGCCGTCTCTACTGGGCGCCCTGAAAGGACCGCGTAATGCCAAGGTATCCACCCGGTATCTGTTAGGTCAACTGGGTGTGGCGCTTCTGCCTGCGGCTTTGGTACTCGCGCTGCTGGGACTGGTCTGGCATGCCATCACCAAACCTGATGAGGCCATGCTTGAGCGGCACCTGGCGGCTACTCAGCCAGCGCAGGCTGCGCCAGCAGGTGGTGCTGTATCGGGTGGTCTGCGCGAGCCACCCGGCGCTTCAGGTGGGCTGCGCGAGCCCCCGGGCGCCTCGGGAGGATTACGCGAACCACCGGCCTCGGGTGCGTTGCGTGAGCCGCCTGCGGCCTCGTCGGGCGGATTACGCGAACCCCCAAGTTCGGGAGGCCTGCGTGAACCTTCGGGTTCGGGCGGTCTACGTGAGCCACCCGCAGCGGCTGGTGGACTGAGTGAACCCCCGGGCGCCTCAGGGGGTGTACGTGAACCGCCCGGTGCGGCCAGCAGCCTCAGAGAGCCGCCGGGGGCCTCGGGCGGACTGCGAGAGCCGCCGGGCTCGGCTCGTGGCGTATCTGAGCTACCGGGTTCGTCAGTGTCTGAAGTACGTATCGAAGATTTGCCGCGTTATCCCGCGCCGAACGGATTCTGGACGGGGGCTGCGGCTGCCATCGCAGCGTTGGCCGTGTTTTATGCGCTGCTCAGTCTGCAGCGTCTTGAGATCTTCAAGATGCTGCTGGGTAGTTTCTTTCCGCTGGTGGTGCTGATCGTCGCCGTGCTGGGCAGTATCGTATTTGGTCTGGCGACGCCGACAGAGGCTGCTGCGGTGGGTGCCCTGGGCGGATTCCTGCTGGCGGCCGCGTATCGTCAGCTCACCTTCAACGTCGTCAAGGAAAGTACGTTTCTGACCGCCAAGACGAGCGCCATGGTGTGCTGGCTCTTTGTGGGCAGCGCGATTTTTTCGGCCGCCTTCGCGCTGCTGGGCGGCCAAGAGCTGGTTGAAAACTGGGTGATGTCGCTGAATCTCAGCAAGGTTGAGTTTTTGGTGCTGAGTCAGGTCATCATCTTCCTGCTGGGCTGGCCCCTGGAGTGGACCGAGATCATCGTGATCTTCATGCCCATCTTCATCCCCCTGCTGGATAACTTCGGCGTTGACCCCCTGTTTTTTGGTCTGCTGGTTGCCTTGAATCTGCAGACTGCCTTTCTGAGTCCTCCAGTGGCCATGGCCGCTTTCTACCTCAAGGGGGTCAGCCCGCCGCATGTCACTTTGAATCAGATTTTTGCTGGCATGCTGCCTTTTATGGGTATTCAGATTCTGGCCATTTTTCTGCTTTACGCGTTCCCGGAAATCGGCCTTTGGCTGCCCAAACTTTTGTACGGCCGTTAACTCTCAGATTCGGAGTGCTTCTCATGATCAAGTTCTGGTACAACCTTGCGCCTAACCCTATGAAGGTGGCGCTGCTGCTCGAAGAATTGGGCTTACCGTATGAGCCGATTCCGGTAGATACCCGCAAGGGCGAGCAACATACCGAGGCGTTCAAACGCATCAACCCTAATGCCAAGGTGCCGGCGATTGCTGATGGTGATGTGGTCATGTTCGACAGCAATGCCATCCTGCTGTACCTGGCTGATAAAAACCGACGGTTTGTACCGCTGGACATGGCTAGCGATGACCGTGCGCAGATGCTCGCGTGGCTGATGTTTATCGCCAGTGGCATTGGCCCCTATTCAGGTCAGGCGGTTCATTTCCGCATGGCGGCCCCAGAGCCCAAAGAGTACGCGCTTAACCGCTATGACTTTGAGGCGCATCGCCACTGGCAAATCCTGGAAGATCGACTGGCCTCGCGGCAATGGCTGGTCGGCAATGACTACAGCATTGTTGACATGGCGTTCTGGGGCTGGGCACGGCTGCTTCCGTATGTCACTGGCAATGACAAAGTCTGGGAGCAGTACCCCAGGATCAAACGGCTGCTTGATTCCATCAGCGCACGCCCAGCCGCCGCCCGGGTTGAAGAGCTGCGTAAGCGCCACAGCTTCAAGGCTGAGATGGATGACGAAGCCCGGCGCGCCATGTTTCCGCAAAACGAGCGACTGGCTAAAAAGGCCTGAGCGGGCTCAGGGCGCGGCGCCGCAGTCGGACTCTGGGCAGTCCGGCAGGTGGCAGGCATTGGGCGTGGTTGCCGCCAAATTCTCAGGTTAGAGGTTGGGTCTGGCCGCTGCGCCAGGCCTGCTCAGCCGCCAGACAGATGGCAATGCTCAGGCGCGCCTGTTCGGCCGACATAAGGCTGCGCTGCTGCGCGAAGCCGATGCAGGCTTCGCGCCACATTGCTTCAAGCTCGAACACCTCGCCTGAGATGGGAATTGCTACGGCCTCAACGCGCCCATCGGCGTGACTGCGTTTCATCTCAAAGCTGGGGGTAAGCGTTCGATCCATAGCGCCGCTCCACCAGGTTCGCAGAGCGCCTTTGCTGCCGGCCACGTCAAGCACCGTGTGATGCTCAAAGCCTGCCAGGCTTTGATTGAGTGTTGCCGTAGCGCCATCAGGCCATTGCAGCACGACGCTCAGATGATTGCTCAGGCGCTTGTCGGGAAGATCGCCGAATGCCGATACCTGCGTGGGCGGACCGGATTCTGCGGCATACCAGGTCACCAGATCAACGAAATGAACCAGTTCTTCGAGAACCCAAGAGCCCACACGACTGGGGTCATACCGCCAGCCATCGGAGCCGGTTCGAAAGGGCTTTCTGAACAGTGAAAAATGCTGGTGGCGAATCGTCCCCAACTCACCCGCTGCGATGAGTCTGCGCACACCCGCCCATTGGTGTGACACACGCAGTTCGTGGTTGACCACGACCTGACGTCCGCTGGCGTGTGCCGCCTGAATGACTGCATCGCATTGCTCGAGGCTGAGACCCAACGGTTTTTCGAGAAAGACATGGTGGCCTGACTGCAGCGCTGCGATTGCGGTTTCGGCATGCAGATGATTGGGCACCGTGACGCTGACCGCGTCCACACCCTTGACCGACAGCAGCTCGGACAGATCAGCGCACAGCCTGGCCTTGGGCACCTGAGCGCTGGCAGCATCGCGCGCGGCGCTGCTTCGCGCCAGCACCGCCACAATTTCTGCGCCCTCAATGGCCGCCAGTGCACGGGCGTGCATTTGTCCCCAGGCGCCAAAGCCAGCGAGTGCGATGCGGGTATGAGGCACTGCCGATTGATCATCGCTCATGGGCATTTCACCAGGGCAGAATCTGACCGTCGTAGTTGAGGAACACGCCGGTCTCGTGGTTACCCAGCCGGGCGATGGTGGCACGCATGGCAGCGACGCTGCTCTGCGGCGTGTGCGGCGCATCGGGACTGCCGCCCGCGGTATCCACCCAGCCTGGGTGCAGGTTGGCAACGGTGACGCCTCGGCCATAGAGGTCAAGGGCGAGGCTGCGCGCCATCGCGTTAAGCCCCGCCTTACTGGCTCGGTAACCGTAATGTCCGCCGGACAGGTTGGATGAGATAGAGCCCATGCGACTGCTGATGAACACGATACGACGGGTACGGCTGGCCTGAATGTTGTCGAGCAGACATTCCACCAGGCGCAGCGCCCCCACCAGATTAACGGCCAGCATGGTGTGGATGTGGTCGTAATCGAGATTGCCCAGCGTGAGCGTGTCATTGCCGACGCCTGCATTGGAGATGAGCAGATCGATCGGCGTGCCGTGCAACTCAGCCGCCAGTGCGTCCATCTGCTCGAAGCGGGTAAGGTCGAGCGAGCGATGCTGCATGCTGGGGGCGTCAAGTGCGTTGGCAAGATCTCGATACGTTGCCCAAACCTGCCAGCCCGCCTCGGCGTACTGGCGTGCAAACTCCCGCCCCAGCCCACTATCGCAGCCGGTGACCAGTACCGTTTTAGGTGTACTCATGGCGTGGCGACTCCGAAATACTGCGGATAAAGAATCATGGGGCTACCCCTTCCCTGAGAAAGCGCAGACGGTGTTCGCGCTGCTGACCAGCCTTCAGCCAGCGCGTGTCGGGTCGATCAGAAAATTCGCCGCGCCAGTCGGCTCGGTCGGGCATACCGGCCCAGGCCTCCAGGCAGACGAAGGCCGCGGGCGGTCGATTCCAGATAGCCCAATGACCAAAGCCTTCTGCCTGAACAGCGATGGCCGAGCCATCCGGCGCACGCAGACGAATCAGGCTGCTTCGCGCATTCTGAAAAATAAGGGCATCACCGCTGAAGCATGCGTGTGACAGCGGCAGAAAACGCCCCTCGCGCAAAGGAACTGAGCGCTGGGCAGCGGTGAGCATACCCTTGTCATCGATCACGGGGACCTGAGCGTCTTCGGCCTGCTCAAACTCGATCTGGTGGCCGTGCGCGTCGCGGGTACCTACCGGCCAGCAAAAGCCTGGATGAAGCCCGATGGAGTAAGGCATGGACACAGTGCCCGGATTGGTGACGATCATGCTGATCGTCAACCCCAACGGGATGGCCTGATAGCGAAGTTCGAGTTCAAAGTCGTACGGCCAGCAGTGCTGTGATGCCTCATTGGCAACCAGGCGCAGTCGTGCCAGCGAAGCGCTGTGTTCGATCAGTTGAAAAGTTTGTTCGCGCGCGAAGCCATGAATATTCATGGGGCGAACAAGACCCCCATGCAGAGCCTGTGCATTGACCAGACGCCCCACCAGAGGAAACTGCACCGGTGATGAACGCGGCCAGGTGGCTGGGTCGCCACGCCAGAGCAGATGCTCCCCAGCAACCTGCCAGCCGCGAAGCTCAGCACCCTGCAATGCGATCTGCGCAGAGCAGTCTTGATGCGCGATCTGAATCAGTGCGCTGCTCATGCCTGAGGTCCGTTCGGGATCGAGTGGTTACGTCCGCTTTGCAGCGGCGCTGCATCCATGAATCGATGGATGACGTTTCGGGTGATCTGCTGAACGGCGGTATCACCGTTGAGTTCGGACAGTCCGCCGATCCAGGCGATGGAGCCCGTGGAAAAAACAGCCCCCGTACCTGGCCCGATTTGCAGCACCACATCAGCGCGCACATTAAGTGCAAAATCTGCCGTGATCGTGGGGCGTGACACCAGCATTTCTTCGTTGGCGAGCAGATAGCTGGCATCAAAGGGGAGCGAGCTTGCCAGCACGTAGCTATCGGGGTCGCTGCCTAAAAGTGGGTCATGGCGGTCAACCTCGACACCGGCGCAGCCACCTCCGATGGCGCCCGTGAGCCCAAAGCTTTCCTCACTGACACCGGCAAACACAAATGCGGTCTGCGGCAGGTGGCTATCGGGATTGCGTCGATAGCCGGTGCTGCGCCGGAAACCCTGCCCGCAGTAGCCAACGCCCAGCCAGGATTGCGGCGCGATACCGTTACGGCGCCAGAGACCGCCGTAGGCGCCGTCGAGGGCATGCCAGTACTCGCCCGGCTCTTCAGCCCAGCTGCGATTGCCGTCCTCGGCACGTCGCAACTCCATCAGGCCGGGGTGGTGCTCATCGACGGCAACCTTCCAATAGAAGCCGTTGCCACCCAAATACATCATGCGACCGCCCGCAGCGACCCAATCGCGCCAGGCCTTCAGTAATTGTGGGCTCGCGTACTCGGGGTGGTTACCGGTCAGTGCCACGGTGTAGGGCGCGAGTGCCGCGCTGCCGTGTTGGTGCAGCAGGTCATCGGTGAGCGCATCCCAGGCGATGCCTTCACGCTCAAGCCATTGCACCAACAGCAGATCGCCCGCGAAGTTCCAACGGCCGCTGCCTTCGCCCGCCTGCCATGCACGCTGGTCCGGATGATGGCCCGGAACAGGGCGAAGCCGTGAGGTGAGGCTGACACCCGATCCGTCGAGGTGCGTGTCATACAAGGACAGACCCCATTCGGGATGGCGAGACAGCAGAACGTCACGCGGCTCAAGCGTGATGGCTCGCGCCGCAAGTACTTCGGGGTTGTTACCCAGCAGCGCGCAGCGGTCGTTGGCGTAGGCATGGTAGGTGAAAGTTGGAAACACCAGGGCGACACGTGCCCGCTGTGCACTGGGCGCGGGCGGCACGAACAGCGGCAGACGTAATTCACCACTCAGACTCGGACCTGTCGCATTCAGAAGGCGAACCCTGACAGCGTAAACCCCGGAACGCAGGTCAGCCGGCAGTTGTAGTGAGATGCTGGGTGACCAGCCGGCATCCAGCAGATCATCGGTATGAAAGTGAATCGCACCATACTCGTGTGGCGCTTCATGCCAGCGCAGCGCGACACCGCTCCAGCAGGCCCCGCGAACGGCTCGTTTGGGCCCCTGATGCAGCTGTCCGTGCAGAGCAGCAGGACCGATATCGTCAATTTGCCAGTGGTCTATGCCCCGTGAGAAATCCCAGCAGGCCAGGGCATTGGCCGGCAAGTCGCGCGTGCTTAGTAAGGCCGCTTTCAAGCCCTGTTGATCGGGTCTTACGCGCCAGAGTATGGGGCGTTCGAGCCGGCCATCGAAGTCCCCACGATGCGGACTGGCTGGCAGGGTCGGATTGGCGCGGCCCGCAAAAACGAGATGCTCCGGCAGGCTCTTAAAGTCAATGCTGAGTCTTGCCTGGCCTACCGGGCCGCCCTCAAGCCTTTGAATCTGCAGCACCAGCGCATCGGCAGACCACTCCAGCGTGAGCAGGTGCCAGCGCCGCAGTGCGGGCTTGAAGTCCGTGGCTGCGAACGCGTCACCACAGCGCAGACCCAGCCCCCTGAGCGAATCAAGGGTGATACGAAGGTGGCAGTCAGCGCTGGCGATCGCGAGCACCGTCTGCCCGTGGTGATCGATTCGCCACGGCTGAACCAGCACCGCCAGACAGGCGTTGCTAAGTTGCAGCCTACCCAGGCCCGAAATATGCGCCCAGGACCCGGCCATGACCGGCTGAGTCTGAACGGGAATTTCTTGCGCCAGCACCTGCGGCACAGGGTCGCCCGGGATACCGTCAGGCTCACAGCGCTCAGATCCGCAGCCGAGGCGGAGCAGGTCGACACGGGCTCTGCCCGGCGCATCGCTGCTGAGGTGTAAGGTCACCTTAGACCCGGGAGCTGCAGTCCACCGATTCAGATAAGCGGCGAGCTCACTCATTGCTACTCTCCGGATCCCAGCCGTGAAGACTCATCCAGCGTGCGCGAAATACGGCCCACTCGGCATCGGCCAGCGAGTCATAAAATCCGCCCACGATTTCGACCGGATTGGAGCGGTCACCGAGACGAACCAAGGTGTAGCCGCCGCGCACAGGCATGCGCATCAGCGCGTGTTTGCCGCGGCCGGGAAGATTGCGCAAGGGCTGCAGGAAGGCCAGCAGCTCGGGATCATAAGGCCCAAGGGGTGCGGCCTTGAATCGTGCAATGAGCGCCCGCTCGCGCGATCGTTGTTGCCGGGCGTCGCGCGTGTTGACGTCAGTGCTCGAGTCGCTCATGGTGAATGCGTTCGAAATGCTGATAGTAATCGTGGCGTGCGATGCGGACATCAATCAGCACCGGAATACCCTGCGCGTTGAGCTCTTTGGCTTTTTGGACAGCTTCATCCACTTTCGATGGGTCTTCGACCAGGATACCGTGACACCCTTGAGCGCGCGCAATCGCAGCAAAATCGGCTCCAACTTCAAAGCCAGTCCAGCGATGAGGACGCTGCGTCAGCACCTGGTTATACTGAACCCAGCCGAAGGCCTGATTGTTAAGCACGATCCAGGTGACACCACATTTCCATTCGGCGGCGGTGGCCAGCTCGACAATTGACATCTGCATGGCACCATCGCCCACAAAGCACACGACCTGTTTGTGTGGCTTGGCCATGCGCGCTGCAATGGCGCCGATAGCGCCCATGCCCATGGCAGTCTGTTCGGCCATGGGTACGCAGTCGCCCGTATCGAGCACGCGATAGTAGGGCCAGTAATAGCACCACAGGTCGGCGCCGCCATTTTCCTTCATGAGGATGGTGTCGTGACCGAAGATGCGATTGACCGACTCGAGCAGCTGCCGGGTTCGTATGGGTTGATGAGGCTGTCGGGCATCAGCCAGGCAGGCTTCGGTGAAGTCGCGGCTGGTTTTGGCCAGGCGTTGTGCGCGTGGCTCGTCACGACGCTGTCCCAGGCGATCGAGTTCATGCTCGAGGTCACGCGCAGCCAGGCAGATGTCGCCCACCAGGCCAATGGCCGGATCCCAGTTCATGCCAATGGCCAGGGGGTCGTTGTCGACCTGAATCATCTGGGCGCCCTTGGGGTATAGAGACCAGCTATTGGTGCTGAAGGCTTCAAGCCGCGAGCCCAGTACCAGCATGACATCAGCCTGGTCGTACCAGGACTTGCCCGCTTCAGTGAAGTAAAGGCCGATCTGGCCCAATGCGTTCGGACCGTCTTCTGGATAGATGCCGCGTCCGCTCGGTGTGGTGAATACAGCCGCTCCCAGACGGTCCGCCAGCCGTGCTACCTCGGAAAACGCGCCTGAAATAACCGAGCCGCCGCCACAGACGATGATGGGCTGCCGCGCACCGGCGAGCAGCTTTGCTGCCTGCGCGACCGCCTGAGCGTCGGGCCGGCTGCGCAGCATGGCGGTTGATTTGCGGGCGCTTGGCATGATGACCCGATGATCGGCGAGGTCAGAGGGGATCTCAACAAACACAGCACCAGGACGACCGTTACGCGCCACGCTGAAGGCGCGCTGCATCACCCACGGAACGCGGCGGGCATCGCCAACCCGCTCCATCCACTTGGTGACTGGCTTCATGAGGGTTCGGGTGTCCAGTTCCTGGAAGGCGCCCATGCCTTCCTGCAGTTGAACAACACCGTTGGCGATCGCCACCATGGGGACCGATCCACAGGTGGCTTCTAAAAGGCCAGTGACCAGGTTGGTGATGCCGGGGCCGGGGTTTGAGAACACCACACCGGGTTCTCCGGTGAGACGTCCCCAGGCATAGGCACAGGCCACGGCCGATTTTTCGTCGCGCATCAGTACAAACTCGATGCCCGAGTGATCCATCAGGTCGTAGAGCAGATGCTTGGGGTTGCCGGGTAGGCCGAATACATGGGTTACACCCTCGGCCTTCAAGGATTCGACGACGGCCCGCCAGGGGCCAATGGGATCGCTCATTCGGATTCTCCGTGCGCTTCAGTCAGGGGTCGTGCGGGCTTTTGTTGCAGCTTCAATGCGCGGTATGGCGGCAAGTAATTCACGGGTGTAATCGTGACGGGGCGAATTCAGAATTTCCTCGGTCAATCCGACTTCGACCACGCGGCCGCGATTCATGACCATGATGCGATCGGCCATGCGCGAGGCCACGCGCAAGTCATGCGTGATGAAAATCATGCCTATGCGTTCACGCGCTTGAATTTCGTCCAGCAGGTCGAGAATTTCCGCCTGTACCGACACGTCCAGAGCGGAAACCGGTTCATCGGCAATCAACAGTCGGGGCTGCATGGCCAGTGCTCGAGCGATTACGATGCGCTGGCGTTGACCACCGGAAAATTCATTGGGATAGCGATGAATCGAACCCGCATCCAGACGCACCCGAGCCAGTAGCTCGGCCGCCTTGGCCAGAGCCTGGGCGCGCGGTACTCCGGCCGCCACAGGCCCGGCTGCGATGCTTTCGCCGACGGTGCGTCGCGGGTTCAGAGACGCATAAGGGTCTTGAAAGACGACCTGGATGACGCGCCTGAGGGCCCGCAACTGTTCGCCCTGTGCTTGCAGATAGTCGCCCGGTGTGTCGGCGATCTGTGCCGTGCCCGCATCACGGGTGGTGAGTCTGGCCAGCACACGGGCCAGGGTCGATTTTCCCGATCCTGACTCGCCCACCACCGCCAGTGTTTCTCCGGCGGCAAGATCAATGCTGACGTCGTTGACCGCAAGCGTGGGCGGGCTCTTGCGCCACCAGCTGCCCGTGCCAGGCCAGCGTTTTGTGAGTGCCTGTGCCCGCAGCAGCGTTTCAGCCTTGGCGCGTTGGGGGCGTGCGGCAAGTGCGGGCACCGCCTTGAGCAGTCGCTGGGTGTAATCGGCGCGAGGCGCACCCAGTACCTGGGTCGCGGTGCCGCGCTCCATGGTGAGCCCATCTTTGAGCACCAGCACCTCATCGGCCATCTCTGCGACCACGCCGAAATCGTGGGTGATCAGCAAAAGACCCAGGCCCAGTCGTTGCTGCAGGCCGCGCAGCAGCGCGAGGATCTGCGCCTGCGTGGTTACATCAAGCGCGGTGGTGGGTTCGTCGGCAATCAGAACAGCCGGGTCGGCTGCGATAGCGATGGCGATCATGACCCGCTGTCGCTGACCGCCCGACAGTTGCCAGGGGTATTTCATCGCCAGCACACTGGGGTCGGGCAGGCCGACATCGTGTAGCAACTGCAACATGCGCCCCTGGCGGTCACCAGCCCAGTCATGCCGGTCAAGCACCTCGCGAATCTGGTGCCCCACCCGCTCGAGCGGATTCAGACAGGACAGGGGATCCTGAAAGATATAACCAATTCGTCGGCCGCGTACCGCTAGTAGTTCGCGTTCGCTCATGCGCAGAATATCGCGGCCTTCCAACAGGATTTCGCCTGATTGAATGCGCACTTCGGGTGAAGGCATCAGCCTCACCAGCGCAGCCGCTGCAAGCGATTTGCCCGAGCCCGACTCGCCCACCACACACAGGGTCTGCCCGCCATTAATCCGCATGGACAGCTTGTCAACCGCGAGTGCGCGATCACCGCCGGACGGCAGGGCAATATTCAGGTTTCGCACCTCGAGCAGCGCCGCCTGCGCGGTGGCGACGGCTGGCTCTGCAATAGGCGCTGCGCGCATCTGTTTTGCGTCTGCGGACACGGGCCTCATGCCGATACCCTCATGTCGGTACCTTTTGCGCAGCCCGCCGACGCAGTAGCGGATTACGCGCGTCGCTCAGCCCATCGGCAACGAGATTGACCGCTAGTACGGTAACGAACAGGCACAGTCCGGGTAAGACGCTGAGCCACCAGGCCTGGCGAAACACAGGTCTTGATGCACCGATGAGGTAGCCCCAGCTGATCAGATTCGGATCAGCCAGTCCCAGAAAGCTGAGTGAGGCCTCGGTCAGAATGGCGGTAGCCACCATCAGCGATCCCACCGCGACCACAGGGGGCAGCGCATTGGGCAGGATTTCACGCAGGATGATCTGCGTATGAGACAAACCCAGTGAGTGCGCGGCTTCTACAAATTCGCGGCTGCGCAGGCTGAGAAATTCAGCGCGCATCAACCGCGCCACGGGCGGCCAGGTGACCAGTGCAATGGCCACGATCACGCTTTTCAGGCCCGGCGTCATGATGGCCACGAGAAGGATGGCAAACAGAAACGATGGAATGACCTGAAAAAACTCCGTTATACGCATGAACAGTCGGTCGATCAGGCCGCCGAAGTAACCCGCAATAGCGCCCACAGAGCAGCCAATCAGGATGGCGCATAGACTTGAGGTCAGACCGACCAGAAGCGAAACGCGCGCCCCATGAATCAGTCCCGACAACAAATCCCGGCCTAAAAGGTCGGTGCCCAGCAGATAGTCGCCACCCGGTGCCGTCATCGGGGGGCCTAGCAAAGCCCATGGATCATACGGAGCAACCCAGGGGGCGAGCAGCGCTGCCGCCGTGATCAAGGCCAGCACTGCGCAGCCCACGGTTAGTCGCCAGTGATGCGTCAATCGCTGTAGCGCCTGCGTCATGCGCGTCCAATGCGTGGATCAACCACGCGCAGCACCAGATCTGTGACGAGATTAGACACCACCACCATGACTGATGAAATAAAGAAAACGCCCAGAATGACGGTGTAATCGCGCTGCAGCAGTGCGTCGAAGGCCAACCGGCCAATGCCCGGCCACGCGAAAACCGTCTCGACGACCACGGCGCCTCCTAGCAGATGTCCGGTCTGCAGACCCACCATGGTGACGATGGGCAAGAGCGCATTTCTGAGGACGTGACCGCGCATCACTTGGGTTTCGGTCAGCCCTTTGGCGCGCGCGGTTCGGACAAAATCGCGATTGAGCACTTCGAGTGTCGATGTGCGAGCCAGCCGCACGTAGACGGCCAGGTAAAAAAGCGCCAGCGTGAGGCTGGGCAATACCAGATGGTGCAGCATGTCCAGCCACACAGGGGCGCCCGCACGCGGCACCAGCGACTTCATGCCAAAGGCGGGAAACCAGCCCAGTCCCACTGAAAAAATCAGTACCAGCAGCATGCCAACCCAGAAAACAGGCATGGCATAGAAAAACATCGCGCTCGATCCGATGCTCAGGTCTAACAGCCCGCCGCGTCGACGGGCCGCTAGAATACCCAGCACAGTGCCCGCCAGCACAGCTACCAGCAGGGCACTGCCCGTAAGAATCATCGTAGCCGGAATACGTTCGCCGATCAGGGTTGTGACCGGTTGACTGCCGCGGTAGCTGACACCCAGATCGAAGCTGGCCAGTCGCCCCAGATAAGTGAGCATCTGCACCGGCAGGGGCTTGTCGAGACCGTACTCAGCACGCACACGCTCAATGAAGGCGGGGTCAGCCGCGCCGCTTTCACCCGCGATGACCGACACCGGATCACCCGGCGCAAGCCGGATGAGGGTGAAATTCAGCAGGCCGATGGCTGCCAGCGTGAGCAGTGCACGCGGCAGCCAGGCGAGGATCGGCGCGAGTAGTCGCAATTACTTGGCCAGCCAGGCCTCTGCGAAGTTGCTGTTGGGCCCCAAGCCATTGATGACCGCATTGCGAAGCTTGCGGTTCATGACCGTAGGCCACTGCAACTCGACCAGCCAGGCGAGGGCAGCATCATCGACCAGCGCCTTCTGTACTTCGGAATACAGCTGCTTACGCTTGGTGTCGTCGATTTCAGAGGCCGCCCGGCGGAACAGATCGTCAACCTTGGGATTGTTGTAGCCCGCCTCGTTGGTGAAGGGCACGCCCTTACGCTGGTTGTCGCTCATGAAGGTGCGCGAGACCCCCAGTGCCGGATCCGACAAGGTGGTGAGGAAGGTCATGATCATTTCGAACTCCCAGTCACCCAGCCGCTTGACCCAGCCTGCCGCATCGGTGGACTCGAGTACCACCTCGATACCGACCCGGCGCAGCGCCTGGCGCGTGCTTTCGGCCGCACGATTCCAGACCTCGCCATAGGGCAGTCCCAGCAGCTTGATCGAAGTACGCACGCCATTGGCGCCTTTCTTCAGACCCATCTCATCAAGAAGCGCCTCGGCCTTGGCGGGGTTGAAGTCGTACTGACGAACATTGGGCTCGTAGTAGGGCGAGCTGGAATGCACGGGTCCGGTGGCGACTTTGGCAAAGCCCTGAAAAATATTGGTACGGAACTGATTACGGTCAAGCGCGTGCAGCACAGCCTGCCGGAAACGTGGGTCGTTGAAAGGCGGTTTGCGCAGATTCATTTCGATCCAGGCGATGGGCGAACCCCACTCCCAACCCTTATGGGTGCCCTCCAGATAGGGCAGCTTGGAAAGACGCGCCGCATCGATCAGTTCGAGGTCGTTCTGCGTGGCCAGATGAATCTGCTGGCTCTCAAGTGCGAGCGCGCGCGAAGCCGCATCAGGAATGAATCGATAGTAGATCTCGTCCAGATACGGCATCCCCTCACGCCAGTACTTGTCATTACGTACCAGGTGAATGTACTCGCCGCGCTTCCACTCTTTGAAAACGAAGGGACCCGTACCGACCGGTTTTTCATTGTTGGGGTTTTTGCGGAAATCGGTACCTTTGTAGAGGTGAGCGGGCAATACCGGCGCACCGATGGCATCAAAGCTGCGAATCAGCGGACTGAACGGTTCCTTCAGGCTGAACTCGACGGTATGACTGTCAACTTTGGTGACTGTTGTGCGCTGAAACACCGCCTTAGAGCGCGGATGCACGTCGACCAAAAACTCACCGAAGGTGAAGACCACATCGTCGGCCGTGAAGGGTTTGCCATCGTGCCAGGTGACGTTGCGGCGCAGTTTGAAGGTGTACTTGAGACCGTCCGCAGAAATGGCCCAGGATTCGGCCAGCATAGGTTGCGGTTTGAGGTCAAAGTCGTAGGTCAGTAAGCCCTCAAACATTTTGGTGCCAGGCAGTAGTGCGGGCGCTTGCAAAAACAGACCCGGCACGATGCCCGGTGGCTGCGGCCAGAGGGCTGATTGCAGGGTACCGCCTCGCTGTGGCGTCTGTGCCGCGGCCACTGATACCACCGTGCCGAACAGCAGCGCCGCGAACTTGGCGACGATTCGCTGAATGCTCATGATGTCTCCTCCCCAAGGTTGCGCGCGACTGCGGCCGTATTTCGTACTGGCCCTGAGCAGTGGTGCCCGGATTGGGCGTGCCATTTTTCGCGCGATTACAAGTCGATCTGACAGCCAGTGCTTGCAACCACCGTAGGCTAAGCGGGATAGTGGCGCACCGCAAGGACCAGTTTTGGAAAATCAGATGGATCCACTTGGGGGTGCCTGTCATGACAGCCTGCACGGACAGCTTTACGCGCGTCTGCGTGAAGCCATCCTGAGCGGGGCGCTGCGTCCGGGGCAGCGGCTGAGTTCAAGCCGTGCGCTGGCCGCGCAGGAAGGGCTGGCGCGAAACACGGTGCTCAGTGCTTACTCGCGACTGGAGGCCGAAGGCTATGTGAAGGCGTTTCGGGGTTCCGGTCATTACGTTTCGCCGCTTCTGCCTGCCGCGGCTGCCACCGGTCGTGCCCAGCCTGTGCGAACCCGTGAACCGGGTTCGGGCTCCGTCTCGAGAGCAACGGGTCTGCCCGTACGTGAGCCGCGCCATGACTTTAGTTTTGTGCCGACCTCGCTTCGCCAGGCGATTCCGTCGGTGCCATTTCGGGTGAACTATCCGGCGCTGGATCAGTTTCCGCTGGATACCTGGTTGCGGTTGCAGGCACGTCTGGTTCGAGAGGCTGCGTCCGCCGGCGCTCAGGGTTCGCTCTTGGGCGAAACCGAAGCGCAGGGCGAAGCTGAACTTCGGCAGGCTATCGCCGAGCATGTGGCCATTGCCCGGGGCGTGCAATGTCGGGCCGATGACATTGTGATTACCGCAGGTGCCCAGCATGCCCTTGACCTGCTTTTGCGGGTTCTCACCGCGCCCGGTGACTACGTGGGGCTGGAGGATCCGTGTTACCCGGGTGCTTTATCGGCCGCTCGTGCATCCGGGCTACAGGTGGTCGCACTGGCCGTTGATGATCAGGGTGCATCCCTGCCGCCGGACGGGAGGTCGGTTGCCGATGGCCCGAGCGTGCTGATTGTGTGTCCGTCACGACAGTTCCCCATGGGTGTCACCATGAGCCTGCCTCGCCGACTGTCGCTGATTGACTGGGCACGACGCCACAGCGCCTGGGTCATTGAGGATGACTACGACAGCGAGTATCGCTTCGAAGGACGTCCGATTCCCTCGCTGCAGGGTCTCGATGGCGGACAGCATGTCATTTACGTGGGCACCTACTCGAAGGTGCTGTTTCCATCGCTGCGGGTGGGTTTCATTGTGGCGCCGCGCAGTTTGCTGGGGCCGCTGGTGGCTGCGCGAGCCGTGGCAGGCCGGCATGGCAGCGCGCTCGAGCAACGGGTTCTGGCCCGATTCATTGCAGACGGGCATCTGGCGCGCCACGTACGACGCATGCGTGCGCTTTACCAGGATCGGCAGTCAGCCTTGCTGGAGGCCTGTCAGCGCCAGCTGGGACAGGCCGTATCGGTTGCTGCGGCTGAATCGGGCTTACAGACCCTGGCCTGGCTTGACCCGGCCCTGGATGATCAGCGGATCGCGGCGCGTGCGCGAGAGCAGGGTATTGAGCTGGCGCCCTTGTCGCGATTTCGGCTGAATGCCTGCCACCCTCCTGCGCTACTGTTGGGCTTTGGCGGTTTTGCACCTGAGGCTTTAAGGCGCGGCGTGGATGTGCTGTCTAAGCTTTTGCGTTAAGCGCTGCTTGCAAGCGCAAGACCCGTCGTGTGACAAACAAACGCGACTGCTGCAAGATAATCAACAGACAAATTTTTTGAAGGCTGACCATGACCGCCGCCCCAACCCGAATCCGGTTTGACCACGCCAACCTGCTGGATCCCCGTGCCGGCTGTATTCGAGAGAACGTGTGCGTGCTGGTAGAGGGCGATACCGTCCGTGAGGTCAGTGCGCAGGGACAGGCCCCGGCTGCCGATCAGGTCATCGACGCACGGGGCTTTACGCTGGCCCCGGGCTGGATTGACTGTCACGTGCATGTGATCGCCTCCAGCTACAACTTCGCGCAGACTGCGCGCTCGACGAATTTGTTCGCAGCCCTGCGCGCGATGCCCATCATGAAGGGCATGCTCATGCGCGGGTTCACGACGGTGCGCGATGCAGGTGGCGCAGACGGCTCGTTTGATACGGCGGTTGCTGAAGGCATGATGGTCGGGCCTCGCATTTTTGCCTCGGGCAAGGCTTTGTCACAAACAGGCGGACACGGCGACGGACGCGGGCGGACCGATGTGATCGAGCCCTGCGCATGTTCCAGCAAGGTGGGGGTGCTTGCGCGCGTGGTCGACGGCACTGATGCGGTTCGACTGGCGGTACGCGAAGAAATTCTGCGCGGGGCTTCGCAGATCAAGATCATGGCCTCGGGTGGGGTTTCCTCACCGTCGGATCCGATTCACTTTCTGGGTTACTCGCGAGAGGAAATCACCACCATCGTCGAAGAGGCCAGCAACTCAGATACCTACGTACTGGCGCATGCCTATACCGGTAAGGCGATTGCGCGCGCGGTGGAGTGCGGTGTGCGCAGCATCGAGCATGGCAACCTGGTTACGCCTGAGGCGGCACAGATCATGGCAAGCCATGGGGCCTTCGCCGTGCCAACCGTGATCACTTATGAGGCCCTGGCCAGTGAGGGTGCGGCCCTGGGCCTGCCCGCTGAATCGGTTGCGAAGATTGAAACCGCTCGGGCTGGTGCCATGCGGTCTCTTGAGATTTTTCGCGAAGCGGGCGTGACCATGGCTTTTGGCAGCGATCTCTTAGGCGAGTCGCATCGCCTGCAGGCTGAAGAGTTTCGACTGCGGGCCGAAGTGCTGGGTAACCTGGAGGCGATTCGGGCGGCGACGATTCATGCGGCAGCCCTGCTCAGGCGCGAAGGCATTCTGGGCGAGATCGTGCCCGGCGCGCGCGCAGACATTCTGCTGATTGACGGTAACCCTCTCACGGATATCAACTGCCTGCTGGGTCAGGGCGAACGGCTGCGCCTCATCATGCAGGGCGGCCGGGTGGTGAAACCGCTTCACTGAATCAGGCTTGGCCTCCAGCTCCCGCGTAGCCGAGGGCTCGACCCCGCTTGTTGAAAGCCCATGTGCAACGGGTACCCGTTTCGCGTTTAATGTCTGCCCTCGTTTAAGTTGTAGCGCATGATGCGACCGTGTCGGCCCGTCTTGTCGCGTTCTAGATCATAGACATCGCCCGGTACCGGCTCGCGACTATTCATAAGAGCACGAATGCGGGCGTGATCGCGGGCGGTCAACGCGAGACCGCTGGCGCGAAGATTGGCCTGCAGATGACGTGACGAGGTGGCGCCTACGATGGCGCAGGCGGCCTGCGTCTGGTCGAGCACCCAACGGGTCGCAACCTGAGGCAGATCGACGTCGTGTTCTCGGGCAATGTCGCCGAGCAGTGCGAGCAGCTTTTGAAACCAGGTCCAGCCGCCGGCGTCCTCGATAATCAGTTTGTATTTGGTCAGGGACCGGTTTTCCAGGGGCTCAAACGGTTCCGGCTGATTCAGCCAGCGGCGGGCCATGAAACCGCCCGCGAGTGAGCCGTAACACAGCAGGTGGACACCGCGTTGTTGGCACAGCTCGACCAGGCCCTTCTCGGGCCGCGTGTCAATGCACGAATACTGAACCTGGGTGCTCAGCAGGGGGATGCCGGCATCAAGCAGTTCGCGCGTGCGGGCAACATTCGAGTTGTTCAGCCCCAGAAAACGGATTTTGCCGGCCTGTCGCATATTGTCGAGCGCCTGCATGGCCTCGACATAACCAGGCACGCTGTAGTTCCACCAGTGGAACTGCACCAGATCGAGGCAATCGGTTTGCAATCGCGTTAGTGAGCGATCGATGATACTTTGAAGATAGGTGGCGTCGCAGCTCGTCATGCGATCGTAATCAGGTACGCACTTGGTATGAATTTGCACCTGCTGGCCGAGCGCTGGATGGGCAGCGCGGAAGTCACCGATCAGCTCCTCGACCCCTGTGTAATGATCGGCGCAGTCAAACGTGGTGATGCCCGCCCGTACGAACTCCGCCATATCCTGAATCGCCTGAGCCCGGTCAACTGGGCCATGACCACCAGCCAAATGCCAGCCCCCCTTGACCAGGCGCGAAACGGTGTAACCCGGCGCTAATTCGATACGTTCGCAGAGCGTACTCATGGGGACTCTCCAAAGTCTGAGGCGCGCGATCTTAACAGGCAGCCTTTACGCATCGCTATACTGGTTGATTCCACTGCCGATCTGCCGGAGGCTTGCATGCGCCAGCATAGGCGCTCGTTCATGAGAGGGGCTTTGTTAAGCGCCGCAGCGACGTCTGTGTTGCCTGTAACAGTCCGCGCGCAACAGGTCGACCTTACCGTCACCCACTTTGGCACGGGAATGTACGGGCTGCCCTTCGCTGTGGCCCTGAACAAGGGCTGGTTTCGCGAGTTGGCAGGGCTTGAGGTGCGTGGCTTCATCGGCTCTGCGGGGGGCGGTGCAACGCTTCGTAATGCGATGGCCTCCGAGGTTCCTTATGGAGAGGTCAGTCTCGCTTCGGCGATTGTGGCGATTCGTAAGGGTCTGGACATCGCGATCATCCATGGCGGCGTTCATAGCGTTGCAGACCAGGTCTGGGTCTGCCGACGCAGCGATGCAACGATCACTCAGTACGGTGATTTGGCCGGTCGTAAGCTGGCCTATGCCGGGCCACGATCCGTGACTGACATCATCACCTCGATGATGCTGGAAACCCATGGGCTCGTCGGCCGCGTTGAGCGCAAGGCTATGGGCAGCATGGCCGCTGGCCTCGCTGCTTTGCGCGATGGCGGCGTTGACCTTGCCTACATCACTGAGCCCGCCTACAGCCGTGAACGCTATCAATACCGGCGAGTCTGGACGTCGGCTGATATTGCACCGCGGCTGGTTCAAACCGTGGGTGTCGTGAAACGCGATTTCATCGAGAAAAGTCCTCGTGTGCTCCGTGGCATCCTCGAGGCTCGCCGTCGCGGCGTCGAATTTATCCGCACCAGACCCCAGGATGCGGCCCTCATCATGGCGGGGGAATACTCGATGGATGAGACGGTGGCCCGCGCCGTGATCGACCATCTGCTCAGCGCGTCCGGCACCTACTGGAGCCTTGGCGGCTTGGACGAGGAGGGTATGACGGTCATGGTTAAAGGTCTGGAGCGCGTGCGTGCCATTGATCCCGAACCTGTGGAGTGGGGTAAGGTGACCGATCTCAGGTTTCTGGCCGCACCCGTGCGCGGCGCGCGCTAATACGCACCCCACGAATTGAGTTCATGGAGTTATTGACCAGTCTGCTCGTCCTCATCATCACCGCCAGGCTGATGGGACATCTGTTTGCTCGCTATAACCAGCCGGCGGTGGTCGGAGAGATGCTGGCCGGTGTCGTGTTGGGACCAGCGGTGCTGGGTTTTATCGAACCGAGTGCCGCGCTTTCGGGTATTTCTGCGCTGGCGGTGTTTCTGGTGGTGCTGGCCGCAGGCCTGGAGATGGATCTTGCCAGCGTGGTGCGTGCCATGAAGGGGCCCGGCCTGGTGATCGCGACGCTGGGTTTTGTCCTGCCCTTCGGCTCTGGTCTGTTGATTGCCGAGGTCTTCGGACTCGATGCGATGCGCATGATTTTTCTGGGTCTGTGTATTGCCATCACGGCTTTACCGGTTGCCGTGAAGATTTTGGCTGATCTCAACCTGCTTGAAACGCCGATTGCGCGATACGCCATCGCCACGGCCATCCTGAATGATCTGCTGGCGCTGTTTATTGTCGGTGTAGTGCTGGCCCTGCCAGCAGAGTCGGGCATCCCTGAGCTAGTGGCCAGTGGGGCGCTCGCGGCGGTCAAACTGGCGGGTCTGCTGCTGCTGGTCTTGGGCGTCAACACGCTCATCGTGTTCGCCGAGCGGCGTGGTATCAACATCACCCTGCTGCCCGAGCGTGTGGTGAAAACCTTTGGCGCGGAAGCCTTGTTCGGTGCGGTGGTGGTGTTCGTGCTGTTCTTCGGTATGGTGAGCGAGACCCTGGGATTTCACGTGATCATCGGCGCGTTTTTCGGTGCCTTATTACTCGACAAGCGGCACTTCACTGCGCAACGCTATGAAGAGTTACGCCACACGCTGGCAGCCGTCACAGCAGGGTTTCTCGCGCCTATTTTTTTCGCTGATCTCGGCCTGGAGTTTCGCTTTCCGCCGCTCGATGAGATCGGCTTTGTGATGTCGGTGTTGCTGGTATCGATCGCCAGCAAGGTCTTTGCAGGATGGTTGGGAGGGCGGTTGGCAGGCATGACGCACAGCCAGGCTCTGGCGCTTGGGGCCATTCTCAACGGTCGTGGGGTCATGGAGCTGGTGGTGGCAGGCATCGCCTTCGATCGTGGTTTCATTGGGCCAGTGATGTTTTCCGCGTTGGTGCTGATGGGTGTCGTGACCACGCTGCTCTCGCCCATATTGCTCAATATTGCAATGCCCGCTGATGCGCGCAAGGCTTACGCGCAACTGCGGCATGACCAATAGAAGGTCATTTAAGTCCCCTATTTGAGCGGGGAAATTCCCCGGCGCTGGGCGTACGCTGCTTAAATCGACGGCTAGACACCGGACGTCCGGACCGAGCCAAGGGATTGCCATGGTTAAGTTGAATGTCAACGGCGTTGTTCGCGACGTCGATGCCGACCCCGATACGCCTTTACTGTGGGTGCTTCGAGAACAACTGGGACTTACGGGAACCAAGTACGGCTGCGGCATTGCAGTCTGCGGCTCCTGTACCGTCCATATTGACGGGGTTCCCACCCGCAGCTGCGCACGACCTCTGGCCAGTGTGAATGAACGCCAGAAGGTGGTTACCATTGAAGGGCTGTCGCGCGACGGAACTCACCCGGTGCAAAAGGCCTGGGTTGCGCTTGACGTGCCGCAATGCGGTTACTGTCAGAGCGGCATGATCATGGCGACGGTGGCGCTGCTACGCGAGAAACCCCGGCCCACCGATCGCGATATTGATGAGGCCATCACCAACATTTGCCGTTGCGGTACGTATAACCGCGTGAGGGCGGCTATCAAGGTGGTTGCTGAAGGGGGGAGTCCGCGAGCAGCGGGTCTGGCGATTGAGCATCCTGATGGGAGCGTCACATGAACCAAGAGACGCTTTCGCAGAACCCACTTGGCGCAGTACCGTCGCCGGCGCCTTCAGTCGACGGGCCGAGAGTAGGCGGCATGCAGCAATCTGCAGGGGACGCGCCATTCAGCCGGTCGCGCAGACGGTTTCTGGCGGCCTCGGCTGCGGGCGGACTGTCCCTGGGCTTTCACATTCCCTTTGCGGTGGCTCAGGGCTCATCTACACCTGTCTCGCCGCCCGAGATCAATGCCTGGGTGGTGGTGCACCCCGACGATAGCGTTGTGATCCGAATTGCCCGGTCTGAGATGGGGCAGGGCACGCTGACAGGCCTTGCGCAGTTGGTGGCCGAAGAGCTGGAATGCGACTGGGCTCGCGTGCGTACCGAGTATCCCACGCCCGGCGAGAATCTCCGACGGCAGCGCGTATGGGGTAATTTTTCTACAGGTGGCAGCCGCGGCATTCGCGAGTCGCATCAATATGTACGCCAGGGCGGTGCCGCCGCGCGCGTCATGTTGGTTCAGGCGGCGGCTGATCGCTGGGGCGTGCCGGCCTCTCAGTGCAGCGTCATGCGCGGCGTCATCACACATACGCCGACGGGACGCAGCTTTCGCTACGGAGAGGTGGCCGCCGACGCAGCCCGTTTGCCCGTGCCCGCTGAGGTTCCGCTCAAGAACCCATCGTCATGGCAGATTGCCGGCCGCCGATTGGCCCGAATCGACACCGTTGAGAAGACGAATGGCTCGCTGGTCTACGGGGCTGACCTGCAATTGCCCGGCATGCTCAACGCGGCTATCCGCGCCTGCCCCGTTTTCGGGGGCAAGTTGCTACGCTTCGACGAGTCGGCGGTGATGCAGCGGCGCGGTATCCGGAAAGTGGTTCGGGTGGGTGACTATGCGGTAGCCGTCATCGCTGATCATTGGTGGCAGGCCAAGACCGCACTCGATGCCCTGCCCGTTGACTGGGACCTTGGGCCCAATGCAACACATTCCAGTGAGTCCTTTGAGCAGGTCCTGCGCGTCGCGCTTGACGCTCCTGAGGCTGTCGTCGGTAACCAGACGGGTGATGCACGGGCGGCACTCGCCTCAGCAGCCCGGCGGGTCGAGGCTGTTTACGCCTATCCTCACCAGAATCACGCGACCATGGAGCCGATGAATGCAGTGGCCCGCGTGACCGCAGAGCGTTGCGAGGTCTGGACGCCCACGCAGAACGGTGAGGCGGCATTGGCTGCAGCTGCTGAGGCGTCAGGTCTGGCGCCGGGTCAGTGCGAGGTCTACAAGCTGCCGCTGGGCGGTGGCTTTGGGCGGCGTGGGGCGGTGCATGATTGGGTGCGACAGGCCGTGCAGATAGCGCGCCAGATGCCCGGCGTTCCGGTAAAGCTGCTGTGGTCTCGCGAGGAAGACATGCTGCACGGGCGCTTCCATCCGGTGACTCAATGCAAGCTGACTGCAGGACTGGATGATCAGGGCAGGCTCACCGCCTTGCACATGCGTATTGTCGGTCAGTCAATCCTGGCCGGCGTCTTCCCGGCGAATGTGCGTGACGGCCGCGATCCTGTGGTGTTTCAGGGCCTCAATCCTGGAGGAGCTGAAGCAGCCTTTGGGTACAGCATTCCCAATCTGTTGATTGATCACGCCATGCGTAATCCGTCGGTACCCCCCGGATTCTGGCGTGGTGTGAATCTGAATCAGAACGCCATCTATGTCGAGTGCTTCCTGGACGAAATTGCTGCCGCAACCGGACAGGATCCCCTCGCGCTGCGTCTGGCCTTGATGCACTCGCATCCGCGACACCGAGCGGTGCTTGAGGCGGTTGCACAGAGGGTTGGCTGGTCGACGCCCGCGACCGATGTCAACGGCATGAAGGTATTCCGAGGCCTTGCGCAGACTCACGGTTTTGGCAGCTACGTGGCCGCCTGTGCCGAGATCTCGGTGAGTGCGGCGGGTGAGCTCATTATTCACCGCATCGTGGCCGCGACCGATTGCGGTCACGCCGTCAATCCTCAGCAGATCGAGGCTCAGGTTGAGGGCTCATTCGCGTACGGACTGTCGGCCGCCTTATTCGGACAATGCACCCAGCGCGACGGGCGAATGGAACAGGCGAATTTTCATCAGTATCCGGTCGTCATGATGCGTCACATGCCCAAGGTCGAAACCATTGTGATGCCCTCGGGCGGATTCTGGGGTGGGGTGGGTGAACCGACGATTGCAGTCGCAGCCCCTGCGGTGCTTAATGCTATTTTTACCGCCACTGGTAAGCGCATCCGACGTTTGCCGTTGGCGGGGCAGAGCCTGGCGCGGGCCTGAGCCTCGGCAGGCTGCGTGATTCATGGGGAAGCGTTAGCCGTGCTGTCTTGGGCCTATCGGATCGCATTGAGTCGCGTAACGTTTGGTGTTGTCAGTGGCATGATGATGGTGGCACCAGCCGGTGCGCTTGAGCGTATTGATGCGCCGCTTAGCGGGCAGCCGGGCGATCCGGTCCGTGGTCGCGCCATCGTCGCGGATCGCAGCCTGGGCCTGTGCCTTCTATGTCATAGTGGTCCATTTCCCGAAGCACCACAGCAGGGCACGATCGCGCCATCACTGCAGGGCGCTGGGGCGCGCTGGGACGCCGGTCAGTTACGCAGTCGAATCGTCAACACCCGAGCGCTCAATCCTGATTCGGTCATGCCGGCCTATTTTGTTGCTGATCCAGCAGCCCGGGTGGCTTCCAACCGTCGTGGCAAGACCCTGCTCGATGCGCAGCAGATTGAAGATGTGGTCGCTTTTTTGCAGACGCTGAAGACACCCGAGGTGCGGCCATGAGTGATGTGGCACGGACTTCACGGTGTACCCATGACAAGGCAGCGTCTTCGCAGGCGCCCGGTGGCGCACTTGACGGCATGATTGCGCGCCGCCGAATAGTGGCCGCTGGCAGCCTGATGGGTTTGGCTAATGCTTTGGTCTGCGCGCCCTCGCTGGGTGCGACGCTTGCGCCGTCTGCTGCTTCACATTCTGACGATGTCGTTGCACCGGCATCGTCGCTGGCAGCGGCTATCGATGCCTTCACTCAGGGTGCGCCCCTACAGACCGGTCGCGTCACAATCGACGTGGCGCCTCTGATCGATAACGGCAATGTGGTCCCTGTCACCGTTCAGGTTGAATCGCCTATGACGGCGGCTGATCACGTGCAGGCTATTGCGCTCTTCGCTGATCGTAATCCTCAGCCTGAGGTCGTACGCTTCCACCTGACACCCCGTAGCGGACTCGCGCAGGTATCCACCCGTATTCGGCTGGCCACGTCGCAGGCGGTTGTGGCGATCGCGCGGATGTCCGACGGCAGTGTGTGGGTGCACAGGCAGGCCGTGGTGGTCACGCTCGCAGCCTGCATCGAGGGTGATTCATGAGGCCTGCTGGCAGTCGAATTCAGCCTTGGCCCAGACAAAGGTGTTCGCTCGTGAAAGATCATCCGTGAGCGTCCGCGCACTTGTTCAGGTGCCGCAGCGGGTGCGGGCGGGCGAGCCGGTGACCGTGCGAGCCACCCTGGGGCATCCGATGGAGAGCGGGCATCGGCGCAGTGCTACGGGCGAACTGCTGGCGCGCGACATTATTCGCCATTTCAGTTGTACGTACCTGGGCGAGCCCGTGTTTTCAGCCCAGATCTTTCCCGCTGTATCAGCCAATCCTTACCTCGCCTTCACGGTGATCGCCGAGCGCAGTGGCGAGTTGACGCTGCGGTGGCGAGGCGATCATGGTTTCACCCATGAAGAGCGTGTTTGGCTGAACGTGGAATGATTTCCCACTCACGCAGCAAAGCGGGACGAATAAGCAGACTTCTAACGGCGGGTCTCTTGCTGATCGGGCAGTGCCTGCTTATGTCTGCAATGGCCCGCGAACAAATTCCGCCGAGTACTGGGCAGGCGGGTACCGATGATCGCCGTTCGGGACTGCAGTTCATGAGCCCGACCGCGCGCGCGCTGCAGCTGGATGATGGGCAGAATCCGGCCATGCTGGCCGTCGCGCAGGGTCGCGCGCTGTGGAATACCCGGGCCCCTCAAGCTGGCCAGTCATGTGCCAGCTGTCACGGTGAGCTCGATCAGGCGATGAGCGGGGTCGCGGCCCGCTATCCCGCCTGGGATGATCGATTGGGGCGTGTGCTGTCCTTGCGGGATCGGCTGTCGAATTGTCGCGTCGCGCATCAGCAAGCGCCCGCCTGGCCGCGCGAGTCGTCGCAAGCCCTGGCGCTGGAGGCGGCCGTGTCTCTGGCCTCGCGCGGGGCGCTCATACGGGCGCCCGATCAGGCGCCGCTACACGAGCTACAGGGGGCTGGCGAGCGCCTCTGGCGACAGCCCTTCGGGCAGCTTGCCCTGTCCTGCGCGCAGTGCCATGACGACCTCGCGGGTCGCAGACTGGGCGGAAGCCCTATCCCTCAGGCTCACCCCACCGCCTATCCGGTCTACCGCCTGCAGTGGGAGTCTGTGGGTTCGATCGAGCGCCGCATCCGCGGGTGTCTTGCCGGCATTCGGGCAGAGCCGTTTCCCTCGGGCGATGGTGCTTACCTGGCACTGGAGGCGTATCTTATGCGTCGTGCTGCGGGCATGCCGCTAGAGGGGCCTGGGGTGCGTCCTTAGTTCAACGATCAACATCGATCAGGCTGGAGCTTCCATGCGGCAGACCCACGAAGTCTTCAACCAGGCCACAGCCCTGCAGGATCTGAACCTGTTCGATTCCGATCAGGCACTCATCCAGCACTGCCAAGCCCATGGTGCAGGACGCTTCACCGAATCGCTGCGCACGCTCGGCGCTGATCTTGGACAGTCAGACACCCTCGAACTGGGACGTCTGGCCAACGAGTATCCGCCCAGGCTGCGTACGCATGATCGTTTTGGACGTCGCATCGATCGCGTTGAATTCCATCCTGCCTGGCACGCCTTGATGACCCGTCTGCTGGAAACCGGCACGCACAGCGAACCCTGGGCTGCGCCCGGGCCTGGCGTTCAGGTCGCGCGTGCTGCCCGTTACCTGATGTTTGCGCAGGTCGAAAACGGTACTCAGTGCCCGGTCACGATGACCTATGCGGCGATACCGGTGATTGCCCGCAATCCTGCCCTGGCGCGAGACTGGTTGCCGGCGCTGCTGTCGCGGCGCTACGACCCAAGTGTTGGGCCAGTGCATGCGAAGCAGGGTGCGCTGATCGGCATGGGTATGACCGAAAAGCAGGGTGGCTCTGATGTACGCGCTAATCGCACGCATGCCGAGCCTGCAGGCGAGGATCAGTGGGGTGAACGTTTCACCCTGACTGGCCATAAATGGTTTCTATCGGCGCCGATGTGTGATGCCTTTCTGGTCCTGGCGCAGGAAGGCGTTGGTGATGGACGATCGCCCAGTTGTTTTTTCATGCCGCGCTGGCTGAATGACGGTCAACCCAACGCACTGACCATCCAGCGTCTCAAGGACAAACTGGGGAATCGTTCCAACGCGTCATCGGAGCTTGAACTCGACGGGGCTGTTGCCTATCGGTTGGGCGAGGCTGGACGTGGCATCGCCACCATTCTCGAAATGGGCAACCTGACTCGGCTCGATTGTGCGCTGGGCACGGCCGGCATGATGCGCTGGGCCCTGGCCAACGCCTTGCATCATGCGTCATTACGCTCTGCGTTTGGTCATGCATTGATCGAACAGCCGCTGATGCGCAACGTACTCGCCGATCTGGCCATCGAATCAGAGGCAGCCACCGCACTCAGCCTGCGACTGGCGCGGGCGCTCGATCAGCGCGACGACGCGTCTGCCGCTGCTCTGTTACGTCTGGGTACGCCGCTGGCCAAATACTGGATCTGCAAACGAGGACCCAGCTTCGCGGCCGAGGCCATGGAGGTCTTGGGTGGTAATGGCTACACCGAGGAAGCTCCCATGGCCCGTCTGTACCGCGAGATGCCGGTGAACTCAATCTGGGAGGGATCTGGCAACGTAATCTGTCTTGATGTGCTGCGGGTGCTCGGGCGACAGACCGACAGCGTAGAGGCGCTGCGCGCTGAGTTGTCTGTTGTTCGTGGCGCTGACCGCCGCTTTGACCGCGCATCGGCACAACTCGACACCATGCTGGCGCAGTCTGGCGAAGATCCCGGTCAGGCGCGCTATCTGAGCGAGCAATTGGCCTGTCTGTGGCAGGCGGCTCTGTTGTTGCAACACGCTCCGGCCGCAGTGGCCGATGCCTGGTGCGCCAGCCGTTTAGGCGGACTGGACACAGCCGGTTTCAACTTCGGTACGCTGCCGCCCGGCCTTGATACCGCAGCCATCGTCGCGCGGGCCCTACCGCGCTGAGCTTAACGCGGCAGCAGTCGCATCAGCTGCGCGGGATGATCGATGAGAAAGTCTGCTCCCCAGGCATGGGGCGGATGCGCCTCCCCGCAGTAGCCGTAGGCAGCCGCCACAGTGCCCATGCCAGCGGCCCGGCCGGCTTCGATGTCGCGCAGGTCATCACCGATATAGATGCATCGAGTGGGGTCGACTTGGGCCTGTGAGGCGCCCAGTAGCAGGGGCGCAGGATGCGGTTTGGGATGCGCGGCGGTGTCGCCGCCAATGGCACAGACGGACCGATCGATCAATCCCAAGCCGGCCAGAATGGGGCGAACATAGCGCTCAACCTTGTTGCTGATGACACCCCAGCGAATACCGGCGGCATCAAGCTCGGCGAGCACCTGATGCATACCCTCAAACAGAACCGTATGACGCACCAGGTCTTTTTCATAGTGGGCCAGAAACTCGGCGCGCAAGGTCTCGAACTCGGCGTCACTGGGCTTGACCTTGAAGCCCTGGCCCAGCAGGCCCCGTGCGCCCATGGAGGTAAACGGACGCAGCTGTGATTCGTCGATCGGTGGCAGTCCTCGGGCTGCGCGCATCAGGTGAATCGGTGCCGCAAGGTCGGGCGCTGTATCGGCCAAGGTGCCGTCCAGATCAAAAAAGACGGCCTGAGCTTGAAAAGAAAACATAGGGTAATTGGTCCGTTATTGGGACGCCCGCCGAAAAGCGCCCACGTAGTTGACGCTCAGGTCACGCGCGTCGAGGCGGTACTGCCGTGTGAGCGGATTGTAGGTCAGTCCGGTCCAGGCAAGCTCATCAAGACCGGTGCTGCGGGCCCCGGTGGCAAGCTCAGACGGTCGGATGAAGCGGGCGTACTCATGCGTACCCTTCGGCAGCAGCCGCAGGATGTACTCGGCACCAATGATGGCAAACAGAAACGACTTCGGATTGCGATTGATGGTCGAGAAAAATACCCAGCCGCCCGGCTTGACCAGGGTGGCGCAGGCCCGAATCGTCGACTGCGGATCTGGCACGTGCTCGAGCATTTCCATGCAGGTGACCACGTCAAAGCCAGCGGGTTCGCGCGCGGCCAGGTCCTCGGCTGCGACGCGCTCATACCGGACCTGGGCCCCGCTTTCGAGTGCATGCAACTCAGCGACCGCCAGTGAGCGTTCCGCCAGGTCTATGCCCAGCACATCAGCACCGCGTCCAGCCATGGCCTCGGCTAGTATGCCGCCGCCGCACCCGACATCAAGTACGCGCCTGCCGCTGAGACTGATCTTGGCCTCAATCCAGCCCAGACGAAGTGGATTGATTTCGTGCAAGGGTCGGAATTCGGCGTTTGGGTCCCACCATTTGGCCGCGAGTGCCTGAAATTTGGCGAGCTCGGCCGCATCAGCGTTGGCTGTGGTGGTGGGTTGGGACATTGCACAAGACTCCGGTCAGGGTTTGCAAAAAAAAACCCCGTCGAAAAAGACGGGGCTTTTCAGACCCAGGCCCCGGGAGGCCCGGATCGGCGTCTCGGTTAACGACGCGGACGGGTGCCCACGACTTCGACTTCGACGCGGCGGTTCTTGGCGCGACCGGCGGCGGTGCGGTTGTCAGCCACGGGCTGCTTCTCGCCTTTGCCTTCGGTGTAGATGCGGTTGGCGGGAATGCCCTTGCTGACCAGATAGGCTTTAACGGCCTCAGCACGGCGCACGGACAGACGCTGGTTGTAAGCGTCGGTGCCGACGCTATCGGTGTGACCGACCGCGATCACGACTTCAAGGGTGATGCCACGGATTTTGCCGACCAGATCGTCAAGCTTGGCGCGGCCCTCGGGCTTGACCACAGACTTGTCGAAGTCGAAGAAGGCGTCGGCCGCGAAAGTGACCTTTTCGCTGGTAGGCGCCGGAGCCGGGGCCGGGGCCGGCGCGGGACGAGGAGCGGGGGCCGGAGCCGGTGCGGGCGCAGGAGCCGGAGCCGGGGCGGGCTTGGGCAACAGATCGTCATCGCAGCCTTTGATGGCGTTGGCCGGCGTGAAATAGCCAGTGCGCACGCACAGACCAGCGCCGCTCTTGACGACGTTGTTGTCGGGGCTTGCGACGTAGCCGCTGTTCTTGGGGTCGATCTGCTGCGCGACCGAAACGGAAGACGCGGCGATCAGGGCCGCTGCGACGGCATACGCCAGTGTGACCGGTTTGTTCATGTTGCTCCTCTCGGTGAAATCAAGGCGACGACGGATAAGCAGAAAGCAAACCATCATCGATAAAACAAGACCCGACTAAAACTTGTCGGGACGTACCCGCGAAGAAATCCCTATGACGGAATTTCTAACGCCACTTGGACACGATTTTGCCACACGGCCATTCGTCCGAGAACTTCTCCGACGGCGGATATGGCCGAACGCAAAACAAGTTGTCGCTTTTCAACAACAGGTACCCCGTCAATCCAGACGTGACTGACATGTTCGCGCCCGGCGGCATAAACCAGTTGCGCAACCGGGTCAAAAATCGGGCTGAGCTCGGTTGCCGACAGGTCGATAGCCACCAGGTCAGCGCATTTTCCGGCCTCGATCGAGCCAATTCGGCTATCGAGACCCAGCGCCTGGGCCCCTCCTAAAGTGAGCGCATGCAACACGCGATGAGCCGGCCAGGCGGCGGCATCGTGCGCGTTTGCCTTGGCCAGCAGCGTGGCCGTTCGGGCTTCCTGCAGCAGGTCGAGCCGGTTATTACTGGCGGATCCATCTGTGCCGATGCCGACGTTGACACCAGTCTTTAGCAGCTGTGCGACCGGGGCGATGCCGCTTGCGAGCTTGAGATTGGAGTGCGGGCAGTGGGCAACCGATGCACCGCGTTCACCCAGTAGATCGATTTCGGCGGGCGTCAGGTGCACGGCGTGAACAGCAAGAAGCTGAGGCCCGACCAGCCCGAGTGCGTCTAGACGATCCAGCGGACGCCGGCCGTGCTGGCGAATGCTGTCGTCCACCTCAGTGGCGGTTTCGTGCACATGAATATGGACAGGCAGCTCGAGCTCATTGGCCAGCATGGCCACCTGGCGCAGGGTATCTTCGTCTACCGTATAAGGCGCATGCGGCGCCAGGCAGAACGACAAACGCTCTTCGCCACGCAACTCGTCGCGCAGGTTCAGCCCCTTGCGCAGGTAGTCGGCGGGCGTGGATGCCCAGGCCGACGGAAAGCCGATGACGATCAATCCCAGGGCTACGCGCATGCCCAACGCACGCGCAGCCTGGGCGGTCGCCTCGGGGAAAAAATACATGTCGTTAAAGGTTGTGACACCGCCCAGAAGCATTTCGCGCGCTGCGAGCAGGCTGCCATCGTGTACGAACTCGTGGCCCGCCAGCCGAGACTCCGCAGGCCAAATGCGCTCGCGCAGCCAGCGCTCAAGCGGCAGGTCGTCACCGATGCCGCGCAGAAGCGACATGGCGGCATGTGTATGCAGGTTAACCAGGCCGGGAATGAGCAGGTGGCTATCGAGTACCTGACGGGCGGCATCCGGATAACGTGCGTCGGCCTCGGCCAAAGGCAGAACCGCTTCGATTCGGCCTGCACGTACAGCCAGCGCATGCCCTCGCAGCACCTGGCCAGCTGGGACCACCGGCGCGATCCACTCCGGCACGATCAGGCTTGTATCGCTTGAGCTGGGATTTGCCATGGGGCGCCAGTTAAGCACATCGATGATAAAATTCAAAGATTTTGCGGGGGCTTTCTGCCGCAAGCCAGACCGATGCCCTCCGTCATCACCGCAACGCGCTTCGTGCGCTCGTTGGACCCAGCCTGATGGATCAGTTCGCCAAGGAAACGCTGCCGATCAGCCTCGAAGAGGAGATGCGGCGCTCGTATCTTGATTACGCCATGAGCGTTATCGTCGGGCGCGCCCTGCCCGATGTGCGCGATGGTTTGAAGCCGGTTCACCGTCGCGTTCTGTTCGCGATGCATGAGGCCAACAACGTCTGGAATCGATCGTACGTCAAGTGCGCGCGTGTAGTGGGCGACGTCATGGGTAAGTTCCACCCCCATGGTGACAGCGCTATTTACGACACGCTGGTACGCATGGCGCAGGATTTTTCACTGCGCTACCCGCTGGTCGACGGTCAGGGCAACTTCGGCTCGGTTGACGGGGACAACGCCGCTGCGATGCGTTATACCGAGTGCCGGCTTGAGAAGCTCGCCGCCGAAATGCTGG